>JALHOS010000324.1 GCA_022842905.1 Myxococcaceae bacterium | reverse complement strand
CAAAGCCACGGTGAAACCCGCACATATCGCATCATCTCCCCCTCACCCCCAACCCCCTCTCCCGCACGCGGGAGAGGGGGCTTCTTGTTTCGTGCTCCCCTCTCCCGCGTGCGGGGGATGATGTCGGCGAAGCCGATATTCGCGCCGCGCAGCGGTTGGGGGTGGGGGGCGTCCTTCATGTCAGTTGGTGACGAGCGCCGAGGCCGGCTGCGCGAAGCTGAACACGGGCCGTCCCTGCCGGAAGACCTGTTCCACGCAGGGCACGCCGTCCGCATCCAGGCGCACCAGCAGCAGAAGGGCGTCAGCGTGCGGCAGCGCGCCGACCTGGAAGCGCTGGTCCGTGAGGTCGCGGCGCTGGCAGCGCAGGACGACCCCGCGCGGCCGCCCGTCGCGGCAGCGTGGCGGACGCTGAGGGCGCGAATCGACCGTGTCCTGCAGGGCCACGCCCCGACGGACGGCCCGCGGTACCAGGTCGACATGCCGGCCGAGGTGCGCAGCGCGGTCGACGAGGTGGACGCAGCGCTCGCGCGAGGGGACGCGGACGCAGCGCGGAGCGCGTTAGGCAAGGTCTCCGCTGCCGTGGGCGCGTGGGCTGAGCGCATGCCGGGGCCACGTGCCGCGCGGTTGATGGAGCTGGCCGAGCGGGATCTGCTGCAGCTGACCCTCCTGCCTGCGCGGACCTCGGTGGACGACCTGCAGCGGGCCTGGGCCGCGGCCAAGCTGAAGCTCACCGCGAAGGGCGACTGACCGCGGGCGGCGCCGCCGCACTTCGTGCCCTGGATCGCTGATTCCGCGTGGGCAGGCACCGCGCGCCGCCGAGGCAACGACTTGACGAGGTCGTCCGCGACGTCCCGCTGGTCGCTCCTGCGAACGGCAGTCCGGTCGGCTCATGCGCGAAGAAGTTGGGGTCGTTGCCGCACTGGGCCTCAGGTCAGGACGAAGCGCTACGCGCTGGAACGACACGAGGAGGATCTCGCGTTGGAAGTCGATGAGGCCCTGGGCCAGTGAGTCGGCGCTCAGCACCGCCCGCCGGGGCTGCGCCGCGTCGGGTGAAGGTGGAGCTCCAGCTCGTCGCCCGGAAGGCAGGGTCGCGTCAGGTGCCCCGAGCTGGGCGAATTCGCAGCGCACAGCAGCCGCGGTCCCGGCTCTTCACTCACGCCGGCTTCTGCGCCACCACGTACAGCTCGCGCCGCAGCCGCGTCACCCGCCACAGCCACCCGGTGGCCAGGAACGCCCCGTAGCGGACCGCCTCGAGCGCAGGCCAGCGCGCGTCTCCCCGGCGGACCGCCTTGTGTCGGTGCCGCACGACGAAGCCCGCCCGCGCCAGCGCGTCGTCCAGGTTGTGCTGGAAGAAGTAGACGTGGTGCTGCCAGCCGCGCAGCTCCGGCCGAAAGCTGCGCCCGCGCCGAGGCATGACCGACAGCTTCCAGTACGCGGCGTCGGGCACGACGACGAGCGCGGCGCCACCGGGCCGCAGCACGCGGTGCAGCTCTCGCAGGCCGTCGAGCGGCGCGGTGACGTGCTCGAGCGTGTGCTTGAGCGTCACCACGTCGACCGACGCGGCGGGCAGCGGCAGGCGCTCGAGCGCGCCCTCGACGGCTCGGTAGCCCCGCTCCTGGCACAGCGCCACGGCGAACTTCGACAGGTCCACGCCCAGCGGCGAGAGCCCAAGCCGCTTGGCGGCCTCGAGCACGTACCCGGCGGAGCAGCCGACGTCGACGACGTCCTTCGCGGCGGGTGTCACCTGCAGGCAGTCACGCAGCTGGCGCGTGCACTTCGCGACGCGGTGTTCCCAGCGCTCGAGGTACTTGGCGCGGTTGAACTTGAAGTACTCGTCTTCGTAGCCGACGCCGAGCTGGGGCACCTGCTCGCGCTTGTAGATGAGGCCGCAGGCGTCACACCGGACGTAGCTCAGCTCGTCGAAGCGGACGACCGGCGAGGAGCGCGCGTCGGCGCAGACGGGACAGCGCTCGAAGAACGGGGCGCGCGGGAGCGTGGGCGGCACGCCGGCGCCTGGAGCAACCGCCGCGCCACGCGCGTGCCACTGGGGCAGTCGGTCGACGAGCGGCCTGGAGCACGACGCTCGCGCCCTGCCCCGGTTGGGGGAGACCGCGGCGCCGCGGCGCGCGCGCACCACCGCAGGCAAGCGGCTTCACAGCGCCGGCAGGAGTGCTGTCTGCGAGTCCGAGTCGCGCAGGGCCGCGCCCGCCAACTGCAGATCGACCGGCTCATGCGTGAAGAGGTCCAGGTCGTCGGTGCGCCGGTGCTGAAAGTAGAACCCCACCAGCGCCGCGCCTCCGGTCAGGAAGAAGCGCTGCTCGCGCTGGAAGAACGCGCGCAGGATCTCGCCTTGGAAGTCGGTGAGGCCCTTAGCCGGGGAGGAGCCCATCGCGCCTCCAGCCGTCCAGCGCCCATTCCCAGAACGCTCGCCTGCGGCCCAGCTGCACGCGAATGTTCAGCCAACTGTCCAGCACGTCGTCGAGCGTGAGGAACTGCCAGACCTCTCGCACGCGGGCTTCGCGCAAGAGTGCCGCCTGCCACTGCGCGCGGATCAGTGGGTCGGGGTGCTTGAGCCTCGACCGAAACTCCGCCTCCGACACGTCGGTATCCCAGAGGAACCACGGGCGATCGGCGGCGGGCATGGCGCGGGCGAGCGTAATGGACGCGTGGGGGCCGCTCCAACCCGCGGGTCGCTTGTTCCCCGGCTTCACCCGCCGGCGCTGCCCGAGCCCTCAGCCGCGCCGGCGCCGCCGGCCGCTGCCACCGAGCAAGCCCAACAGCGGAACCAGCGCCGAGCCCGCCGAGCAGCCGCACCCGCCCTGCGCCGGCGTCAGCCCCATCGCCGTCGGGCCGGGCTGCACCGGCTGGCTGGCCACCGGGCGCGTGACGGTCAGCGTGCCGGCCACCGTCGCCGAGGATGGTGCCGTCGCGACCGCGCGCAGCGTGTTCAGTCCTTCGGCCCGGGGGCCGGTCGCCGAGAAGCCGCCGGCCGCCAGGAAGCTCGCCGCCACCCCGTTGACCGTGATGGTGGCCGGCACCAAGCCCGTCACCTGGCCGAACACCGTGACCTGCGCCGCGTCGACGGTGGCGCCGTCCATGGGCTCGGCGAAGGTCAAGGTGGGCATCACCTGCATCATCGAGCCGCGGGTCAGCGGGAGGCGCAGCGTGCTGCGGCCGTCCGGGTTCAAGGTGACCGTCTCGTGGGACGTGATGAAGCCGCTCGCCTCGATGGTGAGCACCGCGTCCACGCCCACCTGCGGCACGTCGACCGAGAAGGCTCCGCTGCTGTCGGCCGTCGCGGTCGCCAGCGTCGTGGCGCCGCCCACCAGCCTCAGGTCCACCCGCGCGCCGGGCACCGGTGTCATGCTCGTCCCCGATTCGAACACCACCCCGTCGATGCCCGCGCGGAAGGTGACCGTCACCGTGGCGCTGCCTTCGTTGTTGGCTCCATCGCGGGCGCGCACCAACAGCACGTTGCTGCCAGGCCGCAGGCGCACGTCCGTCGAGAAGCTGCCGCCGACGACGGTCACGTCGCTGTCTGGCCCCGCGTTGACCGACACCCGCACCGTCGAGATCGCGCCGCGGTCGTCGCTGGCGGTGCCCGACAGCCGCACCACGGCGAGGTCGACGCTCGCGCCGCCGGTCGGGCTGGCGATGACCAGCTGCGGCGGCTGCACGTCGGGCATGGACATGGCCGTCAGCCCCACGTTGACCGTGGTGGTCTGGCCGCTGCTCACCGAGCGGGACGCCTGCGCGTCGACGTAGCCGGCCTTCGTCACCTGCACCGTGTACGTCCCCGCCGGCAGGCTGAAGCTGAAGTTCCCCTGCGCGTCCGTCGTCACGGTCTGGCCGTTGGCGCTCACCGTCGCTTGGGCGACGCGCTGGCTCAGGTCCGACGGGTTGCTCGCGTTGTACACGTGCACCACGCCCGACAGCGTGCCGGGCTGCGTCGTCGTCGGGTTGATCTCCATGCTGCCCCAGGCCTGCGTGTTGGCGACCACGGCGCGCGTCACCGTGTTGCTCCCGTACCCCGGCTTCGTCACCGTCGCCGTGTACGTGCCGGGTGGCAGCGTGAATTGGTAGATGCCGTTCGTGCCGGTCGTCACCGGAGGAATCGACTGCCCGGTGATGGTGACGGTGGCGCCGCTGACGCGCGTGCTGGTGTTGCCGCCCGTGTAGATCGCGCCGATGAAGACGCCCGTGGACGGCGACGGCGTCTGGTTCAGCACCAGGTCCATGTACCGCGTCCAGTTCCAGCCGGTGCCAGGGTCGGTGTGGCCGTTCGAGTTGCAGCCGCCCCCCACCTCGACGTGCCCAATGACGTGGGACCGGTCGAGGGGGATGTTGTGCCGCGTGGCGATCCACCGCGTCAGCTTGGCTGACTCGGTGTACATGGCCGTCGTGTACCACTGCGAAGGGTTGGCCATGAACCCTTCGTGCTCGATGCCGATGGACCGGCTGTTGTAACAGCCCGCGTGCCAGGCGGTGTCCGCGTGGGCCACCATCTGGGTGATCTCCCCGTCGCTCGAGCGAATCAGGTAGTGCGCCGACACCCGCGAGGACGTGTTGTTGAACCAGGAAATGCTGCCGTTGTAGTAGCCCTCCATGGTGTGGATGACGACGTAGTCGTACGCGCCGTGGCCGCTCGAGTAGTTGGGTGACTGGTCGTACCGAGCGATGCCCGGGTAGTCGCCCAGCGCCTGCTTCTTCGCTTCCACGTCCGGCGCGTGCACGCGCCAGCGGCTGGCCGTCGGCGCGAGGGCCAGGCGGCCGTCAGCGCGCGTCAGCTCGAAGCCCGTCTCCAGCGTTCGGAACACGTCCGCCGCGAAGCCCTGCGCTTCGACCGCGCCGTCGTAGCCGGGAAAGAGCGAGACCGCCGGGTACCAGTCACCCAGCTCGTGCGGCGACAGCGACGGCTGCGTCAGCTGCGTCTTGTCGAACAGCGCCCGCAGCACCGCCGCGGCTCCACGCACGTGCGCCACCTCGTCCGTCGAGACGACGTCCGCGCTGCGCCCGGTCAGCCGCGCCGCCTGCTCCACCGTGTTCCAGTCCGCCCGGCTGACGAGCTGCAAGAGCCCCACGCCACCCCACGGCGTCTTCACCATGTCCACGCGCGTCTGTACGTGCGCCATGGCCAGCAAGAGCCCCCGCGGCACCTGGTACTCGGCGCTCGCGTCGTCAAAGGCCTCCACCAGGGGCGAGGCTCGAGCTTCGGACGGGGCGCTCGCCTGCGCGCACCCCAAGCCCCAGAAGAGCGTCGTCACCACCACGAGCCGTGCCGTCATGGCCGCCACGTAAAGCACAGCGTTCGCGCCCACGCCCAGCCCCTCCCACGGGCCTCGCACAAGCAAGGTTGCGCCTTGGGTCGAGAACGTTATACAAACCTTGAACACAAGGAGCAGGACATGAAACTGCGTGCGCTCATCGGACTCGTCGTCATCGCTGGCTGTGCGAGGCCGACCTTGCCGGACCTGCCGGCCAACATCGTCGGCTCGTGCAAGTACGTGAACAGCTTCAGCAAGCTGCCGGAGTGCCGCGACTACCACGGCACTTGGACCGAGACCGAGGTGCGCAGCGACTGCGCGGGGTGGGCGGGCACGGCGCAGATCGGCGCGACCTGCGACGTGAAGGAGGTCATGGGGTACTGCCTGCTCAAGCCGAAGGCGGGTCAAGTCACGCGCATTTCCCTGCCGGGGAATGACGCGTCGAAGTGTCAGTCGACGGTGCGCGGCTGCGAGCTGTTCGGCGGCGGCGCGTTCGACCCGGCGCCGATCTGCGGCGGCGTCACGACGGGAGAGAACATGGGCCTGCCGGTGTTTCAGGCGCCGGAGCTGTCCTGCCGCGACCCGAAGCCCGGTGAGCCGGCCGGTCGCAGCGCAGGCGGCAAGGTGTGCACGTGGGAGGTCATCTCCGGCGCGACGGAAGAGGGCCGGCACTACGACGACTACGCGAGCTGCGATCGCGTCCGCACGCAGCGGCCGTACTACCCGGCGCCGCCTCCTCGGGCGGGCTACGCCGACGCGGATCCACGCATGAGCGACTCGACGTACTCGCAGGAGCACGCGTGGGTGAAGCGGCAGATCGAGTCGACGGCGTGTGTCTGCTGCCACTCGACGCGGGCGCCGAAGGGCAGCTCCAACTGGGTCGTCGACCAGCCGACGGGGAACTTCATCAACGGGTTCGCCGACCGCGGGCTGGCCATGGGCGCGGGGTGGATCGACACCGTGGGCTTCGGCGCGTACCCCAAGGAAGAGAACAACGGCTTCAGCCGCGCCACGCCGGATCGGCCCACGGACTCCATCTTCGTGACCACCGACCCCGAACGCATGAAGCGCTTCTTCGAGGCGGAGCTGGCGCGCCGAGGGAAGACCCGCGCGGACT
Source organism: Myxococcaceae bacterium (assembly GCA_022842905.1). GTDB lineage: Bacteria > Myxococcota > Myxococcia > Myxococcales > Myxococcaceae > JALHOS01. Next base: position 2,358 of record JALHOS010000324.1, on the reverse strand, counting down.
TCAACGAGCGCTACGGCGCCGGCCCGCTGGACGACCAGCGCTTCTTCGTGCCGCAGGCCTGTCAGAACGGCGAAGGGGTGGGCGCGGACGGGACGATCACCTGGAGCGGCACCGGCGCACGCTACGTCTACGTGCTCGAGGCCGGCTCGACGTCACCCGGCGCGCCGCCGAACTTGGACCTGCCGCCGGGTACGGTGTGGCGGCTGGACGTGCCGTACACCGGCATGCCGATGCCGCAGGGCAGCGTTCGCTACGGCGTGGTGCCCGAAGGTGTTCGCCAGGCCTTTCCGAAGACGGGGCAGCCCGCGGCGCTCGTGAGCGGCCGGCAGTACGCGCTCTACGCGCTCAGCGACATCGCGTTCCCCATGACGCGGTGTGTGTTCACCGCGCCCTGAGCCGGCAGGTCACGCGCGGGGCTCCTACTTCTTCACCAGCTCGACGCGCCGGTTCTTGGCGCGCCCTTCCTCGGTGCGGTTGTCCGCCAGCGGCTTGGCGGCGCCGAAGCCGTTGGTCGACAGCCGCGCGGCGGCGATGCCCTTCGCGGTCAGCCACCTCTTGACGCTCTCGGCGCGCTTCTTCGACAGCGCTTCGTTGGCCTTCTTGTCCCCGACGTCGTCGGTGTGGCCTTCGATCGACAGCGTGAGGCTGGCGGTGCCCTTGAGCAGCGCGGCGATCTCCTCGAGCAGCGGCGTCGACTCGGGCTGGAGCACGTCCTTGCCGGTGTCGAAGGTGACGCCGTACAGCGCGATGAAGCCCTGCTTGGTCAGCGCCTCGAGCATCTCCGACGCGCTCACTTCGACCTTCTGCTCCATGGCTGCAACTTCGAGGATGGTGAGGGTCACGGTCATGTGGCCGTTCCACGACTCGAGGTGGAGCCACCGCTCAGTCTTGCCGAAGGGCATGGAAAACGTGGCGAAGCCGCCGTTGTCCGACATGTCCTTGAAGTGGAGCTTGCCGCCGAGCTTCTTGAAGGCGTTCTCGTAGTTGCGAACCAGCTCGACGCCGGACGGCGTGCGGGCGCCTTCCTTGAGCTGGTACTGCAGCCGCCAGAAGCGGCCTTCCTTGCTGGCCACCTTCTCGAGCGCCACGGGGAAGTCGTAGGCGTTGAAGTCGTTGAGCGTGCAGCCGACCACGACGAATCCCGGAAAGCGGGGGACGTCGGGGTGGTCTTTGCAGCCTTGGTCGTCGTCCGGGTCCGCCGCGGCGAATGCCAGCGACGAGAGCAGCACGGTTCCGAGGAGCAGCAGTCGCGCGAAGGTCACGGGTCCTCCTTCAGGGAGTCGGCACGCGTACACGCCGACCGCACGAGTGGCCTTGAGCGCGCTCAAGCCGAGGCGACCGTCCCCGGGAGTGGCGCTTGATGCGCGACGAGCTCGGGCGCCGTGAGGTCCGTGCAGCGCACCGTTACGGCGAGCACTGACGAACGCACGCGTTGGCCACACAGCGCAGCGCGGGCGACGTCCCGTTCGCGCACGGGGCGGGCGGCGGCAGTCCGGCCGGGCAGTCGAGGTCCGTCACGCAGGCGCCGACCATGGTGCAGCGGCCGACGTCCAACGATGCGTCGCACTGCGGGCAGACGTCGCGGCAGTACGTCCCGGGTGCGCAGCCCGTCGAGCAGTTGAGCCCTTCGCCGCGCACGCAGGCGCCCTCGTGGATGACGACCGCGTTCGCGGCCAGCGCGTGACAGCGATTCGTGAAGGTGCGCGCGTCACCAATGCCGAGGCTGGCGCAGACCGGCTGCACGACGGCGGGGCACACACCGCAGGGCACGCAGACCGGGTTCCCCAGGCAGCCGGTGGTCGGGTTGGGCGTCATGGGGCTCGCGCATTGGCCCGGCGCACAGAGCGGTGGGGCCAGCACGGGGCAGGCCGCGCAGCACCCGTTCGAGCACCACGACGTGCCCACGGCGCAGTCGAGCGTCGTTCCACAGCTCGGCGTCGACATGCAGGCGCTCGCGCAGGACGGGTCCTGGAGGTCGACCAGCCCGTCGCAGTCGTCGTCGCGGCCGTTGTTGCAGCGCTCCGGAGCGCCAGGGTTGACCGCCGAGTTCATCGGGTCGCAGTCGCCGCCTGGCAGCCCCTGGCAGGCGCGCACGAGATAGCCGTCGCCGTCGTCGTCGACGCAGGTTGGCGTCACGCACCTGCTGTCGGGGCACGGGCAGGTGAAGCACGCCTGCTGCACTTGAATGCACGCGGTGCCGGCGGGGCAGGGCTTGGCCGCGTTGCATCCTTCGGCGCAGAGCGCGCTGGGGCCACACGAATAACAGCGCTCGCCCGGGCCACACTGGCCGTCGGTCATGCAGGAGGAGGGGCCGCCGGTGACGCCGGTGCCGCCGGTGCCGCCGGTGCCGCCGATGCC
>JALHOS010000323.1 GCA_022842905.1 Myxococcaceae bacterium | reverse complement strand
CACCGCCTGCGCTTGCAGCGCCCACACCGCCGCGCGCCTGCCGGACGACGTGCGGCGCTCACCCGTCACGCGCACCAGGCCGGCGCGGCGCATGCGCTCCAGCTCCGTGCCCACGGACGGCGGGCCCTTCCGCAGCGCCCGCGCGGCCTCTTCTGCCGTGAGCTGGAGCCCTCCGAACTGCCCCAGCAGCGTCACCAGCCGCTCCCGGATGGTGCCGCCCGTCGCCGCCGCATGCAGCACCAGCCCGAGCTGCGCCTGCGCGCGGCCCTCCACCGGCACCTGCCGGCACAACGGACACCGGGCGCTCACTGACGCACCCCCGCCGCCGCCAGGCGGTGCAGCATTGCGTTGGCCTCGCTGGAGTCCACCGCGCGCGCCCGGAACCACGCCATACACTCCCCAAGCAGCGAGCCTTGCGCGGCCGCCGTGCCGCGCACTTCCGCGTTCCGCGCCTGGTATTCCGCCGCCGCCTCGCGCGCGTCCGCCAACTGACGCCGCAGCGTGCCCAGCTCGAACTCCGCCCGCTCCACGTGTTCGCTTTCGGCACTCAACAGCTTGCGCGCAGACTCCAGCGCCTTGCCCTGCTGTGCCGCCTCGCGCCGCTCGAACTCCCGCCCGCTGCTCTCCGCCCTGAGGTCGTCCGCCACCAGCTGCGCCAGCACCGACAGCGGCACGTCTGAATCCACGTCCGCCCGAAGCTCTCGCAGCACCGCGCGCGCGCCCTCCAACTCGTCGCAGGCTTCTTCGTAGAGGTGCACCAGGTCTGCCTGCGCGTGCGTCTGCGCACCGCGCACGGCTGCCTCGTTGCCCACCACCGCCCAGGCGTCGCAGGCGTCCACGAGGTCCGCGACCCGGTGATGCAGCTCCACAGCCGCGCCACCCGAAGCCGGCGCCACGTGACTGTTGACGGCCGCCGCCACCTCGTCCAGCCGAGCCAGCACGAAGCGCCGCCACCCCTCACGCGCGCGCTTGCCCAGGCCGAAGGCCGGAAGCTCCGACGCACCCGCCTTCGGCGCTTCTGGCTTCGCCAGACCCTGCGGGTCCGCCCCTTCGCTTCGCTTCGGGTGCTCCCAACTCACTTCGACGGACACCTTGCTCGGCTCAGCGCCCAGCGTCCGCAGCGTCACCAGCGCAGCGCGCACCGCGTCCACCACGAACGCCTCCGCCGCCTCGCGCCGGTTGTCTACCTTCGTCGGTGCGGCCGGAGGACGGACCGACGAAGGTTCGACTTTTAGCGCTCCCAATTGAACGAGCCCTCGGGAGAAGATCCCGGGGGCTTTTTCGTTGGTATCGCCTTGTGGAGGCCACCACCCATGCCCATGCACACGCTGTTCGCCGTCTCGCTCCTCGCCGCGGCGCCGACGCTGACGCTGACCACGCCGCAAGAAGGCGTGACCGTCGGCGCGTTCACCGACAACCAGGGTGAGCATCGCGTCACGGTGACGCTCGAGCCCGTGAAGGAAACCGACAGCGGAAAGAGCCAGCGCCTCACCGCGGTACATGAGCTGCGCGCGACCCAGAAGGCCGCGTGGACGAAGGTGTGGGACGCGAAGGACTTCGAGAACGACTGCCCGTTCGATCTGTCCGTGCAGTTCGACGCGAAGGACCTGCTCGTCTCCGACGTCGACGGCAACGGCGTCAGCGAGATCGCCTTCGCGTACCAGCTCGGCTGCCGCAGCGACGTCTCGCCGCTGACCATGAAGCTGCTCGTCTACGAAGGGCCCACCAAGTACGCGCTGCGCGGAACGTCCAAGACGAGAACCGGCGAGAAGGAGTTCATGGGCGGCGACTTCAAGGCCGACCCCGCCTTCGCCAAGGCACCCAAGGGACTGCTCGAGCACGCGAAGAAGCTCTGGGCCGCGGTGAACGCACGCACCCAGTGAGCCGCGGAGAAGTTCGCCGAGCGCGGCCGAAAACGTGACGACCGCAACAACCTGCTCCAGCATTGTGTGCATTCACCCACACCGGAGCACACCCATGAACGTTCGGACCCACGGCCGCGCCACCCTCACCCAGTCGCTGACGGGCTTCCTCCAGGCGCTGCTCGTCAAGCGCGGGGTCGCGGCGATCGTCCTGTCGACGAAGAAGGGCGATCTGATCGGCGGGCTCGGGAGCGGCGTCGATCTCGAGTGGCTCGCCAACAAGGGCGCCTCCTCGTTCCGCATGCAGACCGATCTCGACGAAGGCACCATGTACACGCACCAGTTCGAGCTGAACGACCGCGTGCTCTACCTGACCACGCTGGGCGCGCCGATCCGCGATGACGCGGCGATCGGCGGGCTGTGCCGCATCCTCGCGGCCTGAGCCGCTTGACTGAACGCAGGTTCAGTGACGAGAGTGCTGGGCATGAAGCCCCAGCCGATCGCGAACCCGAAGAACCCGTGGGCGACCACGGAGCTCGAGTACCTGGAAGAAGTGCCGCTGGCGACGGTGGAGCTCTTCGACGACGCGGCCGCGAGCGTCGTCACCAAGAATGACAGCCCGGATCTCTCGTTCCGCTACTCCGTCAACCCGTACCGCGGCTGCAACCACGCCTGCGCGTACTGCTACGCACGGCCGACGCACGAGTACCTGTCCTTCGGCGCGGGGACGGACTTCGACACCAAGCTCATGGTGAAGCGGCGCGCGCCGCAGCTGCTCAGGGCGCACTTCGAGAAGCCGAGCTGGCGCGGAGAGCTGGTCATGTTCTCCGGCGTGACCGACTGCTACCAGCCGATCGAGGCGAGCCTGCGGATCACCCGGCAGTGCCTCGAGGTCTGCGCGGAGTTCCGCAACCCGGTGGCGATCATCACCAAGGCCCCGCTCATCGAGCGCGATCTCGACGTGCTGCAGCAGCTGCACCGCGACGCGAGCGTGCGGGTGTCGGTGAGCGTGCCGATCTTCGACCAGGCGCTGGCCCGGGCGATCGAGCCGGGGGTGGCCACGCCGAAGCGACGGCTCGAGACGATCCGTCGGCTCGCGGACGCCGGCGTGCCGGTGGGGATCATGGTGGCGCCGATCATTCCCGGGGTGTCCGACGAAGGGCTCGGCCTGGTGCTCGAGGCGGCGCGCGAGGCGGGCGCCCAGTGGGCCGGCTACGTGCTGCTGCGGCTGCCCGGCTCGGTGAAGGACGTGTTCGAGGAGCGCATTCGCGCCGCCCTGCCCTTGCGCGCGGAGAAGATCCTCCACCGGGTGAGGGAGACGCGGGGCGGCGCGCTGTACGACTCGCGCTTCGGCGTGCGCGGGCGCGGTGAAGGTCAGTACGCGGACGCGATCGCCGCCCTGTTCGATGCCACCACGCGCAAGCTCGGCTTTCCGCAAGGGAGCTTCGGCCCGCCCAAGGACACGTTTCGCCGGCCGGTGCGGCCGCAGGCGCAGCTGTCCTTGTTCGCGTGAGCGCTGCTCGAGTCCCCAAACGGGGTGGAAGCCCAGCATCGAGCCTCCCCGTCAAGCCTCGACGACCGGATTGGGGCCCTCGGCGCAGTCCGCCGACTCCGGACACGCTTGCGGCGCGGGCCAAGCCCACTAGGGTTGCCGCCGCTCCACTCCCCCAGAAGCACGACAAAGGACCCACGCCATGGGCGAGATCGACCTCCGCCCGTCTGTCGCCCCCGCGCGCATCAAGCAGCGCGTCCCCCGCCGCAACGAGACGGCCGCCTGACCGAAAGCGGCCGCAGAGACGAAGCCAGCGTGGCTCAAGAACGCCAGCGCAGCCCGGCCGGTCGAGACCATGACCGCCGCGCTTTCGAGCCGAAACGTCTGAAGTGAGCTGGCGGCGAAGGCGACCGCTCGAGCGGCCAAGGGAGAAGCGGCGCCCAAGACCACCCCTGAAGAGGTCCTCAAGGCGTTCAAGGACGCGAACAAGGCACTCAAGGACCTCGAGAAGGCGCTGCCGCACGCGCACGGCGTGTTGACCGGCAAGTTCGGAAGCGGCGACGTCATCGGCGACACCTTCGGCGGAGCCCGAACCAACTTCGCCCAGAGCGTGTCCGAAGCCGTCACGATGCTCGAGAAGGGCACCCCAGCAGACGAGGCCAACCTGGCAGCGGGCCTCGGCACGGTGATCAACACGACCCGGGATCTCGGGCGCGCGCTGGGGGACGTCCCGATCCAGCCGCCGGAGCTCATGACCCAGGCCCTCCTCAAGGACCTCGGGCTGGAAGGGAAGCTGTCCAAGGAGCAGGTCGAGACGATCGCCAAGTCCATCGTCGAGCAGAACGTGAAGACCGCGCAGGCAGTCGAAGCGCTGTCCGAGAAGATCGACTCGCTGAGCGTCGGCGAGTTCATGAAGGCGGCCGTCGAGGATCTGATCGCCGGCACCAAGACGCTCCTCGCGCTCAAGACTGCGTTGCAGAAGCCATGAGCCCGAAGAAGCCGGCCAAGAAGCCAGCCCCGAGCACCAAGCTCGGCCGCGTCGACCTCGCCGCCGCCGCCGCGATCGGCCGAGCGGGGACCGCGCTCGCGGTCCTCGACGCCGTGGCCAAGCAGGTGCTCGCGGGCGCGGGCAAGTCGGCGAAGGGGACCGCCACGGCCAAGCGCGTGAAGTCCGAGCGCCGGAAGTAGCCACGGCGGTCGCCTCCCGACGATGACTTTGGAGCCCGGCGGCCTTCGCAGGCGCCGGGCTCCTTCACTTTCATCAGTCGCGGCCTGTCACGACGTCGTCGGCGCTCAGCTGCGTCGCGTCTCGCCCGTGCTCGAACTCCAAGAGGCCCAGCGCGGCGTACTTGGGGCGAATCCGATCGGAGAGCAGGCCGATACGCCGCAGGTTCGGCACGACGCGCTTGAACATGGTGCGGCGGAACAGGCCCATCATCTCGCTCTGGAGCACGAGTTCGTCCCACGCGCGGCGGCTCATGCTGGCGCCGTAGTACTCGTCGTAGAACTCGTGCGCGAAGAAGCGGTTGCGCAAGAAGAGCGACACCTCGAACGCCCAGTCTTCGCGCTCCTGGCGCTCCTTCTCTGTCAGCTGCGCCAGGTACTCGGACAGCGCGAGCACGCCGTAGTGCACGTGTCGCGCTTCGTCGGTGATCACGTAGGTCAGCAGCTTCTTGAGCAGCGGCTCGCGCGTCTGTTGCTGCAGCATGCCGAACGCCCCGAGCGCCAGGCCTTCGATCATGATCTGCATGCCCAGGAACTTCATGTCCCAGCGGGCGTCGCGCATGAGCGCGTCGATCACCACGTACAGGTTGTCGTTGATCTCGTACCGCTTCTCGAGCTTCTGCGTGAGGTAGCGGTGGAAGACCTCGACGTGGCGGCCTTCGTCCATGACCTGCGTCGAGCCGTACAGCTTGCCGTCCATCCACGGGACGGCTTCGGTCACCTGGCAGGCGGCGAACAAGGCGCCCTGCTCTCCGTGGAGGAACTGCGACAGCAGCCACGCGGTGATGCCGCGCCGTTGCTCGGCTTGCTGCGCGAAGGGCAGCGCCTGGAAGGACGGCAGCGTGCTCGTCGGCAGGAACCCCATGGGCAAGAGCGCGGGGTCCGCCGCGACGGGGTCGACGGACGTGCTCCAGTCCAAGTCCCGATCGGCGTGCCATTGGCTCGACTTGGCGGCATCGAACAGCCGCGCCAGCGCCGGGCGATCGCGCACGTACTGCCAGTCGAAGTGCGTCAGGTGCCCCGACGGCATGTCGGTCGTGGGCTGGGCCTTGGCTTCCTGCACCACCATGCCGCGCCACGCAGGGCCGAGCAGCGACTTGAGGACCTTCATGTTGCCCGATGCGCTCGCGTCCCTGACCAGCGGGAGCGTGGTGGCCAGGTTCGACAGCGTGCGGGCGAAGGACATGACGGCTCCCGAGAGGGTGACGACGGCGCGCTCGAGTCTGCCCGAGCCCGCCGCTGGGCCGCCAGCCGTGCCTGGCCGAACGTGCTTGGTCCGTGAGGTCAGCTCGTCTGCAGCGCCCAGAGCCGCGCGTACAGGCCGCCGCGCGCCAGCAGCACGTCGTGGGTCCCTTCTTCTTCGACCGCGCCGTTGGCCAGCACGACGATGTGCTGCGCGTGGCGGATCGCCGAAAGCCGGTGCGCGATGACGAGCGCCGTGTGGCCCTCGAGGAGCGCGTCCAGCGCGGCCTGCACCTCACGCTCACCTTGCGGATCCAGGCTGCTCGTCGCCTCGTCCAGCACGAGCACGGGCGCCTGGGAAAGCACCGCCCGCGCCAGGCACAGCCGCTGCTTCTGCCCGCCTGAGAGCGTGACCCCGCGCTCGCCGATCGCCGTCTGGTAGCCCTGGGGCAGCGCCAGGATGAAGTCGTGCGCCTGAGCGGCGCGAGCGGCCTGCTCGAGTTCGGCCTGGCTCGCGTCCGGCCGGCCGACCCGCAGGTTGTCCGCCACGGTGCCGGCGAACAGGAGCGCGTCTTGGGTCACCAGCGCGAACTGCGCGCGGAGGCTCTGGGCGGACAGCGTGGCGGCGTCCGTGTCGTCGACGAAGATGCGCCCGCCGGCCAGCGGCTCGAAGCGCAGGAGCGCCGTCACGAGCGAAGACTTGCCGGCGCCGCTCGGGCCGACGATCGCGGTGAGTTCCCCGCGCCGCGCGGTGAAGGTCACGCCGTGCAGTACGGCCTGGGTTCCCCACGCGAAGCGCACGTCGTCGAAGCGCAGTGCGCGCGCGAGCGGCGGTGCGTGCTCGGCCCCGAACACCACGCGCTCAGGCAGCCCGAGCACCGCGTCGATCCGCTCGAGCGCCGCGGCGGCGGACACCGCGAACTGGCTCAGGCGCCCCAAGTCCTTCGCGGGTTGGTAGAGCAGGATCACCGCGCCCAGGAAGGACACCAACGCCTCGGCGGAGATCTGCGGCTGGCCGAGCGCCCAGGCGAGGGCGCCGGCGATCGCCATCGACGCGAGCAGCTCCATCACTCCGGGCAGCGCGGCCTTGGCCCACCCCGCTTGGGTCAACGCCACGCGGAGCACGCCCGTCGTTCGATCGAAGCGCGAGAGTTCGGCCGCTTGGCCGTCGAACGCCTGAATCGTCCGCAGTGCGCCCAAGCCTTCCTGGACCTGCCCAGCCAACGTCCCCAACGCGGCCTGCCCTTCGCGCGTGCGTGCGAGCAGCGCCTTCGTCAGTCGCGACGCCGGCAGGACGGCCAGCGGAACGGCCACCAGCGCGAGCAGAGACAGCTGCCAGCTGACGGAGAACGCCACGACGACCAGGATCGCGATCTGCACGGTGTCGCGCAGCCACGACGCCACGGCGTACGTCGCCGCCTGCTCGACGACCGCGACGTCGGCGGTGAAGCGGCTCATCAGGTCGCCGCCGAGCTGCCGCGCGCGTTGGCTGGGCGACAGCGCGAGGAAGCGCGAGAACAGCGAGCGTCGGAGATCGACGACGACGTGCTGGCCCCACAACCCCACCCAGTAGAACTGGCCGAGGTAGCCCAGGCCCTTGAGCAACCCCACGGCGACGATCACCACGGGCAGCGCCCAGAGCAGCTTCTCCCTCGGCCAGGCCGCGATCTGAGGCGCCCAGCGCAGGACCGGGCCCAGGCCCCGCGTGCCGCCGGACAGAAGGAACTGCAGGACCGGGCCCATCAACCAGGCGTACGCCCCCGTCGTCGCGCCGACGACGAGCATGCAGCCGAAGGCCTGGGCCAACAGGCGCAGGTGCGGTCGACCGAGGGCGAGGACCTGCCGGAGCCCGCGCGTGAGCGGAGTTGTCGCCAAACGCGGCCGGCATACCATGGGCCCAAGTGGCCGGGCCGACTGCGAGCGACGTGTTGATCGTGGCCGGCGAGGCGTCGGCGGACCAGCACGCCGCCGACCTGCTTACCGCCCTCACCGCCCGCCGCCCGGACCTGCGCGCGTTCGGCATGGGCGGCCCCAAGCTCGAGGCCGCGGGGCTCGAGGTGACCTTTGGCGCCCATGAGATCTCCGTCATGGGCTTCGTCGAGGTGTTGCCGAAGCTGCGCCGAATCCTCCACGTCATGGACGCGCTGGTGGCGCTGGCGGCGGCGCGGCGCCCCAAGCTCGCGGTGCTGGTCGACGCGCCGGACTTCAACCTGCGGCTGGCCGCCAAGCTCAAGGCGCTGGGCATCAAGGTCGTGCAGTACGTGAGCCCCACCGTCTGGGCCTGGCGAGAAGGCCGGACCCGCACGCTCGCCCGCGTCACCGACGAGCTGCTCTGCATCTTGCCCTTCGAAGAGCCGTTCTTGAGGGCGCGCGGCGTGAACGCGACCTACGTCGGCAACCCGGTCGTCGAGCAGCTCCCTTCTCCAGCGCCGGCGGCGCAGTTTCGCGCCCAGCTCGGGCTGCGCTCCGACGTGCGCACGCTCGCGCTGCTCCCCGGCAGTCGCCGCTCGGAATTGCAGCGGCTGGGCGGGCTGATGGCGGCCGTGGCCAAGCGCGCCACGTTCGAAGCGCCGACGCAGCTCGTCGTGCCCGTCGCCTCCGGCCTTCCGCTGGAGCTCGTCAAGCAGCCCTTCGTCGACGCCGGGCTCGACGTGCACTTCGTCGCAGGCCAGGCGCCGGCCTGTGTCGGCGCGAGCGACGTCGCGCTGGTCGCGTCAGGCACCGCCACCCTCGAGGCGGCCCTGATGCAGCGACCGCTGGTCTGCGTGTACCGCATGGCGCCGCTCACCCACGCCGTGGCCAAGGTGCTCGTGCGCAACCTCGAGCACTTCTGCCTGGTCAACGTGCTGGCCGGCGAGCGCCTCGTGCCGGAGCTGCTGCAGGGCGCGGCGAACGAAGCGGCCACTCACGCCGCGTTGACGCCGCTGTGGGCAGGGCCGGCGCGGGACGCCATGCTCGCAGGCATCGAACGGGTGCGGACGTTGCTGGGGCCGCCGGGCGCGGCGAACCGCGCGGCGGATCGGGTGC
>JALHOS010000322.1 GCA_022842905.1 Myxococcaceae bacterium | reverse complement strand
TCGTCGGCCCGCCACCACCGGCCCCCGCTGCGCCTCCAGCGCCGGCACTCCCGCCCTCGCCTGATGCGCCACCCGCTCCGCCACCACCGGCCACCCCGCCACCGCTCCCGCCGACCCCGGCGCCACCACCAGCCCCGCCGCTCCCGCCCGTCCCAGCGTCGGCACTTGCGCCGCCATCAACCCCCGCATCCGCGACGACGCAGCTCCCAATCGAGTCGTCGACGGAGCTGCACCGGAGCCCGGCGGGGCAACCGTTCCCGCCAGTCCCCCGGCAGCCGGTCGTGCAGCGCTCCGCGCTCACGCTACACACCCGACCACTCGTCGAACCGCCACAGTCCGCGTCCACCGCGCACCCGCAGGTGTTCACAGTCGAGCATGCGGTGCCAGCATCCGCTCCCTGGCAACGCGTCGTGTCTTGCGGCGTGCACTGGACGCACGTCTTCGTCGTCGCGGTCGCGCAGACCGACGTCGTCGGACAGTGGGCGTTCGAAAGACACTCGACGCAGGCGCGCGGCGTGCCCGCCGTGTCGCACTGCAGCCGCGGCGCCGTCGTGCAGTCGCCGGCTGTCGAGCACTGCGGCACGCACTGGCCCACGCCGCCATCGCGCACGCTGCACCAGTGGGTGGGCGGGCAGTCGTTCCGGCCCGCGGCGACGCTGCAGCCCGCCTGGCAGGTGGCGCCGACACACACGAGCCCGGCGTCCGCGGGGCCACAGTCTCGGTCGAGCTCGCAGCCACACCGGCCGGTCGCGACGACGCACACTGGCCGCGCGCCAGAGCAGAGCGTCGCGTTGGTCGCGGAGCATTCGGTGCACGCTCCGGACAGCGCGCTCGTCGGCGGCTGGCACGCCGGCGAGGAGGAAGCGGCGCAGCTCGGCGGGCCATCGGCGGAGCACGGCGCGCACACGTTCGAGCTCGAGTCACACAGCGGCGTACGACCGGAGCACTGCGAGCCACCCAGGCACTCGACGCAGCGCCGCGGCGTGGCGGTGAGCAGGCAGAACCCCGTCGCCGTCGGACAGTCCGTGTTCGTCGCGCACTGCGGGACGGCCACCGTCGTCGGCGTCGCGCCTGGCGTCGTCGGGTTGCCGTCGGAGAGCACCGTGGTCGGCGGGGCGCCCAGCTGCCCGCTCGCCGTCACCTCCGCCTGATTGGAAATGGTCCCGAAGAACGCCGCGTCGACCTGGACGCGAAAGGAGGTCGTCGTCGAGGCCCCCACCGAGAGCAGCCCGCCCTGCGCGCCATTCGCGCCGTTCCCGAGCCTGACGACGAGCCGCCGCGTCGCGGCGACGTATTCACCCTGGTCATCGCCGGACTGGTCGGTCTTCGCTCCCGAGTTCGCCCCAGCGATCACCTGCAGGGATCCCGGCACGTACGTCACGCCGGCTGGCAGCGGATCGGCCAGCACGGCGGCGACGGCGGTGTCGTTGCCCTCGTTCGTCACGACGACGCTGTATTGGAGCACGTCACCCGGGAGCACCTCGCCGCCGTTCACGTCGGTCACCGACTTCACGGAGTTGAGGACCGGCCGGACCGAGGGAATCGACGTGACCATGGCGCCGAGCAGGAAGACGTCGCCCGTGCTGGTCAGGCTGACGGGCGCGGAGCTCTGCAGTGGCGTGAGCGCCGCGGTCACGTCGAACACGTCGAGGTCGACGCCGGACAGGCTCCGCGGTGCGCCGGTCAGCTGGGGGAGGTCCCCCACGCGGGACGTCGGCGCGCCCAGGAACGCCTTCGTTCCGTTGAAGACGTCGTTGCTTGGGTTCTGCGCGTCGCTCAGCGGCATCCCCGAGAACGCCATGGCGTCACCGGTGAGGAGGCCGTCCCCCTCGTAGGCGACGACGCCGAGCTTCGCCGCGATGAAGGTGGGCGGCACGAGGAAGCCGCTGACCGTCAGGCTGACCGGCGTCCCCAACGAGACCAGGTCGAGCCCATCGAACAGGGCGAGGTTCCGCATGGGTTCGGAGGCCAGCGCGTACAACACGATCAACGCCCAGCCAGCGAAGCGGTTGCCGTCGTCGACACCAACGACGGCGGGCGCGGCGGCGTCGCTCACCGTGTACACGCCGCCGCCGTGCTGGCGAACGAGCGCGGTGACGTCAGCGACGCCTTGGGAAGCCGAGCCGCTGGCCGCCGTGAACGTGCCGCTGGCGGTCACCTCCACCGAGAAGGCGCCCGGGCGAGAGAGCGTCACGCGGTCATCGGGCGCGGTGACGCCCCCTGCGGCCCAATAGAGGAACGCGTGCGTCACGCTCGCACCGGGCGGCAGCGAGAGGACGGCCGCCGACCTCGCCAGCGCTGGGGTCACCGACGTCGAGGCCTCGGCCTGCCCCGCCGCAGGAGAGTCGGATCGCCAGAGGAGATCCGGCGCGGTGTCCGAGGTGTTTGGCTGAGCGCAGCCCGTCACGTTCCCGACGACGGGCGCGGGCGTGCCCACCGCGCACTCGGCGCCCAGCGTGTTGCCGACGAGGACGAAGTCCCCTTTCTGTTCCACTTGGACCCGCAGCGTGGCGGCCGCCGCGAGCGACGGTGAGACCGCCAGCGCGAGGAGCGCGACGTGCAGTGTGAAGGTGACGTTCTTCATGGGCTCGACTCCGATCGAAGCAGGCTGAGGACTCGAGCGAGCCTTGAGGTCCGTCTCCCGCACGCTGCGGATGACGAGCGGTGGCTCCGACACCGCCAGTCGTTGCACCACACGGCCGAGACGCCCGTGGGCAGCACCGTCGAGCGGGTGTCGGTACGGCTCAGCCACACTCGCCACGGCGGCCCCAGCAGGCCTGCGAAGATGACCGGAGCTTCCGCCGCGTGAACGAGCCGCAGCGTCGCGGGAGCGGCCGCTGGAACGCCCTCCCACCACCGCCTCGGCCCTCGGGCGAAGCCGACGACTGACCGCACGCCGTTCTCCATGACGAGCCCACCGATCAACTCGAGCGCGAGGTCCATGAAGCGCGGGACTGTACGCCGAGGGCACGCCGGTCACGCGCCCGAAGCGTCGCCGTCCGCGTACTCGCCGAGCTGCTCGATGCCCTCGCAGAACGCCTCGACCGACTTCGCCTTGCGCAGCGCGCGAAAAGCTCGACCGTCTCCCTCGTCGTCCATGGCGCTCAGCGAGCTCTTGAGCTTGGCCAGCACCTGCCCGTCGGCGTCGAAGAGCGCGCCGTACGCGTGCGCCAAGTCCCGCAGGAACGTCTGCCGCGCCAGGAGCAGCTCGGCCGGCGTCGGGTGCTGCGGGGCGCGTCCTCGCAGCCGCTCGAACAGCAAGGGGTCCCTCAGCGCGCCGCGCCCGACCATGAGCCCCGCGGCGCCGGTCTGGTGCAGCACCCGCAAGCCGCCCTCGGCCGTGCACAAGTCGCCGTTGGCGATGACGGGGAGCTTCGTGCTCACGACGACACGCGCAGTGACGTCGTGCGCCGCCAGCCCGTCGTAGCGCTGCGCCACCGTGCGCGCGTGCAGCACGAGGAAGTCGATGCCCGCAGCTTCGAACACGGGGAGCAGCGCGAAGATCTGCTCCGGGTCCGACCAGCCCAGCCGCGTCTTCACCGAGAAGGAGCCGGGCATGACGTCGCGCAGGGCGCGGAGGATCGTGGGCAGCTCGTCAGGCCGCTCGAGCATGCCGCCGCCGCACCCGACGTTCATGCGCCCGTACGGACAGCCCATGTTCAGGTTGAGGTGCACCGCTCCGGCCCGCTGCGCGGCGAGCGCGGCCTCGACCAGCGGCCCCACGTCTCGGCCGATGAGCTGCACCACCAGCGGCAGCCCGTGCTCGAAGGCCGCCGCGTCACCCAAGTCACCCGCCGACAGCCGCGCGCCCGCAGCGGAGCCGTGCCGCACCCGCATGAACTCGGTGAAGAGGACGTCCGGAGGCCCGCGCCGCGCCAACGCCTGACGCACGGCGCGATTCGTCACGCCCTGCATGGGCGCCTGCATCAGCGGCACGACGCCTGGTGCCCATGGGAGCTTCACGCGGGAGGCTTCTACAACCACCTGAAACAACGGAATAAAGCAACTTTGTCGCACTTCGTGCGATACGTCCCTCCATGCCCAATCCGCTCCATGTGAAGGCGCCGCACGAGACGAAGGACCGCGGCTGCACCGTCACTCTGGCTGGCCGCAGCATTCACCTCGACCCGCTCGCCGCTGCCGTGTGGCAGGCCGCGGACGGCAGCAAGTCCGTCGCCGAGCTCACGTCGCTGGCACGGACCGTCGACCCTGCCGCGACGACCACCTCGCTGTTCGCGGTGTGCGACGAGCTGGCCGACGCGGGGCTCCTGGCAACCCGGAGCAGCCCTCCTGCGGGCACCCTGCAGCGGCGGCACGTGCTCATGGCGCTGACCGCCGGGGCGTTCGGCTTGGCTTTGCCGGCGCGCGCGCAGACTGCAGGCGACTTGGCCGACGACGTGGTGGCCGATGACGTCTTCGACCCGAACGACGCGCTGGTGGACGACACGCAAGACGTCGACCTCGATGCGGTGGATCAGCTCGACGCGCTGGACCAGCCCGAAGACGAGCTCGACGACGACTTCCTCGACAACGACCCTGACGAGCCGTTCCCCACCGACCAGCTGCCGCCGCTCGTGGGCCTCGCGTGGGACGAGCAGTCCGCTTCGAGCTGGGTCCTCGACATGGAGCAAGAAGTCCTCGCCGCGGAAGCGTGGGCCCAGGCCCCGCTCGACGGCCAGCCCGAGGACGCGGCGCAGCGTGAACAGCGGCACAAGCTGGTCAGCGCGCGCCACACCCTGGCCCGGCGTCGACAGCAGGAGCGCGCCCAGAAGCGCCAGGCCCGACACCAGCGTGAGGCCCACGCCAAGCAGCAGACCGCCGCCGAGCGCCAGCGCCGCCGCGAGGTGTACGTCAAGCAGCAGCAGGCGCTCCTCGCCCGCCGCGGTGAAGAGCGCGCCAAGCTCGACGTGCGGCAGGCCGAGCAGAACGCCAAGGGCCAGACGACCGCGCGCCAGCAGCGCGAAGAGCGCGCCAAGCTGCACAACCGGCAACGGGAAGCCTCGGCGAAGCAGCGTGAGGCTCGCCGCCAGGCCGCGCTCCGAGCGCGCCAGGCTCGGCAGCGCGCCCAGGAAGAGCGTCGCAAGCTGCTGGCCAAGCAGCGCTCGGAGTACCGCGACCTCCAGGCCCGTCGCCGCGAGGCCGCGAACAAGGAAAGCCAGCGCAAGGCCCAGGCGCGCAAGCAGGAGCAGGCCTACAAGGCCGACGCGCGCACGGGTCGTGACTCCGCGGTCATCGCCAAGCGCCACGAGCAAGAGATCAAGGCCAGCGACCGGCGCATGGAAGAAGCGCTGAAGACGAAGTGAGCGCGCAGGTCGGCTTCTACTGTCTGGATGACGGCGTGCCCGCCGAGACGGTGGGCCTGCTGGCCAAGGCCGCCGCGGTGCGGCAGGTGCCCTTCTTTCGCCTGGCACCGTCGCTGGTGGACCCGCGGCACCCGCCGCTCCCCAAGGGCTCGCTGCTCTACTGCCCGTCCACCACCCTGCTGGCCGAGCGCGTCGAGCAGCAGCTGTGGCAACCCGGCGTCGCGAGCTTCCACCTGCGCCCGGAAGGCCCGCTGGTCGTCACGCTGAACCCGCTGCTGGCCTTCACCCGCGCGGGTCTGCCGGTGCCGCGCTTCGTGCCCGCGGGGACGACGGACCGCGAGGCGCTCGCTTCCTACGTGCAGACGCTGGGCGGGCTGCCGGTGGTGGTGAAGACCCCCGGCGGCGAAGGAGGCGTCGGCACGCTGCGCGCCGACTCACTGCCCGCGCTCTACTCGTTGGTGGACCTGCTGGCCGAGCGTGGCCAGGCCCCGCTGCTCATGGCGTACGTGCCTGACGCGCTGCACGTGCGCCTCATCGTGGTGGGGGACACCGTCGTCACTGCGTACAAGAACCCGCTGCGCGCGGACGACTTTCGTTCGGAGCCGTCGGCGAACCCTTCGGACTACGACATTCCGGTGGAAGACACCTGGCGAGCGCTGGCGGTGCAGGCCTGCCGCTCGGTGGGCTACGCGTTCGGCGGCGTCGACTTGCTGGTGCACCCGTCGGGGCGCGTGTACCTGCTCGAGGCGAACTTCCCTTGCTACTTCCCACAAGGGCAGAAGGCGGGCGGCCCGGACATCGCCCTGGCCATGGTGGACTACCTGCTCGACCGCGCGCGGAGCTGATTTGAGAGACCTCGCCGGCCATGGCGAGCGAGTACAGAGTCGAGAATCAGAAAATGGCCCCACGCGCTCCCGCCGTCCTGCACCGACGCGAGGTGCTCCTCGCCGGCCTGGCCACCTGCGGGCCGATCCCGACCTCGCGCGCCGCGCCATTCCCCTGGGGCGTCACGACGGCCGACCCCACGCCCACCAGCGTCACGCTCGCCACGCAGCTCGCGCCGGGCGACACCGCCGAGCTGGTGGTGTCCCTCGAGCGCCAACGCGTGTCCCGGCGGCGCCTCACCGCCGACGCCGACGGCTACCTGCGGGCGACCCTCGACGGCCTGAGCCCTGGCACCCGCTACGCGTACCAGCTCGAGGCCGGCGGCACGGCCTTCGACGGCCGCTTCAAGACGGCCCCGGCGAGTGACTGGCTCGGCCCGCTCACCTTCGGCGCCACGTCCTGCCTGCGTCAGACCCGGCCGCTCGACGTGCTGCAGCGCGCGGCCGAGCTGGAGAACCTCGACGCCTTCTTCCTCGTGGGCGACAGCGTCTACGCCGACGGCGCCGTGACGCTGGCCGAGTACCGCGCGAAGTGGCGCGAAGGCCTGAGCCAACCACCGTCGATCGCCCTTCGCGCCGCGCACGCCGTCGTCGGCACCTGGGACGACCACGAGATTCGCAACGACGCGTCGAAGGACAACACCCCCGCCGCGCAGCTCGACGCGGCCCGGCGCGCGCTGCTGGAGCACCTGGCGATCCGCACGAACGACGAGCAGCGGCTGTGGCGCTCGCTGCGCTTTGGCCGGACCGCCGAGGTGCTGGTCCTCGACTGCCGCGGTGAGCGCAGGCCCGAGAAGAAGGAGTACCTGTCCCGCGAGCAGCTCGACTGGCTCAAGGGCCGGCTGGTGGAGTCCGACTGTCGCTTCAAGCTGATCGTGAACTCCGTTCCCATCGGCGCGTTTCCCGACGTGGGCTTTCAGATCTTCGCCCCCGACCGCTGGGAAGGGTTCCCTGCGCAGCGCACCGAGCTGCTCGAGCACCTCGACGCGCGCAAGGTCAGCGGCGCGCTCTTCGTCAGCGGCGACTTTCACTTGGGCGCGGTGGGGCGCGTGGCGACGGACGGCCTCGGCGCGAACGTCATCGAAGCGCTCGTGGGTCCCGGCAGCAGCGCACCGAATCCCGCGCTGGCCGGCGTCGGCCCTCCGCAGTGGGACTTCGTGACGGGGCAGAACACGTTCAGCACGCTTCGCCTCGACCCGGCGACGCTGACGACGACCGTCGACTATCGAGACACGCGCGGGGAGGTGCTGTTCAGCAAGGCGTACGCGCTCGGGCGCTCTTGAAGCTGAGCGTCGAGGAGTGACGGCTCGAGCCCGCGGGGTGAGCTCGCGGCGCGGACGAGGCCCGGCGAAGGGACGCGGCGCTTTCAGTCGGAGCAGCTCGTCGACACTCTCCCCAGCGGTGCCCGCGCACTTCAGCCCCCGTCACCCGGAGGTGGCACGAAGAGCTGCCCCGCGTGCAGCCGCTCGGCGTTGACGGTCCGCCCCTTCGCGTCGAGCACCCGCATGCGCCGGCCGTCGCCGCGCAGCGCCCACAAGCCGACCCACAGGTTCGCCGGCTTCTTCACCAGCGCGTCGGGCAGGTCGAACTGCACCACGTCGCGCAGCGTCTTCCCGGTGGGTCCGGCCTCGAGCGCAAGCACGCCGGACACCAGCGGGTGGTCCGCGTTGAAGGCCTTCCCGTCGAATGGCTCGACGTGCACGAAGAAGCCGAGGTCCTTCGCGACGCCGGGCTGCGTGGCCCAGTCCAGCTCGAGCCGCACGGACTTGCCGTCGTCGCTGGGCGCGAGCGCGAGCGCCTGCAAGACGACGCCGCCTTCGAACGCCGCGTCGACGCGCTGAGCCTCCACCGGAGGCGCCTCGGCCACCACCGGCGTCCCGTCGGGTGCCGTCAACACCGGGCTGCCGCGCTCGCGCTTGGGCTCTGACCGGCCAGCGTGCACGAGCCCCGCGCCCAGCCACGGCAGCGCCAGCAGCAGCCACGCCCACCGGCCGCGCAGCCGCCCCGAGCGCAGCAGCGCGAAGGCGACCAACGCCAGCACACTCGAGACAGCGCCGACGACGAAGGAGCGCGGCAGGAAGCGCAGGTGCACGGTGTGCTTCCCCGGCCCCAGCTCCACGCCGAGCAGGCCCTGGTGTGAGACGACGCGGCCCGCGTCCGTCCGCCAGCCTGGGTGGTGGTTCTGGTTCACCAGCACCTTCGTGGCAGTGGCCAGCTCGACGTCGAGGGTGAGCGCGTTGGGGCTCCACGACGTCGTCTTCACCGAGCCCGCCGCCGAGTCGTCGAGCGTCGCTTCGTCCTCGAGGTCGCCGCGCAACAGCGCCGACTGCGCCACCGCGTACGCTTCCCAGCAGGCCAGCGAGCCGCGCGCCATGGGCGCGAAGAACGCCACCGCCCAGCGGTTGCCGCGCGCTTGGTGGAACGGCCGCGCTTCTTCGACGGGCGGAACGACGAGCCAGCGGTCGGCCGCCGCCGCGAGCCTGGCGTTGTGCAGCAGCAGCCCGGGGTAACCGGGGTTGACCTGGCCGTTGGAGCGCAGCTTGCCGCGCGGCGCGACCCCGACCGCCGCGTACCCGAGCTTGGCCCAGGACTTCGGCAGC
>JALHOS010000321.1 GCA_022842905.1 Myxococcaceae bacterium | reverse complement strand
GCTGCCGCCGATGCCCGCGCTGCCGCCGATGCCCGCGCTGCCGCCTTCACCGCCACCCGCCCCGCCGTCAGCGCCGGGGACGCTCGCGGGCCCGCAGGCCATGAGCGCCACCACCCAGCACAGCCACCTTCCGCAGGACCCGTTCGTCGTCTTCATGCGCGAAGGGTACGCAGCGCGCTCGGCAGCCAAGCCGAGAAAGCGCGCTCGTCGACAAACGCTCCATGCTTGGCCGTGACGCTGACAGGTGTCGGAGAGCGACGGCGCTTTCAGCGCAGCGTCGGCCAGCGCGCGCGCAGCTCTCGTCGCGAGCGAACGCCCAGGGCCTTGAAGAGGGCGTCGACCTGCTTGGTGACGACGCTGCGGCTGGTGCCGCGGAGCGCGGCAATCTGCTGGTCCGTCAGGCTGCGCGCGAGCAGCTCCGCGATGGCGCGGAGCGCCGGCGTGAGGGCGGCGAGCGCTTCGGGCGCCAGGGGCGACGCGTCAGCCCCGCCGTTTTTCGGCCAGCTGAAGACGGTGGCCACGCCGTCGGCGAGCTCGACTTCTTCGACGCGCAGGTCCGGCGGAGGTTTCGGTGTAGATCGACGTCCCATGCGAAGGCCTCAGGCTCCACGAGCGGGAGCAAACAGGGAAGCGCCGTGAGCTCGTCCCTCGCCGTTTCCGTGGTCACCGCGGCCTGGACGCTGGACGCCCCCGACGAGGTGTGGCTGCGCCGCATCGTCGAGGCGTCGGCCCCGCTGCTCGACGTGGGGCTCGGGGTGCACGGCATGCTGCTCGAGCTGGAGTCCGCGCAGGGCCCCGTGCACACGCCGGTGATGGTGGGCGGGACGGCGGACTGGAAGGCACGGTGGCTCGACGACTGGTGGCACAGCGTCGTGCGGCACCACCCGCCGGCGGCGCACCTCGCGGCGACGGCTGCGGGCCCGGTCGCGCTGGGCTCGACGACCAACGCCCAGTTCCTCGCGTCGATGAGCGTCTGGCAGGAGTACGCGCGGCGGCTCACTCGCGCGGGGTACTTCCCGTCGGGCTACACCGCGCTCACCGAGCCGAACGCGGCCATCGTCGAGCGCTATTCGAAGCTGTACCCCGAGACGCTCTACGTCGGCGGCTTGGACAAGCCGGGGCAGGCGGTCGTCCTCTGCGTCAACCTCCCCAGCGTGCCCGCGGAGGCGATGCCCGACGCGCAGCGGCAGGTGTGGGCCCGCCTCGCGGCACACCTGGGCGCGGCCTTTCGACTCAAGCGCGCGCTCGCGCAGCGACCCGCGTTGTGCGCCACCGAGGCCGTACTCGAACCGTCAGGGAAGCTCGTCCACGCCGAAGGTCGCGCGACGCCCAAGGCGGTGCGCGCCGGGCTGCGGGACGCCGTGGTGGACCTGGACAAGGCCCGCGCCGCGAAGAGCCGCTTGTCGGAGTTCGAACGCGTGGAGCGCTGGCGCGCGCTGACCCAAGGCCGCTGGTCCTTGCTGGACAGCTTCGAGCGAGACGGCCGGCGTTACGTGGTCGCGCGACCCAACGCGCCGACGCCGGAAGCGACGGGCCTGCTGACGCTGCGAGAACGCCAGGTGCTCGACTTCCTCGCCGCGGGGCACGCGAACAAGCTCATCGCCTACGAGCTGGGCATCTCCACGTCCAGCGTCGCGACCCACCTGGCGCGCGCGGCCAAGAAGCTCGGCGCGACGTCGACGGCGCAGCTGATTCGGCTGGCGCGCGGCACAGCGGCGGTGAGCCCGGAGCCCTGAGGTGACCGGCCAGAACTTTCGGAGGGCAGCCGGGAGACGAGGCCGAGTGGCGACGCTGCGGTGAGCGCGACGCCCGGTGCTGGAGGACGTGTGAACGGCGAACGACGCGTCGAGCGAGGAGTGCACTGATGAAAGCCACCCTGACGGCGTGCCTCTGCCTGCTCATGGCAGCGTGTCCAGAGCCGACCCCTTCGTGCCGGAGCAACGCCGACTGTGAGCGTGGGGCTTGCTGCGCCGGCGCGTGCGGGACGCGGTGCGCGGCTGATGCAGGTGTCGGCGGGAGCGCAGGTGTCGGTGGCGGCGCAGGTGTCGGTGGCGGCGCAGGTGTCGGTGGCAGCGCAGGTGTCGGTGGCAGCGCAGGTGGCGGCGGCTCGACCGACGAGGGCACGAGCGCTCGCCTGGCCGCGCTCGAAGCGCAGCGACGTGTGGCGTGGAGCACGATCTCCGCTCGCACCACGTTCGGCATCACGAACGAGTGGGACTTCGTCTGGGACGGGGACGACACCTGCGCGGACAACGTGCCGAACCACCTGCGCTGCGAGAGTTCCATCGACGACGACTGGGCCAACCCCGAGTGGGGCATGCAGCCCAACACGCCAACGGCTGGCTGGTTTCACGTCGACCGACTGTCGAGGCACCGGACGGACCCCTACCCCTGGCAGAAGACGGGCAACACGTGGCGACGCGACTGGGAGCTGGGAGGCGACGCGGGCGTCACCATCGAGTTCTGGGTGCGGCTGTACGGCGCCGCCGCCGACGCAGGCGGCGCGGAGTGGAGCCAGCAGCTCGACGCCTTCAACCTCGTCTTCCTGGACGCTCTGGGCTCCTACGGCGTGCACCTCTCGGCGTTCGCCGGCGGCCTGCCGCGCGGCGTTCGTGTCGGCGCGGAGGACCCGCGCGCGGTACACGCCTGGGTCGACAGCGTCTTCAACGCCACGGCCGGGACGACGTACCGCTTCTGGAAGGCGCCGGGCGCGACCGACTTCTCGTTCCAGGTCGGTCAGCTCAGCCCCCTCCAAGGAACCGGGCGAGGGTCCGTCGTCGCGCCAGACGGGCGCTACTACTCGTACCCGCGCGTGCTGCTGGGCGACAACAGCAACGAGGCGCCGCGGCTGGTGACGGACGGAGGCCTGTGCGACCTCACGCAGTACCTGTCACCGGGCTGGTGCACCGGCGGGCAGAACGCGCGCTACGACATCGACTACCTCTACGTCCGACGCGGCGCCGTCCCGCAGGGGACTCAAGGCCCGCCGCTGGCGCGACGCCAGCCTCCGGCGTTGCCTCCCTTCGCTCCGGCCGGCGATGTCTTTGATGGCGGCTTCGGCTTCTTTCCTCGGCAGGTGACGAGCGGCGGAGGGGTGAGCGCGCCGTTCGAAGCTGCGGGGTCGGCGCTGAGCACCGACGGTGGCGTCGTGGCGATGACGAGCAGCAACGTCCGCGTGGGGTGGCTGTGGCGGCCGTTGCCTGACGGCGGTGGCTCCTACGCGGGCAGCGTCCCGGGCCTGGACTCGTACGGATCCTTCACGCTCGAGCTCAAGGCGCGGTTGGTCTCGACCACGAGCACCGACGCGGGGGCCTTGGGCTTCGCAGTCGAGTACGTCGATACGTCGGGTATGGCTGTGTTTGCGTTGGCGCCGGACCGCGTGCAGGTGTTGTTCGACGGCTCATGGTTTGGACTGCCGCCACCGGTGTTCATGAACACGACGGACCGCGTGCACACGTACCGGCTCGTGCGGCAGTGCCCAGCGCCGGGCGCGCCGGCTTGCCTCTTCGCGCACCTCTACATCGACGATGACCCGGTGCCCGCGGTGGTGGATCAGCGCCTGTCGGGCACGGTCGTTGGCGCGGTCCAAGCGGACCACGCCACACGCATTTCCTTCGGAGACTTGAACTACCCGTACCCAGCTCCGGTGCCGCACGCCGAGGTGGTGAGCCTGCGCTGGGCGCCGGTGGCCGCCGCGCCGCCGTTTCGGCCCTGAGGTCGGAGGACGACCGCACGCCGCGCCTCAGCCCTTGTCGGCCTCGGACAGGGAGTCGGTCAGCGTCTTGTCGGGATCCGGTGGATCCACCACAAGCGTCTTGTCCGGGTCCGGCGGATCGACCGCGAGGCGTTCGCCCGGAGGATCGGCCTCACTCGGGGGGTCCGCGGTCACGCGTTCGCTCGGCGGGTCGGCGAGCACGGTCTCACTCGGCGGGTCTGCGGCCACCCGTTCACTCGGTGGGTCGGCGAGCACGGTTTCACTCGGCGGGTCTGCGGTCACGCGCTCGCTCGGCGGGTCGGCGAGCACGGCTTCACCGGGCAGGTCCGCGGTCACGCGTTCGCCCGGCGGGTCGGCGAGCGCTTCACACGTGAGCACGACCTCCCCTGCGACCACCGTCGTGCTAAACCACGCCCGCGTCGGCGCGCAGCGCTGACTGCTTGGCCCGGACCGCGCTGGGCGGCTCCACCCCGCAGCTCAGGCCAAGCCAACCGCCAGCGTCACCGTCGCCACTCTTGAAGCTCGTCGCTTCGCCGTCCTCGACTCCGTGTCCCAGCTGCGTGTGCCCCTTCATGTGACGAGGTGGGTTCGCTGATCTCACTTCGTCGCGACAGTTCTCGGCTCTCGCCAACGGCGGAGCGGCGCGTCGGTGAAGCACGTGAAATGCCTCGGCAGGCGCCGTCGCTGCTGGGCGCTGTCAATGGAAGGAGGCCGGCACAGAGGCCAGGCCGGCGCGTGTTTCACCTACGGACTGAGCGTCAGCACCTGCGTTGACCGGTCCGCGTTCGTCCGCCAAGCAATCACCCCATTCGAACCGTCCACTAGCCCGGGCAGCCCCACCCACACCAACCGCTTCGCGTCGAGGACGAGCGTCCGTGAGAACAACGACGCCTGCGGCAGGCCGGGCTTGCGGTTGGGACCCACGGTGAGGCTGACGCTCAGCGGCGGCGCGAAGGAGCGCGTCGGGAGGTCCGGCGAGAAGTCGTAGTGCAGCCGCTGCAGGCTGCGACCCGCGGAGTCGGCGACGAAGAGCGCGCCGTCGTCGACCCACACCGGCAGCGCGTCGAGGGTGAGGACCCGCGCGCCTGAGACGCTCCAAGGCACGTAGTACGCAGTCGTGGTGTTGGACGTCATCACCGTGCCCAGCTCTGCGACGGGTACCAGGCCCATGGACGGGAGCCGGCTCGGCGTCGAGTGCGACACGACGCGCCGCCGCACGATGAAACCCGCGTCCACGTCGAGCTCGTGCAGCTGCGTGTCGGTGGCCAGCAGCGCTCGCTCCCCCACCACCGTCAGCGCCCGCACTGCGCCGTACCCAGCGCCGGTGGCCGCCGCGCTGACGAGCCCTCCGTCCACCTGAAACCACGACGTCGACGCGGCGCACGACACCCACAACCCCGACGTGCTCGGCCGCGCCATGCAGGTAGCGTCGCCCAGCTCTCGCCCTCCGTCCGCCGTCCAGAACTGCCAGCCGCCACCGCTGCTGCACAACAGCCCGCCATGCGCCGCGTACGCCCGCGTACAGCCTGCGTCCGTCGGAAACACCGGCGCGCCGTCCCAGGTGCGCGGCTCGACGACGGTGAGCGTTCGCCGCGCCACGCCCAGCGCAGGCTCGAAGCTCGCCGTCAGCAAGTGCTGCCCGACGCGCGTGGGCGTGAAGGTGACGGAGACGGAGGAGCCTCGACTCAGCGTGGCGCTCGGCTCGGTGGCGCTGTGCATGACCGCCGCCCCCTGCCCGTCTTCCACCGTGGTGCGCACCGACGACGGCGCGCGCGCCAGCCCATCGCACACGAGCAACGCCGAGTCCGTCAGCCGCACCGTCGTCGCTTCGCCGAGGAGCGCGACCAGCGGCACGTCGCCCTCGCCGGTGTCGAAGGCCGTCGCCACCACGACCGAGCAGGTGTTCCCCGGCGGTCCGCACGCGCTGCCGAACACGACCCCACTCATCACCACCACCGAAGCCAGCCGCATGGAGCGGGCAGTCAACCTCGCTTCCAACCCCGCGTGAAGGCCTACCCGGCATGCCCCACTCTCTGCATTGGGGCTTGTTCGTCCGCTTCGACGCACCCTTCGTCTCGCGCTCCGGTGGAAGCCGAACCGAGCGGTGAAGCGCGCGGAGCCCCAGCGCACGGCGAACGGCGCTTCAAGCCTCTGTTGTAGCTCAGTGATTCTGTCCGGCTAACTGCTCAGTGATTCCGTCCGCTCCTCCGCCATGGCGGGAGGATGGAAATGAGCGAGAAGCAGTGGAAGCGGCTGGATGCGGTGCGGCGGCTCAAACAGGCGGCGCTGACCGTGGCCCAGGCCGCGCAGTTGTTGGGCCTGTCAGAGCGCCAGCTGAGGCGGCTTCGTCGAGCTGTCGACCGCCTGGGGGCACGAGGAGTGGTTCACGGGAACACGGGGCGCTCTCCGGCCCACCGACTGACGAAGAGGACCCGTGCGCTCGTCGTCAAGCTGATGCGCGGGAAGTACGCCGGCTTCAACGACCAGCACTTCACCGAGAAGTTGGTCGAGGTCGAGAAGGTCAGAATCTCCAGAGCCAGCGTGCAGCGCATCTTGCGCGCCGCTGGCGTCGGCGCGGCGCGAGGTCGTCGTCCTCCGAAGCACCGCCGCCGACGCGACAGGAAGCCTCAAGCGGGCTTGATGCTCCTCTGGGACGGGAGTCGGCACGACTGGCTCGAGGGACGAGGCCCCATGCTGTGCTTGATGGGCGCGATCGACGACGCAACGAGCGAGTTCCTTCCCGGCGCTCATTTCGTCGAGCAGGAGTGTGCTGAAGGCTACCTCCGGGTGATCCTCGACATCGCGCGCGAGAAAGGCCTTCCCTGGAGCGCGTATATGGACCGGCACGGCTCGCTCAAGCGCAACGACAACTTCTGGACGCTCGAGGAGGAACTCCGCGGCAGGCAGGACCCAACGCAGGTTCTACGGGCGCTCGTGCACCTCGATATCGAGGCGATCTACGCGCTGTCACCGCAGGCGAAGGGCCGAGTGGAGCGGCTCTGGGGGACGGCCCAGGACAGGCTGACGTCCGAGCTGCGCCTTGCGAAGGCGAGGACGGTGGAAGACGCGAACGAGGTTCTCCGCGAGTACATCCCGGACCACAACCGGCGCTTCGCGGTGCCGGCCCTGGACTCGAACTCAGCTTGGCGGCCCGTCACCAAGGGGCTCGACCTCGAGCGCGTTTGCAGCTTCCGGTACGAGGCGACCGTGTCGAACGACAATGTCGTGAAGCTCGCCGGCGCCCCCGTCATCCACATCCCTCCCAGCAAGACTCGCCAGAGCTTCGCGAAGGCCCGGGTCGAAGTGAGGCAGTTCCTTGATGGCTCGTGGCACGTCTTCCACAAGGACATCCTCATCGCCTCGGCGGAGCGCACGGCGCCAGGCGAGCTGCGCGCGCTGAAGGGCAACAAGAAGCGTTCAGCCGCTGCGCGCGCCTTTCGTCGCGCAGTGCGCCGGCTGGCTCGATAGTTCGAGCCGGAAGCCCTCGACGCGCAACCCGGCCGCCGCACCGCCAACGTCCTCAGCCTCAGGTGGCCTGCTTCGGCCGCCGGCTTCGCCGCGCGTGCTCTCGCCCGCGCCCTTCGGGTCGGCCTGGCCACCGCGAAGTCCTTGCTCGGTCCAGCGCTGCTGGCTCAAGGGAGATGAAGTCGAGGACGACGATCGTCTGCGAGCAGCGACGCTGATAGGCACGCGCTGAACATCGGAGGAGCGGACAGAATCACTGAGCAGTTGTACCCGGACAGAATCACTGAGCTACGACACGGCGCTTCAAGCCTCTTGCCCGCACCCAGCCACTCGGTAGGCTCGGCCGCAGTCCTTCGACAAAACCGGAATGCGCAGGCGCAGCACCCCACCGTGACGTCTGCGACGTTCGGTGCGCTGGAGACATGGCCGGGAGGCACCGTACGGGTCGACGACAGACTGAGCTGACGACGACCTGAGCTCGCCTCGAGCGCCCTCACCACGGAGAGTGGCAATTGCTTTTGATGAGTCTGGCATTGGCTTCGAACATGGTTCTCGCCGCCGCCGCACCAACGGTCGGCGTGGTGATGGTGCGGCGTGAAGGCATCACCAAGAAGCAGGCGGGCGAGATCGCTGCGCAATGCATCACCACCTTGGCCAAGGCCGGCGTCCCGGTCGCGGTCGCGCCGATCGACGGGCTTGCCTGTAAAGCGAAACGTCCCTGTCTGATCTCCCAAGCACGTGCCGCGGGCCTCGAGACGGCCGTGCTCCTGGAGATCGCCAGCGTGCTCCAAGACGGTTTGGCGAAAGCCGAGGTCGTCTCCATCGAAGCCGACGGAAGGAAGCTGGCGACGGCCGAGTGGAACGGTGACTTGGAGAAGAGCCCCGACTTCACGGAGTTCTTCGCGAAGCTCCTCGAGCCGCTGCGTGACGGACCACCGGCGGAGAGCAAGCCGGCGCCGGTCGAGCTCAAGCCTGCGCCCGTCGACGTGACACCCGCTCGCGTCGAGGTGAGGCCGACGCCTGTCGAAGTGAAGCCGCCGCCGAGCGACCTCCAGCAGCCAGTGACCCTCGCACCAACGCCCGCATCGGGGCTGAGCACGGCATCCACCGTGGGCTTGGTCGTGCTGGGTGTCGGCGTCGCCGCTGCGGTCGCGGCCGGTGTGTTCTGGGGGCTGTCGAGTGGGGAGTTGGCCCGGGTGAATGAGCTCTGCCCAATCCGCAATCAGTGTTTTCGCCCCGAAGCGACCGAGGCCTTTCGGCAAGCCTCGACCTATCAGGGCGTGGCGATTGGGATGACGGTGGGCGGCGGTGCCGCGTTGGTGGGTGGCCTCGTGTTGTTCTTGGCGGGGAGGCCAAAGCCCGTGTCGTCGATGTGGATTGCGCCTCGACCCGGAGGCTTCGCGTTGGGAGGTGTCTGGTGAGGACTCAGTTCGGAGCGGTCAAAGGGGTGCTCGTTGCAGGGCTGATGATCGCTGGGTGTTTGGGCGACCCACCGAGCACGGACGGAGTCGACGGCGGCGGCGGTGCGGCCGGCGCGAATGTCGGAGGAAGTGGCGGAGGCGGCGCTGGAGGGAGTGCGGGCGCTGGAGGGAGTGCGGGCGCTGGAGGGAGTGCGGGCGCTGGAGGGAGTGCGGGCGCTGGAGGGAGTGCGGGCGCTGGAGGAAGTGCGGGCGCTGGAGGGAGTGCGGGCGCTGGAGGAAGTGCGGGCGCTG
>JALHOS010000320.1 GCA_022842905.1 Myxococcaceae bacterium | reverse complement strand
TCGTCCAGCCCGTTCGCCTTCATCAGCGCGTCCACCGACAGGCCGTAGGTCTTGGCGATTCGGTACAGCGTCTGACCACGCTGCACGCGGTGCCTCAGCCCGCCCTCACCGCGTGGCCGAGCGCCAGTCGTCGCGGCGCGAGGCCCGTCGACTCGCTCGGGCGCGTACGCGGTCGCCACACGCGTCGTCACGCAGCCAGAGGCCGCGAGCGTCACCGTGAGTGCGAGGGCCAGCCGCCGCATGTGCCGAAGTGTGCGACAGGGCGAGGTCGGCGCAAGTTTGCGGCGCGGGCAGCGAGCGTCACGCGAAGAGCACCAGCCGACAGAAGGACGGGCCGGCACGCCACCGCCGCGGTCGCTCGAACGGCGCCGGACGGCCGTGCGACCCGACCAAGCCAGCGCCCCTTGGGGCGAGTCACCCTGGCTTGCGTTCGAAGCCGGGGATCTCCCACCCGGCGACGAGCGGCAGCTGCGCGTGCTGCGTCACGTCGATGCCGATGGGGGTCACCGACGCGAGCCGCAGATCGTGGACACACGTGACGTCGGTGCCCGCTTCCTTCTCGTGCGCGTAGTCGGTGCCGCCGATCCAGTAGTACTTCCGCCCTCGTGGATCTTCCTTCTCGATGACGTCCGCGCCGTAGCTGTGCCGACCCAGCCGCGTCACCTGGTACCCGGCGATCGGCCCGTACGCGGGCAGGTTCACGTTGAGCAGCAGCCGCGCCGGCAGCGGGCGAGCCAAGAGGCTCTGCACGAGCGCGCGCGCGAAGACCGCGGCGTGGGTGAAGTCGAAGTGCCTCCGGCTGACCAGGCTGAAGGCGACCGCTGGCACGCCGAGGATCGCCGCTTCCATGGCCGCTGCCACGGTGCCGGAATAGATGACGTCGTCCGCCAAGTTCGGGCCGTGGTTGATGCCGCTGACCGTGAGCGTCGGCCAGTTCCCCTTCATGAGGTGGTTGAGCGCGACGTACGAGCAGTCGGCCGGCGTGCCGTCGACGGAGAAGCGCCGCTCGCCGCGCTCACGAATGCGCAGCGGCCGGTGCAGCGACAGCGAGTGCGATGTGGCGCTCTGCTCGTGCTCGGGCGCGACGACCCACACTTCACCCAAAGGACTGACGGCTTCGACAAGCGCCTGCAGGCCGGGCGCGTGAAAGCCGTCGTCGTTGCTGACGAGGATTCTGGGAGCGGTCACGAAGGACCCCTTAGCCCGTGACCTTGATCGCGTCCTTGCCGGCGTAGCGCGCGGTCCGGCCCAGCTCTTCTTCGATGCGGAGCAGCTGGTTGTACTTGGCGACGCGATCCGACCGGCTGGCCGAACCCGTCTTGATGAGGCCGCAGTCCAGCGCCACGGCCAGGTCGGCGATGGTGGTGTCTTCGGTCTCGCCGGAGCGGTGGCTCATGACCGACGTGAAGCCCGCGCGGTGGGCCATGCGCACGGCCTCGAACGTCTCCGTCAGCGTGCCGATCTGGTTCACCTTGACGAGGATCGAGTTGCCCACACCCTCGGCGATGCCGCGCGACAGCCGGGTGACGTTGGTGACGAAGAGATCGTCGCCGACCAGCTGCACGGTCTTTCCGAGCGCCTGGGTCAGCTGCTTCCACCCGTCCCAGTCGTCCTCGGCGCAGCCGTCTTCGATGCTGACGATCGGGTACTTCTTGCAGAGCTGCTGGTACCAGGCGACCAGGGCGGCCGAGTCGAAGGCCTTCCCTTCACCCTTGAGCGTGTACTTCTTGCTGCCCTTGTCGAAGAACTCGCTGGCCGCCACGTCGAGGCACAGGGAGATCTGCTCGCCGGCCTTGAAGCCCGCGGCGGCGATCGCCTCCATGATCACCGCGAGCGCTTCTTCGTTGGCTGGCAGATCCGGCGCGTAGCCCCCTTCGTCGCCGACCCCGGTCGCCAGCTTCTTGCCCTTGAGGATCTTCTTGAGCGCGTGGAACACCTCGGCGCCCCAGCGCAGGCCTTCGGCGAAGGTGGGCGCGCCCCAGGGCAGCACCATGAACTCCTGCACGTCGACGCGGGTGTCGGCGTGGGCGCCACCGTTGAGAATGTTCATCATCGGCACCGGCAAGGTGCGCGCCTGCGCGCCTCCGACGTAGCGGTAGAGCGGCAGCTTCTGGGCGTTGGCCGCCGCGCGGGCGGTGGCCATGGACACCGCGAGCACCGCGTTGGCGCCGAGCTTGGCCTTGGTGCTGGTGCCGTCGAGCTCGAGCATGCGCAGGTCGACCTGCGCCTGGGCCAGCGCGTCGAGGCCCTTGAGCGCCGGCGCCAGCACGTCGTTGACGTGGGCCACGGCCTTGCGCACGCCCTTGCCCAGGTAGCGGCCCTTGTCGCCGTCCCGCAGCTCGTGGGCTTCGTGCTCGCCGGTCGACGCACCGGACGGCACCGCCGCGCGGCCCAGCGTGCCGTCGGCCAGCGTGACTTCCGCTTCGACGGTCGGGTTGCCGCGTGAGTCCAGAATCTCTCGAGCCTTGACGTGGGTGATGGAGGTCATGGCGGAGGCTTTAGCCAGACGCGGCCAGGCCCGGTCAACCTTCGAAAGGGGCGACCGCGAGGGTGAAACTCATGGAGTCCTTCAGTCATGAAGCGGGTCGTGAGGGGCGGACGGTGGACGGAAGCGGTGACGGTCCTGCTGGCGGCGGCGGTGGGCCTGCTCGCCGCGTGGTGGTCCTCGTCGGCGTCGAGCGAAGCCCCGGAAAGCCAGCCCGAAGCCGCAACCCTGTCCGCGCCCGAAGCGGCGGCTGCTGCTGCGCCCCGGGCCTCGCAGCGCGCAGCCGAGCCCGCGCCCACCAGCACGCTCGTCATCGCCACGACGTCTGCAGCGCTCGCCGACGTCGAGGTCTTGCGCTGGGGAGCCGCCGGGAGCTGGGCGTCGATCGCACGGCGCCAGCTGACCGGCATGGAGCAGCTGGAGCTGTCGGTGCCACCGGGCCGCTACCGCGCGCAGGCGGAGAGCGGCGGCGCCAAGGCCGCGATCACCGTCGAGGCGGCGCCCGGGCACCGGCACGATCTGGTCCTCGCCTTGGCGCCGACGCGAACGGTCGAGGTTCGGATCAGCGCCAAGCACGGCGGCGGACCGCTGCGCGGCATCGTTCGGCGCGTCGACGACGCCACGACCCCACCGTGGAGCGCCGACGCGTTCGGACGAGCGCTCGTGGACGGGTTGGGCGCCGAACTCACGACACTCGATGTGAAGGCGCCAGGGTACCTGCCAGCGACGGTGACGGCGCGCCCCGAAGACCGCGCCCTGCGGGTCACCCTGAGCGCCGCGGCGCGGACCCGCGCCTGGGCCCGCGCCGCGCCGGGGCCGGTCGTCGTCGGCGCGCAGGTCAGCGCCACGGGTGGAGCCCAGACGTCGACCGATGCGACCGGCCGGTACGAGCTCGAGGTTCCGCCGGGACTGGTGGACGTCGTCGCGATCGATCTGGCCGGGCGCAGCGGCCGTGCGCGCGCCACCGCGGGAGACCAGGAACTGCGCGGTGTGGACGTGGTGCTGGGCGATCCCCACCGGCTGAGCGGTGTGGTGGAGGACGAAGCCGGGGCGCGGCTGCCCGGCGCGAGGCTGACCGCCGAAGCCCCCGTCGGCTTCGTCGTGGCCCGGACGACGAGCGGCCCCGACGGCCGCTTCGAGCTCGACGGGCTGCCGCCCGGCTGGGTCAGCGTGCAGGCGCGGGTCGGTCGCGGGGCGCGCGGCGGCCCTGTGAGCGCCGAGGTCGACAAGGCAGAGCCCGTCGTCGTGCGCGTGGTGTCGAGCGCGGCGCTGTGGGGCCTGGTGACTGACGGGGCGAGCGGCCGCGTGCCGGGAGTCCGCGTGACGCTGCGCCGGTCGAGCGCGCCGTCCGAAGCGCTCGAGACGGTGACGGACGTCGACGGGGCGTTCCGCGTGGACGATCTCGAGCCTGGGCTCGTCACCGTCACGGCGCAGGCGCTCGGTGGGGCCAGCCAGCCGTCGCGCGTGCTGCTGACGGCGGGGGCGGCGCTGCGCCAGGACCTGGTGCTCAGCGCGCCGGGGACGATCGTCGGGCGCGTGCGCGGCGCGACGACGGTGCGACAGGTCGCCGCGTACCGCCACATGGATCGCCGCGTGGTGCAGACCGACGAAGCCGGCCACTTCACGTTCGAGCTGCCCGCCGGCGACTGGGTCTTCAGCCACGCCGCGCTGGGCGAGCCTTCGTTCTACGGCACGAGGACGAGCTCCGTGCGCGCGGGGCAGCGGACGGAGCTGGAGCTGGGCCCGGAGGACTCCTTCGACAGCACTGAGGTCCCGGCTGCGATCCCGGGCACCGTGGGCGCGACGTTCGAGACGCTCAACGGCCGCGTCGCGTTCGCGTGGATCGTCCAGGACGGCCCGGCGGGGAAGGCCGGGGTGCGGGTCGGCGACGTACTCGAGCGGGTCGACGCGGAGCTCGTCACCACGCCCAGCCAAGCGCAGGCGCTGCTCAAAGGTCTGCCTGGCTCGTCGGTTCGCGTGGAGGTGTCGACGGCGGGGGCAAGCCGAACGCTCACGCTCGAGCGCCAGCGGGGGCTGTGATCCTCCAGCGCCACTGAAGGCCGGAAGGCAGCTCGTCTTGGGCGCACTCCAGCTGGAGGACGCGACGATGGGCAGCGGTGCTCGACGCGGCGGACGCGTGGAGGAGCAGCGGCTTGAAGGCGAGCACGTCGCCCTTCTTGGCGAGACACACCTGCTCGCCGCGTGTGTGATCGTCCAGCGCATCGCCGTCGAGCCGACCCAACCGGTGGGAACCGGGAATGACCCGCAGCGGGCCGGCGTCGGCGCCGCAGTCGTCCAAGTGGATCCGTAGGCTGACCATGCGCTCGAGCACGCTGGCTGGGGCCTGGGCATGCGCGACGCCGGCCTTCACCGTCCACCCACTGAACCCGGGCGCCTCGGCACGCTCGCGCACGGCGATCGACAGGTCTTGGTGCCAGCGAAGGCCCCAATTCGACTGCGCGGTCTTGTCGAAGAGCAGCGCCCGAACCACGAAGGAGCTCGGCTCGAGCAGCGCGTGGAGCCGCGGATCCCGCGCGAAGTTGCGGACCGGCTCATCGTCCAAGAGCGACCGCTCGCCCGCCCGGTCGACGGCCGGCAACTCGTCCGCCAGCTCGTCCATTTCCTCTCGGCTGAAGACGGCCACGAACAGCTCGAAGCCACGGGTCGCGAGCATTGGTCTGCACAGCATACGAAGCGCGCGCAGCAGCAGGGACGCCTTCGCCGGGCACGCGCCGCTTGTGGAGCCCGAAGCGCCCCACGACGCCGGGCCCGCTGCGCCGACCGGAGCACGGCACCTCCAATCGCCACGCGACGGAGTAAGACCACCGCCGTGGCCGCCAGACCGCTTGGCAAGAACAAGAAAGAGAAGCCCCGCACCGAAGCGCCCGAAGACGTGCGGCGCGCGCGCGCTCGCGGGTGCTTACTGGGGCTGTCGGTCGGAGAAGCGCTCGGCGCGGCGACCAAGGGCCGCAACTTGCGGGCCCCGGACTTCCCCGAGCTCATCACCGAAGGCCCGTACGATCAGATGCGCGGCGGCGGGCCGTTCGAGCTGCACAAGGGCCAGGTTTCCTGGGCCACGCAAATGGCCGCGGCGCTGGCGACGCAGCTGTACAACGACCGACACTTTCAGCTCGAGCACGTCGGCCGCGCGTACGCGCAGTGGATGCCCGACGCCCCGCAGGTGCCCGAAGCGACGCGCCTGGCGTTGGACCTCATCACCAACGACAACCGACACCCCGAGTTCACCGGCCGGCGAGTCTTCTTGGAGAACGCGCGG
This sequence comes from Myxococcaceae bacterium, assembly GCA_022842905.1. Classification (GTDB taxonomy): domain Bacteria; phylum Myxococcota; class Myxococcia; order Myxococcales; family Myxococcaceae; genus JALHOS01. Next base: position 3,221 of record JALHOS010000320.1, on the reverse strand, counting down.
CGCTTCGTCGACAACGGCTCGCTCGCGCGAGTCGCGCCGCTGGGCTGCTTCTATTGGAACCACCGGACCGATCGCGTCGCCTCCGCGCTGGCGGACTCGGCGATCACCCACTTCGCGCCGATCTGCCAGCTCGCCAGCGCGACCTTCGCGGGGATCATCGCCGCGGCGATCGGCAGCCCCGCCGAGAAGCTCGAGCCCGCCGCGCTCCTCAAGATCCTCGACATCGAGCTGCCGTACATCGCCTCGACCTTGGCAGCGAAGGAGCCGGACTGGATCGTCACCATCAAGGACGCGTCAGACCTGCTGCGTGAAGACCTGCGCGCGGCGCAGCAGCCCGACCCCATGCTCTATGGGCCGGACCTGTTCCTGTTCCACCCCGCGGATCACGTCCGCGTCGGCTTCCGGCTGGCGCTCTGGCACTTCTTCCACGGGAGCGCCTTCAACGCGGCGCTGGTCGACACCGTGCACCGCGGCGGAGACGCCGACACCAACGCGGCGCTCGTTGGCGCGCTGCTGGGCGCGGTGTTGGGAGAGCGCGCGGTCCCCGAAGAGTGGACCGAGTTCGTCGTCGAAGGCCCGCGGGCCTTGAGCGGTCCCTTGGCCAACAACTGGCACCCGCGCAACCTGCTGCTGCTGGGCGGCGTCGAAGCCGATCCACCCGCCCCTCCTGCGCCGCCAGCGCCGGCAAAGAGGCCGTGAAGCGTCACCACGTCAGGGCGTGTGAACGCACGCCCGCCACGCGCCGCGGTTGAGCTGGGTGATCAGATCCAGCCCACCTTCGATGCAGTCCGGGGACACCGTCGACCCCCAGTACTGCGTGCCCGCGCCTCCGTCCGGGTAGAAGAACTGGAAGCCGAAGTTCCGCAGGCTCGGCGAGTGGCCCCAGCGACCACCCACCTGCGTGTCGCTCAGCTCGCGAAACCCGCCGTCCTCGAGCACGAGCTGGAAGTAGAGGCGGCTGCCGACCACACACTGGCTCCAGGACGTGATGACCGTGCCGAAGCACGCCCCGCCGTCGAGGATTCGCCCCAACATCGGCGGGAGCACGTCCGTGCCGATGGCCGTCTGACCGACGAGCCGCTGCACGAAGTTGTCCTGCGGCTGAAGGTCGGGGCTCGTGGTCGCAAGGCTCGTCGCGAACAGCCGAGAGCCGGTCCCCGGCCCGAGGGAGACCGTGAAGCTGCGGGAGACGGCCGCGCGCCCAGGCACCGTCCCGAACGAACAGGCGACCCGGCCCGCGGCGGCGCTGCAGCCTGCCCCGCCCTGAAACACGCCTCCGTCGGGGAGCGCCGTGTCGCTGGTCACGTCGAGCGCCGCGCTGCCTCCAGCGTTGGCGGCGGTGAGTGTCAGCGCGACGAGCTCGCCGAGCTCGACCACCACGGGCAGGTCCATGACCAGCGCCAGGTCCGGAATGCCGCCATCGATTGGGCCGGCATCGATGACACCTGCATCGGACGTCCCAGCGTCGGACGTCCCAGCGTCGGCCGTCCCAGCATCGGATGCGCCGGCGTCGGTTGCGCCGCCGTCACTGCCGGCGTCGAGCGATCCCCCGTCGCCTGCCGCGCCCGCGTCGTCCAGCCCCGCGTCGGTGAAGCCCGCGTCGACGTCAGCCCCGGCGTCGGCGCCCGCGTCCACGTCCACTACGGCGGCGTCGGCCCCACCGCCGTCTGCCGCGCCGACGTCACCGCCGTCCCCTTGGGCGACGGACGCGTCGCTCCCGGCGTCGCGCAGCGGCCCCGCGTCTCGAGCGACGTCCAACGTGGCCAACACGACGTCGGTGGCACACCCCAGCGCACCCACGCCGAGCGCGACGAAGGCCACGGCGAGCCAGCGCCGGTCACGCCGCGTCGGTGGACGGTGCTCCATGGACTTCCGCACGATACGTCAGTGCGCCGCGCTGGATCAGCGGACGATCAGCACCGGCTTCTCGCAGATGTGCATGAGCCGGTCGGCGACGCTGCCCAGGAGCACCCGCGAGAGCACGTTGTGGCCCTTGGCGCCGATCACCACACCCCACACGCGCTCGGCCTTCGCGGCGTCGGCGAGCGCTTCGGCGGGCGCACCGTTGAGCGTGAGCTTGTCTGCGGTGGCGCCTGCCGCCGTGACGACCGCTTGCGCCTTCCCGAGGACCTCGCCGGCCAGCTTCTGGTTGGCCTCTTCGATCGCCCGAATCGTCTCGGCGTAAACCGCGGGCGGGAGCATGACGGGCGGGACGACGTAGGTCAGCTCGAGCTTGGCGCCGAGCGCCTTGGCGAGCGGAACGGCCTGTTCCACGCCGCGCAGCGACGGAGCAGAGCCGTCGACGGCCACGAGAATCGTCTTCATGGGCAGCCTCCTTCGATACGAGGTGCCGCCTGCTTGGCAGGGTCCCGGTGGAAAAGAAACTGCCCGGTTGCTAGGCGCGCGGGTTCACATGGCGTCCTTCAGCATTCAGAACGTGTCCAAGGCCTACGGGCCCAAGAAGCTCTTCGAGAACGTGAACGTCGCGTTCTCCGCCGGCCGCCGCTACGGGCTCACCGGCCCCAACGGCGCAGGCAAGTCGACGTTCATGAAGATCCTCGCCGCCGACGAGGAGCAGGACACCGGCGAGATCCTCCGGCCCAAGAAGCTGGGGATCCTCCGCCAGGACCACTTCAAGTACGAGGACGTGCGCGTGCTCGACGTGGTGATCATGGGCAACACGGGCCTGTGGGCCGCGCTCAACGAGAAGAACAAGCTGCTCGAGAAGGCCGACCTGACGGAAGACGACGGGCACCGGCTGGCGGATCTCGAAGGCGTCATCGCCGAAGAAGACGGCTACACCGCCGACTCCGACGCAGGCGCCCTGCTGCTGGGCCTGGGTATCGAAGAGCGCTTCCACGAGGAGCCGCTCAAGGGCCTCACCGGTGGGTACAAGCTGCGCGTGCTGCTGGCGCAGGCGCTGTTCGGCAAGCCCGACGGGCTGCTGTTGGACGAGCCGACCAACAACCTCGACCTCGACTCGATCCGCTGGCTCGAGACGTTCCTGCACGAATACGAGGGCGTGCTGATCACGATCTCCCACGACCGGCACTTCCTGAACTCGATCTGCACGCACATCGCCGACATCGATTACGAGACGATCATCACGTACACCGGCGGCTACGACGACATGGTGCGGCAGAAGGCGCAGGTGCGCAGCCGCATCGAGTCGGAGAACGCCGAGAAGTCGAAGAAGATCTCCCAGCTAGATCGGAAGAGCA
>JALHOS010000319.1 GCA_022842905.1 Myxococcaceae bacterium | reverse complement strand
CGACGCCGGCGGGCGAGATGCCGGCGCAGCCGCTGACGCCTCGGCCGGTGGAGGCACACGCCCGGCGATGACAGCCGGCGATGGCGGAGCGCCGACCGGAACCACCGCCGAGCCTGGCGTCCGCGGCCCAGGCTCGAGCGACGGCGGGGCGCCACGACCGTCGGCAGACGCCGGCGCCGCGGACGCCGGCGGCGCAGCGCTCAAACCAGGCGATCCCGGCTGGAAGAAGGCGTACCTCATCGCCCGCGCAGGCGACGCGTACCACCACGGGCGCCTCGACGAGGCGGCGACACTGTTCCGCTCGGTGTTGAAGATCGACCAGGGCGACGAAGTGTCGCTGCGGCACCTCGCGGCGATCGCCCTCAAGCGGAACGACCTGCCCCAAGCCACCCGCTACCTCGATCAAGGCGCCACCGCGCACCCCACGAGCTTCCCGCTTCAGCACGAGCTGGGCGCGGTGCTGTTGCGGCAAGGCAAGCCGCAGCAGGCGGCCCCGCACTTCCTCGCGGCGATGGAAGCCGACCCCAAGAGCGTCGACGCCGCGGTCAACTACGGCGACTGCCTGAAGCTGCTCGGCAACCTGGCTCGCGCGGTGGAGACGTACCGCGAGGCACTCAAGCGAGACCCTTCGTCCGCGTGGGCCAGCCGCCAGCTCGGCTACGCGCTCTTCGACACACAGAGCTACGGCGAGGCGATCCGCCTGCTGCTCGACGCGTCGAAGACGTTCCCCAAGGAGGCGCCGCTGTGGCTCGTGCTCGGCCACGCCGCGCTCAAGGACAACCAGCGCGCCCTCGCGCAGCGAGCCTACGAACAGGCCGTCGCCACGGCGCCCAACGAGCCCAGGCACCACCTCTTCCTGGGGCTCGCCCACGAGAAGCAAGAGAACTGGCCCAAAGCCATCGCCGCCTACCAGCGCAGCGTGGAGCTCGCGCCGAAGGACGCGCTCCCCAAGGTCCACCTGGGCAACGCGTACCGCGCGCAGGGGGACGTGCCCAAGGCGCGGGCCCAGTACCACGCCGCGCTCAAGCTCGCGCCCAAGCACGCCTGGGCGCTGGTGCAGCTGGGCTTCCTCGAGCTCGAGGCTGGGCGCGACGACGAAGCCGAGAAGATGCTCAAGCGCGCCGCCCAGGCCGCGCCGGACAACCCCGACGTCGGCGAAGCGCTCGGCGACCTCGCGCAGAAGCGCAAGGACCTCAAGCGGGCCGAAGCCGAGTACCGCCGCGTGTTGGTCCGCAACCGCCGGCACCTGGGCAGCCGCGTGAAGCTGGGCGACGTGCTGCGGCTGACGGGGCGCCTGGGCGACGCGCTCGACGCCTACCGCCTGGCCACCGAGCAGCACCCCAGCAGCCTCTGGGCGCACGTGGCGTACGGCGACGGGCGCAAGGCCAACGGCCAGCTCCCCGAGGCGCTCGAGCAGTACCGCGCCGCGCTCACGCTGGACCCCACCTCGGCCTGGGCGCTGCGGCAGCTCGGCCTGGTCCTCTACGACTTGAAGGACGACGACGCCGCGCGGAGCACGCTCGAAGCCCTGCCGGACGCCGTGCGCGGCGAGTCCGACGTGCAGCTCACGCTGGGCCACCTGGCGCGGCGCCGCGGCGAGCTGCCCAAAGCCAAGCAGCACTACGAAGCGGCGATCCTCGCGAGCCCCAAGCAGCCAGGGCCCTTCGTGGCCCTGGCGGACCTCCAGCGGGAGCTCGGCGAGCTCGGCAAGGCGCTGCTCAACGCCCGCCAAGCGACGTACCTGGCGCAGGACGCCATCCCCGACGCGTGGGTGCTGCGCGGCGACATGGCCACGCTGGTGCTCGAAGGTGAAGACCGGCCCAACGAAGACGTCGAGAAGGAAGCCATCACGTCCTACGAGCGCGCCATTCGCCTGTTGCCGAAGGATCCGCGGCCCAAGCGGCAGCTGGGCTTCTTCTTCTTCAAGCGCCGACAAGACGCGCGGGCCTTCGAACTCATCACCGCGGTGGTGAAGGACTACCCCACCGACGTGGAGCTGCCGCTGACGCTCGGGCACCTCGCCGCGCGGCAGAAGAAGCCGACCGACGCGCTGGGCCACTACAGCCACGCCAAGACGCTGGCCCCGGCCGACGTGCGCCCGCTCGGCTTCATCGGCGCGACGCTGCGCGAGCTCAACCAGCTCAAGGCGTCGAAGGACACGCTGGAGACGGCCGCCGCGCAGCACCCCGAGTCCGGGTGGATTCAGCTCGAGCTGGGCTACACGCTGTTCGCCCTGCGCGACACCAAGCGCGCGCTGGTCGCGGCCGAAGCGTCGGTCAAGCTCGACGACGACAACCCGGAGGCCTGGCTCTTCCTGGGCCGCATGCGGCAGCGCAGCGCGCTCGTCTCACCGGCCGTCGAGGCCTACCAGCGCGCAATCAAGCTCGACGCCAAGCACGCCCTGGCGCACCGAGCCCTGGCCGGCGCGCTGCTCGATCGCGCGGAGCCGGGCGACTACGCGAAGGGGCTCAAGGCGGTGGAACCGTTCCTCGAGCCGCTCAAGGCCGAAGCACTCACGTTCCTGGTGCACGGCCACCTGCTCGCGCGGCTCTCGCTGGCGCCGGGTGAAGATCTCGAGCGGGGCCAAGCCCCCAAGGTCAAGCCCAAGGGCCAGCAGGAGCAGGAGAAGAAGCGCAGCGTCGCGTCCTTCCAGCAGGCGCTCGAGCTGGGCGGCGACGACGAGCCCACGCGCCTGTCGGTGGGTCAGGGCTTCGTCGACCTGTTCGAAACCGAGCTGGCCAAACAGACGCTCACCCCGCTCGTCGAGAAGGACCTGAAGCTGTGCCCCAAGGACGAGTTCTCGCTCGAGTGGGATCTGAAGCAGGCCACCAAGACAGAGCTGGTGGCGGAGAGCCCCGAAGAGGCCGCCCGGCTCGAGCGCCGCGCGCTGCTGTCGCGGGCCCACCTGCTGCTCGGGGAGCTGGCCGAGCGTGAGCTCAAGAGCAGCCAGGCGCGCTTCGAATACGCCTGCGCGATCGCCCTGGCCCCGGACACCGCCGAGGCGCACCTCAAGCTGGGGCTGGCCTACGAGAACAAGGGCATCATTCGGCTCGCCGAAGAGCACGCGGTGGCGGCGTCGCTGCTCAACCCGAACCTCAAGCCCGCCCGCGACGCGGTAGAGCGCCTGCGCCGCGAAGCCGGCTTCCCCGTCGGGCCGCTGCGCGTGGCGGTGGAGACCAGCTTCACGTCGGACCCGCTGCCCCTGGAGATCGCCGCGAACGTGGTGCGGGTGACGGGCGTCGACGCGTCGGAGCGCGAGCGGCTGCTCACCGTGCCGCGCACGCTGCGCTTCGGCGCCGCCGCGGCGTTCCGCCCCAAGGACCGCACCGACCTGCCCCGCTTCGAACTCCAGTACGACTTCTTGGTCGGCTTCGGCACGTTCCTCACCGACCGGCTGCAGTTCGAGAACACGCTCAACCACGCGGGCACCCTGCGCGCGACGGGCCGGGTGGTGTGGGAAGCGCTCAAGAAGGCGGAAGTGAATTGGCGCGCGGGCTACCGCTTCATGGGCGGCGCCGCGACGAGCCGCGAGGAGTACCGCCACACCGCGACGGTGGGCGCGCGGCTCATTCAGCTCCAGTGGGGCACCTTCGACGCGCAGCTCGACTACGAGCACGGAGACTTCGTGCCGCGCAACGGCGCCGAGCTGGTCGAGCGGTACAGCAACGCGCTGTCCTGGGAGCTGCGCTACTTCCCTTCGCTCAAGTGGCGCCGCGCCGAGGGCTTCGTCAGCTACCGCGGGCGGGCGGTCTTCTTGGGCAGCGGCCGCAGCTGGGGCAGCCACCGCTTCGACGTCGACGGCCTGTGGCGTGGAGACGTGTGGCTCGCCGGCGCCGAGCTGAACGGCGGCATCGCCGCGGACCGCTTCCCGTCCGGCGGGCCCAACGTCGCGGCCGGGAGCTTGGGCTTCATGTTCAAGGGTGGCGCTGGCCTGTCGGGCTACACGTTCGCGCTGGCCAAGACGGGCTTCACCTTCGTGCCGGGGAACGGCGTGTTCGACGCATACCGCGTGGGCGCCGAAGCCCAGCACCGCTTCTTCTTCCGCAAGGGTGAGCTGTCGCTGGCGATCTCCGCCGGGTACGAGTTCCGCTGGCTGTACAACGCCCGCCACGTGGATCACCTCTTCATGGCGTTCCTCACCTTCGGACGTTGACCGGCATGCGCGCGCTCTGCTGCCTCCTGACGCTGGCGCCGGCCCTGGCCGCCGCGCAGGCGCCGTCTCGCCGCGCCGCCGTCGTCACGCCCGTCGACCGCGCCCCCGTCGTCGACGCGGTGCTCGACGAGTGGAGCCCCGGGTTGTTCGCAGCCAGCCCGCCGGTGACGCTGGGCGCCGGCACGACGTTCACCGAAGAAGGCCGCGTGGACTCCGACGCCGACCACTCCGCCGACGTGTGGCTGACGACGACGCCGGGGTTCCTGCACGTGGCCGCGCGGGTGACGGACGACGACGTGCGCGCCGGCCACGCCGCCGGAGAGCTGTGGCGAGATGACGGGCTCGAGCTGCTCGTCGAGCGCGCGGACGGAGGGCTCTGGCACCTGGGCCTGAGCCCAGCCGGCGCCGCGTGGCTCTTCGGGCCCGGCGGCGGCGCAGCGGCGGACGTGAAGGTTCAGGCGCGCGTGGGGGCGCCGGGCTACACGCTCGAGGTGTCGGTGCCGCTCAAGGCATTCGCCGGCAAGGACGCGGCGCTGGACGGGCTGGGCTTCAACCTCGCCGCGCGCGACGTGGACGCCGACGGGACCGCCCACCGCGTCTGGTCGGGCTACCGGCACGCGCAGCGCGCGTCGCTGGGCCGGCTCGTGCTCGGAAAGCGCGCGCCAAAGCCTTCGCCACAGCCGCCCTGCCCCGCGCCGAAGGCGATCATCACGCTCGATCGTCCCCTGCGCGCGCAAGGCCAGGCACTGCTCGCTCAGGATGCTGGGGTCACCTTGAAGCTGGTCAACTACCAACCCGCGGCAGCGAGCTGGGACGCGCTGTGGACCCAGTTCGACGTGCAGCAGGTGGCGAAGGACCTCGCGCTGGCCGCCAGGCTCGGCGCCAACGCGATTCGGCTGTTCGTCTTCTACGGTCCGTTCGGGGAACACGAGGTCAAGCCGGCGCTGCTCGACCGGCTCAAGGCCGTCGTCGACGTCGCCTCCAGCGTGGGGCTCGTGTCCGTCGTCTCCTTCTTCCCGTTCGACAAGGAATTCCGCCCGAAGGCCTGGCCCGGCATGGCGGCGCACGTGAAGACGATCGTCTCGGCGTTTCAGGGCCACCCGGGCATCGCCATGTGGGACTTGATGAACGAGCCGGATCACGCGTGGGCGGCGGCCGATGCGTCGGTCAGCGCGAAGGACGTGCACGCCTGGGCGCAGCACCTGTACCAGGTGACGAAGGCCGCGGACCCGACACACCTGGTGACGGTGGGCCTGGCTGGGCACTTCGCGGCCCGGCTCGACGGCGGCGTGCGCGCGGAAGAAGCGCTGCCCTTCGTCGACGTGGTGTCCGTGCACGGGTACTTCGACGCGGTGCCGCTGACGGACTTCCTCGGGCGAGCGCAGAGCCTGGGCAAGCCCGTCGTCCTGCAGGAGTACGGGCGCACGCGGCTGTACTGGTCCGCCGACGAGGTGGCGGCCTTCGACGAAGGCGTGTGCCAGGCGGCGCGCGCGGTGAAGCTCGCGGGCGTGGGCGCGTGGGAGCTGTTCGATCACCCCGTGGAGACGATCGGCTGGTACCAGCAGCCGTGGCGCGAGGGCGAAGAGAACTGGTTCGGCCTGGCCAGCGCGCGAGGTGAGCCCTGGCCTCGCGCTCGCGCCTTCTGTCGGTGCCTGGACGCGCCGCGCTTCGTCATCACCCGGCCCAAGCGCTGACGCTTTGGGGGGGCGGAACGGTATGGTGCGCGCCCCATGAAACGGCACGTCCGCGCGGTGTTCTTCCTCGGCTTCGGGGCCATCTTCGCGGCCGGCTCGCTGGTGTGGTTCTCCGTCGCCGGCACTGCGGATCCGGTGTGGTCGCTGGGCGGCGTGCTGTTCTTGGGCTTTGGGCTGGTCGTCGCGTTCATCGGCCTGGCGCAGCTCCTGGCCGCGGCGCAGTTTCAGGTGGCCACGCTCAAGGTCGCCGGGCCGGCGCGCCTCGGAGGCCAGGCCCAGGTGCAGCTCGCGCTCATTCCCAAGCGCACGCTGGCCATCAAGACGATCCAGTGCAAGTTGCAGCTGCGCACCGTCGAGCGCGCTCGGTATTCGGCCGGCACGCAGAGCCGAACGTACGAGGACAGACTGCACGAGTCGTCGGTCCCGTTCGAGTTCCCGAACTCGCTCGATCCCACTGGCTTGGTGCGCGAGCTGACAGTGCAGATCCCCAGGGACATTCCCCCCAGCTGGAAAGGCAGCTCCAACTCGCTGACGACGACGCTGGCGCTGCACCTGGCCATCGAGCAGTGGCCGGACCTGAAGCTCGAGGCCGAAGTCCGGGTCCTGCCCGAGGTGGCGCCATGAGCAGCGAGCCGCTCTTCGAGGTGTGGCTCGAGAAGGACCGCGCCCAGGTCGGCGAGACGATCGCCGGCCGCGTCACCTTCGCGCACCCACCCAGCGAGAAGCTGGCGAAGGTGAAGGCGGTGACGATCGAGCTGCGCGCGAGGGTGCACGGGTCGGGGGACTCCGAGTCCGTGGTGGGCGCCAAGGGTGTGCTTCGCCAGGGACCCGTCACGATGGCGGAGCTCCCCTTCCGCCTGCTCGTGCCGGCCGACGGGCCCGTGTCCTTCCAGGGCCGCTACGTGAAGATCGACTGGGAGGTGGTCGCGGAGCTCGACATTCCCTGGGCGATCGACCCCAAGCGCGTGCGCCCAATCGTCGTCGAGCCGCGCCGCGGGAGCTGAAGAAGCGCTGGAGGCCGGCCGCCGGTTGACGATTCCGGCGCCTGGTCACGCCAGGTTGGACGCCCCTGCCGCGTGCGGTTGACGCAAGCGAACGATGAACCGAATCGTCAACCGCGGTGAACCGGGCCCGTTGACGTTCGCCGCACGGGGCCCAGCCACGGGCCGACCGTCGGATCGGCCGAGGCCCGCTCGATGGCGTCGTCGAGCGCATCGGGCAGCGCAAAGCCCCGCGCCAGGTTCTCGGCCAGCTCGTACAGCACCCGCTGCACGGCGTAGGTGACCTTCACCCGCTGCCCCAGCTCGCGTCCCAGCGCGGCGAAGTCGAAGGCCTGCCGGCCAGCCACTTGGGCGGACGCCACGCGCCGCTCGACCCAGTCCGGCGCGGCGTGCTCGGCCAGGTGGAGCGTTCGCAGCCACGGCACCTGCGGCTTCAGGCTCCAGTGCGTGCCGAACAACAGCGACGCCTGCGCGCGCTGCGCAGCCTTCCCCACCTCTTTCACCCACCCCTTCGGCGCGTTGTTGGCCTCGTCCAAACACCAGACGCTCGAGGGCTCAGGAACGAGCGCTTCGAGGCGACGCAGCCCGTCGAGGTAGCAGTACTGCCCACCGAGCCTCGCGGCCAACGCCCTGAGGATCGACGACTTGCCGGCGCCCTTCTCTCCAATGACCTCGACGGCGAAGGGGCGCTGCGCGACGGCCGCCTCGACCGCGGCCGGTACGCTCACCCAGTCCGGGCGCTCACCGGAGCGCTGGTTCTCGAAAGGGTTGTGGGTGAGGCCGAGCAGCTCCCAGCGCGGTGAGGCCACCCCGCTCACAGCGTGCAGCAGCGCAGCTGAACCCGTGCGCCGGTCCAGTAGTTCGCGTCGTTGCCGACGTGCCCCAAGCCCACGCCGCAGACGTACTGCCCGCTGGCGCAGTCGACGAAGTTGAAGCCGCTGGGGTTGGAGAAGCGCCCGTCGCCAAGGGTGGTCGAAGCACCCCAGACGTTGGCTGAGACGTGGACATCGCCGACCACGGTGACGCTCGAGTTGCCACGCGCCTTGAGGTTCAGCGGCTGGTCCGCGTTGCTGCCGGTCGCGTAGACGGTGTTGAAGCCAATGCCGACGCCCTGACTGAGGTTGTCGTGACGGACCTCCAGGGCTCCATTGGCGGCCTGGCCGTCTCCATTCCCAGACGAGATGAAGAGCGCCTTCCCCGACGCCGTCGCCGCGTTCGACGTCCCGCCAGTCTGGACGCGCACGCCACCGAGGAACGCGCTGGTGCCGTTGACGGTGACCGCGCCGTTCACGGTGACTGCCGCGCTGCCGACGACGCCCACCTTCTGCTCGAGCCACTCCTTGAGCTGCGCGAAGTCGTGGTTCACCTGGCTCGCCAGCGCTGGGGTGTCGGCCGCGAAGCAGAACGGCAAGGCGTTGGGACAGCTGCCGTCCGCCGCCCGGGCGACGCCCGCGCTGAAGATCGCGACCGCGAGGCCGACGCCGACCGCGCGGGCTCGCCGCTGCGAACGACGCTGAAGAACCGCAGACGCTGAGCGCAGCACGTCGACCTCGGCTTGGAGACGCTCGAGCTGCGCCGAGAGCTGAGAGAGGGGGTCGGTCGGAGGGGTCATGGAACGGCCGAGCCTAGCCCCGTCCTGCGCCGCTGCGGGGACCACGGCTCAGGACGCGTCCGCAGTGGCCTCACCACGAAGGCTCCCACCCGGCCGCGCCGCCGCGAGCGCGCCCCCGAGCGCGAGCATGAAGGCCAGCGAGGTCTCGGGGTGAAAGAGCGGGTCGTGCAGGACCGTCAGCGCCCCAAACAGGACCACGACGCCCGCCGCGACGCGCGCCCGAGGCTGGCGAAGGACCGCGAGCAGCAGGCACGCCACCCACCCCAGCAGCGCAAGGGCCGCGGGGACGCCGGCTTCGGCCGCCACGGTCACCCACTGGTTGTGCGCCTTGCCTTGGTGCTCCCGCACGGCCACCGGCGCGTCCGGCGTCGTCCACTCCACCGGCTTGAAGCGGCCCAGGCCCACGCCGGTCAGCGGGTGGGCTCGCACCGCCGACAAGCCCGCTCCGAGCAACACGCCGCGCTCCCCCGGCTCGCGCTCGGAGAAGGCTTGGAGGAAACGCGCCCGCGACGAGGGGACCAGCGCGATGGCGAGGGCGAAGACGGTGGCCAGCGCGCCGAGGCCGAGCATGGCGCGGCGCCGATCCTCGAGCC
>JALHOS010000318.1 GCA_022842905.1 Myxococcaceae bacterium | reverse complement strand
CTGGGCCTGCGCCGCCGCGCCCGCGGCCTCGAGCGCGTTGCCCAGCGTCGTCAGCAACACGGGGTTGGTGCTCGCGTTGGGCACGTGGCGGGCGCTCTCGGTCAGCAGCTCCGCCGCCTGCTGGGCGCGGCCATGCGCCACCATGAGCTCGGCCAGCCGCACCGCGCAGCCGACGTGGCCTGGGCTGGCCGACAGGCCCGCGCGCAGCACTTCGACTTCGCCGTGCAGATTCTGCTGCGCCCGGTACGCCTTCGCCGCTTCGATGAACTGGCCCGACCGCGCGAGCAGCTCGGCGACGCCTTCCTTCGAGCCGGTCTGCTTGTAGAGCTCGAGCGCTTCGGCCGTCTTCCCGGCGCGCTGGAAACACGCGGCGGCGCGGGACAGCTCGTTGCGGCGCTTCCAGGCCTGCGCGGCCTTCAGAAAGTCGCCGGCCTGCTCGTAACACTGCGCGGCCAGGTCCTCGGCGCGGGCCTGCTCGAAGCAGCTCGCCGCGGCGGCGAAGTCGCGGGCGCGCTTGAACGTCTCGCCGATGGCCTTCTTCGTCTCGAAGGACGCGGTGCGCGCTTCTTCGAGCAGCTCGGCGCGGGCGCTGCCTTGGGTCTCTTCGTAGATGCGCACCGCGTTGTCGATGTCGCCGCGCGAGACCAGCGAGCGCAGCTGGGCGGCCGGGCCTCCGACGGGGACGAAGCGGCCTCCCGCTTCGTCGTCGACGAACGCGAAGTCGAACGAGTGAGTCATGGCCGCCGAACCCTAGCAGGGGCAGGTCAGCGCGCTGGTTCGTTTCAGGGCGTGGAAGACGCCTTCGGCGCCGTCGGCAGGCTGGCCACGTGCACCGTGCTCGTCGGGAAAGCGAAGCGGGCGCCGGCTTCTTCCACGACCCGCATTAGCCCGAGCAGCACCTCGGTGCGCAAGGCGCTGAACTCGTCGAAGTCGGTGACGGCGAAGAAGCCCACCACCTCGACGTCGAGGCTCGAGGCGCCGAAGCCGACGAAGCGGGCCTGGGTGTCTTCGGGCCAGGCCTTGGGGTGCGCTTTGAACAGCGCGACGGCGCGCTCGAGCAGCACCTGGACCTGCGCGCTGCTCGTGCCGTACTCCAGGCCCAGCTTGACGAAGAGCCGCATGCGGTCCCGCGCGGCGTAGGACTCGATGCGCTTCTCGGCGAGCTGGCCGTTGGGCAGGGTGATGACGGTGCGGTCCAGCGTGCGGATGCGGGTGCTGCGCAGCCCGACCGTCTCGATGGTGCCGACGAAGTCGTCGACCTTGACGAAGTCACCTTCACGAAACGGCTGGTCGAGGCCGACGGCGAAGGCGCCGAACAGGTTTTCGAACGTCTTCTGCGCGGCGAGCGCGACGGCCAACCCGCCAATGCCCAGGCCCGCCAGCAGGCTCGCCACCGGGTACCCGAAGGACGACACCACCGCCACCGCGCCGACCACGGCGATGGCGACGCGGGTGATGCGGCCGGACAAGGGCAACAGCGCGCGGGAGTTCGGTCGGGCGGCGGACCAGGCCGACGCGAGGAGCTGGGTGACGACGACTTCCACCGCGCGGCTCAGCGCCCAGAAGAAGGCCACCAGCACGCCGGTGCGCAGCCACGTCACCAACGTGCCTTCGGCGCGGGCGGCGAGCAGCAACAACGGGGCGGTGCTCAGCGCCACGCCGAAGGTGCACGCCAGGGTCATGGGGCCGCCCAGCCGGCCGAGCACCGCGTCGTCCCACGTCACCGCCGTGCGCGCCGCCAGTCGTCTCAGCAGCGCGCGCAACAGCCGCGCGACGAGGCTGCCCACCAGCCACGCCGCCGCGAAGAAGAGCGGCAAGAGGAGCCATTGGTACCAGAGCACGTCGCCCGGGCCTGAGCGCAGGAGCGCCGACGGGAGCCGCTCGAGCAAGGCCGCGTGGGGCAGGGCTTCGAACGCGGCGTCGACCGTGGCCACCGTGTCGGCGTCGAAGCGCCAGAAGATGGGACCGCTCGTGACTTCGAGCCGCACCGGCGCCGTCCCGTGGTCCACGCGCCACTGCCCAAGCTCGTCCACCCCTTCGAGCCCGTCGGTGGCGTCTCCGGCGGAGGCCGGCGAGACGCGCGTGGGGTCCAGCGACACGTTTCGCTCCAGCGCCAGCTTGAGCCGCCGCGCCAGCGCCGCGCCGTTCGATCCATCGGGCACCGCCAGGTACTGCGCCGCCTCGGCCGAGCGCCCCGCACGCGCCAAGTCGAGGAAGCGCCCCAGCGCCGCGCGCGGAGAGTCGGGCGCTACCACTTCGCGCTTCTTCGTCGCCACCGGTGGCGTCGGTCCGGGCTCGTCGCCCCAAGCCAACGACGCGGTCCCCAACACGACCGCCGCGGCGCCCACAATCCGAAGAAGACGCTGAGAAATCATGACGTTGCAAGACAACGAGGCCTGTCGCTGACGTTTACAGAACGAACGTGAGTCAGTGTGGGTCTAGCAGCGACAATGGGCGCATACAACGCAACTCGAGGACACGACCATGCCGAGCTTGGGAAAACTGCTGAGGAACCTTGGAAACGGGCTGGAAGATCTCGCGAAGAAGGGTGAGGCGAAGCTGGGCGGCGGCGTGACGCTGACCGTGGGTCCGCCCCGGCCGCCGTCGCTGACCGAGCGCGTCGACCGCGTGGTCGGCATGCCCATGGGCCACCCGGCGCGGGACGGCCGGCTGAGCAGCCTGGTGACCGAAGCGCTGTCGGGCCGGGATTACGGCACGGCGCTCAAGGCGGCGCGCAATCAGTCGGAGTTCGTTCGTGACACGGACCTGAGCCGGGTTTCGGACGCGGCGCTGTCGGACGGGCAGCTGAGCGTCTCGCAAGAAGCAGCCAACCTCATCCGCACGCCTTCGACGCGGAACGATCGCCTCGTGCGCGTGGCCGAGCGCTTCGAGCAGCAGGGCAACCTCATGGCGGCGAAGGACGCGCTGAAGTTGGTCAGCGGCGGCAGCTGGGATCGCCCGTACAGCGCGGATCAGCTCGCCGGCCGCCTCGTCGAGCGCTTCATGGCGCAGGGCGACCGCGGCAGCCTGCAGGCGGCGGTGGAGCTGGGCCAGCCGCAGTGGAGCAACGGCTGGCAGAAGGACGAGCTGATGACCCGCGTCGCGCGGCAGGCGACTGCGCACCGCGGCAACTGGGACTTGGCGCAGCAGGCCATCAACCAGATCGGCGACTCCCGCATGCAGCGCAAGGCGCAGCGCGACTTCGACTTCGCGCGCATGCCGCCGCCGCCCCCGCCGCCGGTGATGCCGCACCACCCGCCGCGCAAGCCGGGCGTCAGCATCGACTTCGGGCCCGTGAGCATCGACATTCGCTGAACGCTGACCTCAGCGCCGTTCCTCATCGCGCGCGCTCGCTCCGAAAGAAAACGGGGCGGGCGCGTCGCACTTTCGAACGCCTCTGGCAGCGAGGTCAGCCCTGTCTCGGACGTGCGCGTCAGGCTTTGGTGCTGGTGCGCCGCCGCTCCAGTGTCAGCTCGCGAAGCACGCCTCCTTGAGGGCCCGCACCGCGAAGGCGTGCTCGAGGCGCGGTTCGGAAGCGCGGCCTGCGCGTTGCACGAAGGGCGCGACCACGGCGTGCGCGGCCGGTGCGCGTCGGGGCAGGGGAACCAACACATGAAGCGGTGGATCGTCGGTGGAGTCGTGGCGTGGTTGTCGTGGTCGTGCGGGTCGGTGTCCTCGCTCGGCGGTGGCGGCGGTTTCGGCGCCGAGGCGGGAGCGACCGTCGGTGGGGTGAAGGACCTGGCGCTCGCGCGGTCGAAGGTGCGGGCGGGCGAGGTGCCCGACGTCGAAGACCTCGCGTACGAGGGCCTCTACGCCGAGCACGATCTCCCCGTGAGCGGGCCCGCCTGTCGTGACGCGCTGTGCGTGCGCGCCGCAGGGGCCGTCGTTCCCGACTTCGGAGCGTCTTCCTCGTCGGGCTGGGTTCAGCTGGGCTTGTCGTCCGGCGTGGACCTGACGACGTTCCGGCGTCCGGCGCTCAACGTCGCCCTGGTCCTCGACAACTCGTGCTCCATGGGCACCGACAAGATGGAAGCGGTGAAGGCCGCGGGGCTCAAGCTGGCCGGGCTGCTCGGCCCGGACGACCGGGTGTCGGTGGTGCGCTTCGACGACTCCGCGCAGCTGCTGGCCGCGGCCGCGCTGCCCGACGTCGAGTCGGTGCGACGGACACTCGCGCCGGTGCGCGCCGCGGGCGGAACCTGCATCGAGTGTGGGCTGCGGCTCGGTCTCGATCAGCTGAGGGCCGCGAAGAGCGCGACGCGCGCGAACCGTGTGCTCCTGTTCACCGACGCCATGCCCAACGTCCAGGCGACCGGCGCGTCGGAGTTCATGACCCTGCTGACGCAGGCGGCGAGCGAAGGCCTGCACGTCACCGTCTTCGGCGTCGGGCTCGACTTCGGCCAGGCGCTGACGACGCAGGTGTCGTCCGTCGAAGGCGCCAACGCCGTGTTCCTGGCGGACGCGAGCCGCACGCAGCAGGTGTTCGACCAGGACTTCGACCTGCTCGTCACGCCCATCGCGTTCGATCTGCGGTTGGGGCTGACGCCGGCCGCGCCGCTCACGGTGACGGACGTCTACGGCGTGCCGGGCCAGGCGCCGACCGAGGTGGCGACCACGGTGAAGACGGTGTTCCTGTCCCGCGGCCGCGGTGCGCTCGTCGCCAAGCTCAGCGGTGGGGTCGCCGCCGACGCGCCGCTGGCGGACCTGACGCTCAAGTTCCGCCCGGCCGCGCGGCCTGGCGAAGCCGCACACGCGCCGAAGGAGGTCGCCCTCACCGTCGCCGCGCCGCCCGCGACAGCTGGGGGCTACGCCGACCCAGGTGTCCGCAAGGCGCTGGCGCTCACGCGGGCGTTGACTGGCCTGCGGTTGGCGGTCGCCTCGCACCACGCGGGCAACGGCGGCGCAGCGCAGCAGGCGCGGGCCGCCGTCTCGCTGCTCGAAGCCGAAGCCGCGGCGCTGGGCGATGCCGCGCTCCAACCCGAGCTCGAGTTCGCCCGGGCGCTGGCGGGGCTGCTCGAGGCGCGATGACGCGGTCCCTCATCCCGAGAGGGCCCCGTCTGCTCACGGTGGACGTGTGAGTGGCGCTGCCATTCCGCGGAGCTCCGGGCGCGGGTTGATGGCCGACAACCTGCCGAGGCCTCCATGACCCACCCGATTCGCCGCCACGTCGTCTTCCTGCCGCCGACCCAGACCCCGGATGAGCGCCGCCTCGCGAGGTTCAGCCGCTCCGTCGAGCCTGCCGCCGTCGCGGCGGTGCTGGCCAAGCACTTCGGGAAGGTGGAGGTCGCGCCGTGGAGTCGCACGGACGAAGCCCACTTCTTCGTCACGGCGAAGGACGGCCGCCGGCTGACGTACGTCGTCAACGTGCGCGGGTCGCTGTTTGATTCCCCGTCGGACGGGGGGCCGGTCGTGGCCACGGCGCAGCGGACGACGGCGCAGGTGTACGCCGCCGCCAAGCAGGGCGCGCCGGCTGTCCCCGCCGACCTCCCGGTGCCGCTCACTGAGCCGAACGCGCTCGCCCTGCGCTGGCGCGACGGCGTCTGGACCGTCGAGCGCATGCAGGACGAGGCGAAGGTCACCGCCCAGAACGTGTCCACGACGGCGATGGACGTGTTCAACGCCGAGCAGCCGCTGGACGACGGGTTTGGCCTCGAGAACCCACGCGCGAAAGGTCAGCCCCAGGGGCTGGTGACCCAGGCGGAGATGCGGCGCCTCGTCGAGGCCGCCAAGCCGTTCGGCCGCTTGACCCAAGCCGGGCGCGCCGCGCTCGAGGACCTGCGCAAGCGTGCCAGGGTGGCGCCCCAGAGCCTGCACGGCGACGAGTTCACCATCACCGGGACACGGCCGCAGGACGTGCCCGGCGAGAGCTACCCGAGGCTGGCGTGGAAGTTCGACGCCGGCGCGGCCACCGAGTTCCTCAACGGCATCGCGGGCGGGGAGTTCGTGTTCACCGCCGACGCGCGGCGAGTGCTCGACGCCGCGCTCGCGGGCCGCTGAAGGTCTGTTGCACTCAGCAGGGTCGGGCCGGGCTTGTGCACTCGCGGCACTCACCCCAGCCACCTCGTCGAGCCGGGCGCTGCCGACGCGGGCCTGGATTTGACGAGGGCCGTGGACGCCGCGCTCGCCGACCTGCGTCTCCTCATGGTCAGCTCCTCGCCGACCCCTCCGTCGCCGCGCGCCCCATGGCCCCTCGCCTTTCCGCCCTCGTCGAGCTCGACCCGCAGGCCGTCCCGCTGCCCCACGGCACCGAGGTCACCCTGCGCGTGGAGCGCCTGCACCACGGCCGGCGTGTTCCGCAGGGGCTGGTGGGTCGAGTCGTGCGCGCACGGGACGGAGGCTTCGACGTGCTCGTCACCGGCGTCGGCGAGCTCTGGTACGAGCGGGCCGAGCTGGCGCCGCGCCGGGCAGGGCAGCTGCAGTTCGCCCAGCGCCGCGAGGCCGCTTGGTCGGCGCTCCACGACTGCCGCGTGCTCGAGGCGACGGTGGGCAGCCGCGCCTGGGGGCTGGCCGACACCCAGAGTGACACCGACCTGCGGGGTGCGTTTGCGCTGCCGTTCTCGTGGACGAGCGGGCTCGCCGAGCCGCCCACCGAGCTGGTGAGCGCCGACGGGAGCGCGACCTACTGGGAGACCCACAAGCTCGTCACCCAGGCGCTGCGCGCGGACCCGAACACGCTCGAGCTGCTCTTCGTGCCCTCCGTGCGCGCGCTGGACGAGCTGGGCCAGTGGCTGCTCGATGCGCGCGAGGCGTTCGTCTCGAAGCTGCTCTTCGGGAGCTTCGGCCGGTACGCGCTCAGCCAGCTCGACAAGCTCAGCGCGAGCCAGCGTCTGGCCGAGCACCGAGACCTGGTGCTCGACTGGCTCAGCCAGACCCCCGCCCCGTCACTCGACGAGCTCGCACCGCGGCTCGCCTCGAAGGCCGGCCTCGACGAGCACGGGGCCCGGACGCGGCTCAAGCAGCTCTACCGCTCACTCTTCGACCAGGGGCTGCTGGAGACCAACGACCTCGCCGGGCTGACGGCCTACGCGCGCGCGGGCGGGCGACGACCGAGCGACGCCCGGTCGCTGCGTCCGAAGAACGCCTACAACCTGCTGCGCCTCATCGAGCTGGCGCGGGGCTGGCTGGCCGACGGGCGGCCGACCTTCGAGGCCACCGGGGCGTTCAAAACGACGCTCCTCGCCATCAAACAAGGTGAGCTCGCGCTCGACGAGGTGCTGGCCCGCGCCGAAGCGATGAGCCCCGCCCTCGAGGCCGCTCGCGACCAGAGCGCGCTGCCCGAGCAGCCGGACTACGAGCGCGCCGACGCCCTGCTCCGGCGCATCAACCAGGAGCTCGCCCGCCGTCACGTGCTCGCCGTGCCGGGGCCGTGGGCGCCTCCCCGTGCGACCAAGGAGCCCGCCCCATGAACGCCGCGCAGACCGCCCTCACGCTTCACCAACGCGACGTCGCCTCCCGCGTGCTGGCCTTCGAGTCCGGCCGGCGGGACCACGTCGTCGTCTCGCTCTCGGGCGCGCACGCGTACGGCTTCCCGTCGCCGGACTCGGACCTCGACCTCAAGGCGGTGCACCTGGCGCCGACGCGCGCGCTGCTGGGGTTTCAGACGAGCGCGCCCGTCGCCGAGCGGCTCGAGGTCGTCGACGGCGTGGAGATCGACTACTCGTCGAACGAGCTGGGTGGCGTGCTCCAGGGCGTGCTCAAGGGCAACGGCAACTACCTCGAGCGCTTCCTCTCGGGCTTCGCGCTTCAGAGCGGCCGCGGCTTCGAACAGCTGGTGCCGCTCGTCGAGCGCGCCGTGTCCGCGCGCGCGGCGCGCCACTACCTGGGCTTCGCGACGCAGCAGCGCCAGGCGTGGGACGGTGACGGCCGGAGGAGCGCGAAGAAGCTCCTCTACGTGCTGCGCACGCTGCTGACCGGCACTCACCTGCTGCGAGAAGGGGCCGTCGTCACCGACCTCATCGTGCTGGCGCCGCGCTACGACTTGCACGACGCCCTGACGCTCGTCGAGCACAAGCGACGTGGGGAGCGCAGCGAGCTGCCCGAGGCCGTGTCGGCACAGTGGGCCGCTCGGCTCGACGCGGCGTTCGAGCTGCTCCATGCGGCTGAGGCGGGCACGAGCCTGCCGGCGGAGGCGCCGAACGCCGCCGAGCTCGAAGAGGCGTTGATCTCGCTGCGCCTGGCGGCGCGAGCGGAGAGTCACTGAGCCAGGCGTTCGAACCTGAGCGCCAGGGTGAGCGCGAGCACCCTCAGGGACTCCGGCGACGGGCTGGCGAGCGCAAGCAGGGAAGTAGACCGCAGCCGCTCACGAGGTGAACAACCGCCGCGCCGGCGGGCTACCCTCGCGCCGAGATGAAGCGCTTCGCGAGGAGGCGGTGATGCGGTGGTTGTGGCTTGCAGGCAGCGCACTCCTCGCGAGCTGCGCGTTCGACGCCGGTGTCCCCTCGAGCACGGCCGTCCGCTGTGACGACGGCCGCTGCCCCCAGGGCTTCGCCTGCCGGCCCGCGCTGGGGCTGTGCGTCGCCCTCGCCTCGGACGACACCGGCCAGGCGCCGGGCCTCACCACGGGGGCCGTCGCGCCCGCACGCGCCCGGAGCGGTACGGCCCTGCGCATCTCCCTGACCGCGAGTGAGCCGCTCTACGCGCCGCCGCGAGTGAGCCTCCTCACGGCGACGGGGGCGCGCGCCGCCACGCTCGAGAGCCAGGTCGGCCAGGACTACGTCTTCAGCTACACGCTGCAGGCCGGAGTCGACGCGGAGGGCCCCACGCGCGTCGTGGCGGACCTCGTGGACGCGCAGGGGACCGAGGCGCTGGGCCAGGCGGTCGGCGTGGTCGACGTGGACTTCACGCCGCCCACGGTGGTGAGCGCGTCCTTCACCGCCCCGCGGCCAGGGGAGCCGAGCGGGCTGCTCGCGGTGCGCGGCGGCGAGTTCGTCACGCTGCAGGTCAGCCTCTCGGAGCCGGTGCAGGACGGCGCCCGCCTCACCGCCGCGCCAGACTGCGCCGGGGCGCTCACCTTCACCTCGCGAGCGACCCCGGGCGCCGCGCTCAGCTTCGCCGCCACCGCCCCGCAG
>JALHOS010000317.1 GCA_022842905.1 Myxococcaceae bacterium | reverse complement strand
TCTGTTCCGCCCGTGCCCGCGGTGCCGCCCGCGCCCGCGTTGCCGCCCGTTCCTGCTGTTCCGCCCGTGCCTGCGGCGCCGCCTCCTCCGGCTGTGCCGCCCACGCCGCCCACGCCACCGACGCCCGCGTCCGTCCGCCGAATGCACAGACCGCGCAGGCCCGCATCGGCGCCAACGCATCTCCCCGGCGCACCGCAGTCCTCGTCGGTCTCACACGTCGCGATGAACTCACACGACAGCCCCAGCGTGGCGACGACGAAACCGAGCCCAACCCATGTTCGCGACATCACCGCGGCACCCTAGTCCATGGGTCCTTTCGGTCACGCCAGCGTCGACGAATGACGTGCGTCCGGCAGGGGCGAGCAGCAACGCGCCACTTCCACCCGAGGCGTCCTGACGGGCCACCAGGGACTGCTGGAACGCTCGTTCCGCACGGCCGACGTGCCGTCGCTTCAGTGCGCCGAGAAGGCCGCGTGGCGCGAACTCGGAAGCGAACTTGGAGCGCCGGCTCCGCGTCTGACACCTCCGGTGCTCACCCAACTGGGTTTGTCAAAACAGACACCGCGCGCGGCGTGATGCGCGGCGCGTAGGGTTCGCCCCGCGCGTCGACCGGGAGGGGGAGCGGCGACGTGCGCGACCTCCATTCCCCCGTGGAGCGACACGATGACGACGCAGTTAATTCTCGAGCAGCGCGCGCCGTTTTCTCCGAAGAGCAGGCCGACGAAGGAGTCGGTGCTGGCGGAGGCGGCGATGATGGGCGACGCGTACGCAGACGTGACGGCGCACCCGGCGGACTTGGTCGCCGACGCCGAGGAGATGTTGCAGCTGCGCGGCGACGCGGCGGACCTGGAGCGACGGAAGTACGACGTAAACGACTTCGTGTTCGAGAAGATCGCGGTGCTGGCGGGGTTGTTGGCGCCGTCGGCGGCGCAGAGCAAGCAGCTGGTCGAGGCGAGGAAGCTGAAGGCCGCGGATTCATCAAGCGAGGACCCCAGGGTGAGTCCGCGAACTCTCTGCCGCGAGCGAAACCGCGTCTTCGCCTACCAACCGCTCCTCGAGCTGCCCGAGAACGACCTGCCGACCTGAGGCGAGCCGAGCACGGAGTCGCGCTCATCGGCGTTGGCCGGTACGACCGCCTCGGCCTGCTCGTCAGCGCACCCGCCGCCCCACCGAACACACCGCCTTGAGCGGGCACCTCCGGCAGTTCTCCCCCCGCGGCACCACCGGACACGCCCCGCTCATGCCGTAGTGACACAGCGCGAAGTCGTACTTCGTCGGATCCTCCGCATCGAGCCGGCGCAGCGACGCGGTGACCTCCTCCGCCGTCTTCCACGACAGGTCCTTCCGCGCCGTCAGCCCGAGCCACCGGGCGATGCGCCCGACGTGCGTGTCGAGGGGGATGATCAACGACGCCTTCGGCACCCGCTTCCACACGCCCAAGTCCACCGCGTCTGGCCCGCGCACCATCCACCGCAGGTACAGGTTGAGCCGCTTGGCCGCCCCGCCGCTGGCGACGGGCAGCAGGTGCGCGAGGCCACGCGTCGGCCCCAGCGCCCGGACGATCGGCCCCCGCGGCGCACCGTCGCGAATCGCCCGAGCGAAGCCCGCGCGCACGTCCTTCGGCGAGGCGCCCGTCGCGACCTCGGCCAGGAACGCTCCTTCGAGCGAGCCGTGCGTACGCAGCGCCTGCCCCATGCCCAGCAGCAGCACGCCCACGTCCGCCGGCAGGCTGAACCGGTACACGAACCCGCCCAGCAGCGGCCGCAGCGACCGCGGGCTCGCGTCGTGGACGAACTCGGCCGGCGAGCGCCCCATGCCGCCCAGCAGCGCGGCGATCTTCGGCTTGAAGAACGACGCCCGCCCATACGCCAGGCTCGCGGCGAGCAGCCCCGCCACCTCGACGTCGCGCGGCGCCGTGTAGCGGTGCGCAAACTCCACCGGATCGGCGGCGATGCGCTCCGTCCACGCCCGCCCGTCGACGAAGTGATCGAGCAGCGGCTTGAGGCGCGCTGCGCGCTCGGCGGACAGCACCCGCGCCTACCGCGACAGCTCGTGGACCAGGTGGCTCAGCGCCGGCGCGATCAGCCGCTCCACCGCCAGCTTCACCGCCCCGGGTGCCCCCGGGAGCACGAAGACCAGGCTCCGGCCGATTACGCCGGCCGTCGCGCGGCTCGCGAAGGCAACCGGGCCGACCTGCGCGAAGGACAGCGAGCGGAACAGCTCGCCGAAGCCGTCCAGCGTTCGGGTGAAGCGCGGCGCGACCGCGTCCACCGTCACGTCGCGCGACGACAGCCCGGTACCGCCGGTGAAGATCACCGCCCGCGCGCCGGCGCCGAGCGCCTCGTCCAGCACCGCGAGGATCGCCTGTGGCTCGTCCTTCACCAGGCTCCGGTGCGTCACGGTGTGCCCCGCGTCCTCGAGCAGCCGCGCCGCCAACGGCCCGCCTTCATCGGTCGCCGCCGTGCGCGAGTCGGAGCAGGTCAGCACCGCGCAGGAAACGGGAGAGAACGGCCGGTCCGCGTGCGGCGTGTGAGCGTGCGCGTGGTGGCCGTGCGGCCCGTGATCATGGTGGTGGTGGTGAACGTGGTCGTGGTCGTGGTCGTGGTCGTGGTCGTGTCCTTCGTGCGCCATGAGCCGCGCTCTAAGCACTCCGCGCGTGCGTCGGCCACCCCGCTCGCGCCACCGTCCAGGTTCAGCTTTGTCGCGTCCGGTGGTTGAGTCCGTGGCATGTCCCGCTCCCTCGACCTGCTGACCGAAGCCTGCGCCGGGCTGCCGATGACGATCCGCAAGATGTTCGGAGGGCACGGGTTCTTCGCGCCCAACGGAGGCATGTTCGCCGGCATCGTCACGGACGACGAGGTCATCTTCAAACTCGCCGACGACCAGGCGCGGGCGGAGCTCGAAGCCGATGGCGGGCGCGCCTGGACGTACACCGGCAAGGACAAGCCGATGACCATGCGCGAGTGGATCGTCGTGCCGCAGTACTTCTACGACGACATGGATACCTTCGCCGCCTGGGCCAAGCGCGCGCACCGGCTCGTGCCGGGGAAGTTGGCCAAGCCGCGCCGCGCGAAGGCCGCCGCGCCGCGCGTCCGAACCTCCGCCAAGTCAGCGTCCAAGCCCGCGTCCAAGCCGGCCACGAAGAAGCCGCGCCGCCGCTGAAGCCCAGCCGTCAGTCGAGCACCGTCACCAGATCCGTCGGCGGCTCGGTGCGGTGCACCACGTCCACCGTCTCCCGGCCGATCTCCCGCCCGTCCGCGGTCAGCACGCGCACCCGGTACGTCCCGACCTTCGCCGCGTGGGTGTACGCATACGTTCGGTACCCCTCTTCATTCCCACCCGACAGGTGCGTCGTGAACGGCTTGCCCCACGGCGTCCACCCCTTCTGCGGATCGTCGAACTCCCAGGCAAACTGCACCGCGTCGTTGAACCGCGTCGGCGCGAAGATCTTCACGAACACCCACAACTTCCCGTTGGGCACCAGCTCGATCGTCCCCGCCTGCTCCGCCCACGGCCGCAGGATCGACGCCTTCGCGTACGTCAGCTTGTAGTGCCGCTTCGCCCCGTCCTTCACCGGCTCCACGTCGTGGTACGCGCCGATGTGCTTGAGCGACAGCGGCACCGGCGGCACCACCTGCGCCACGTAGAGGATCAACAGCACCGCCTGAATCACCAGCCCCGGCGCCACCGCGCGCTCAAACGTCCACGCCGGATCGTGCGTGAAGCGCGTGAAGAGCTTCCACAAGCCCACGGTCACCACCGAGCCGACGAGCAGCGCCACGTAGTACTGCCAGCTCCGCAGCTCGCCCCAGATCACCGGCAGGAGGTACGCCAGGTAGTTCGTCGTCGCGAAGGACAACATCGCCACGCGCACCACCGGCCCCTTCTGGCGGAACCGCGGCAGCTCGTTGATCACGATGATCCCCGCGAGCAGCACGATGAAGAGCATGGCGAACAGCCCGGCCGCCGCGCGGAAGTAGAAGATCAAGAACGCGTTGAGCAGCGTGCCCAGGAAGAAGTGCATCACCCACAGCCGCACCGACAGCACCTTGCCCAGCAGCCCTTCAGGCTCCTTCCCCGCCACGTGCAGCCGGTGGTCCAGGAAGATGAGCCCGGCGCTCGCGACCAGGTAGAGCCCCTGGTGGATCAGCAGCGGCGTGCTGTCGATGCGGTGCAGCAGGACGACGTCGAACAGAAACCCGGCGAAGAAGAACGCAAGTTCGAACAGCAGGTGGTGGCGCTGCTTGAACGCCTTGAAGCGTTCGAACGGCGTCGTCGGGCCAACCGGCGACTCAGCTGTAGCGGTCATCGCGCCAGGGGTGGGCGGTGTTGCTGTACCCACGCTCCTCCCAGAAGCCGAGCACGTCCTGCGTGAGGAACTCCAAGCGGCCGATCCACTTGGCGCCCTTCCACGCGTAGAGCTGCGGCGTGATGACCCGCACCGGCCCGCCGTGCTCGTACGGCAGCGGCTGACCGTTCCACGTGTGCACCAGCAGCACGTCGTCCTTGAGCGCTTCGTCCAAAGACAGGTTCGTCGTGTACCCGTCGAGCCCGTGCGTCAGCACGTGCGTGGCGTCTTCAGCCAGCCCCGCAGCCGCGGCCACCGTCGCCAGGCTCACCCCACCCCAGCGCGAGTCGAGCAGGCTCCACGTCGTCACGCAGTGGAAGTCCGCCGACACCTGCACCTGCGGCAGCTTCAGCAGCCCCGGAAAGTCGAGCTCGAGCGACGTTCGTACCGCGCCGTCGACCGTCAGCCGCCAGCTCGCCGTGGACACTTGGGGCCGCTCACCCAAGTCCAGCACCGGCCACTTCGTCGTCACCGTCTGCCCGGGCGGCACCTGCGGCATGCCGTGCCGGTTCGTCGGGCCAGAGCCCAGAGGTCGCGCGTCGGCCACGCCGGGCGTCGCCTTCACCTTCGCCTGCCAGCGCTCCCGCAGCGCCAGGCGCGCCGCGACGATCCGCCGGGTCTGCTCGTCGTCTGCCACGTGAAGCGAGGTCGGCTCGAAAGAGCGACGTCAGCTGCCCTTGACCAACGCCTCGAGCTCACCGCGCGCCGACAGCTCCGCGATGATGTCGCTGCCGCCGATGAACTTCCCGCGAATGTAGACCTGCGGAATCGTCGGCCAGTTCGAGTACTCCTTGATGCCGTCGCGCACCTCGGGCTCCATGAGCACGTCGACCGTGTGCACCGCGCCGAACGGCTTGAGCGCCTCGAGCGCCCGCGCCGAGAAGCCGCAGCGGGGGAACAGCGCCGTGCCCTTCATGTAGACGACGACGGGGTGCTCGGCGATCTCCTTGTCGAAGCGAGCCTTGATTTCGGGGTTCAGCATGTCGTTCTCCTCGTTCCGGTGTTCTTCGTCGCGTCAGGCGATCGTCAGGCCCTGGACCTTGGCCCACTGCTCCGGCGTGTACGTCTTGAGCGCGAGCGCGTGCAACTCCCCGGTGGCCAGCACGTCCTTGAGCGGCGCGTACACGGTCTGGTGCTGCTCGACCATGCTCTTGCCTTGGAAGAGGGGCGTCACGACCCGCGCTTCGAAGTGATCGCCGGTGCCGGTCAGATCGCGCACCTCGACCTTCGCGCCCGGGAGGGCCTGTTCGATTCGCTGCTTGATCACGTCCGCGTCCAGCATCAGTTGACTCCTCCGGAACTCACCAGCATCGCCGGGTCGAGCCCCATGCCACGGATCGTGTCCGCCCACACGTCCTTCGGGTCGACGCGCAGCACGCGCTCCTTGTCTGCCTCGGTGAACAGCCAGGCCCCTTCCGCCAGCTCCTTCTCGATCTGCCCCGGCCCCCAGCCGGCGTACCCGAGCACGAAGCGCACCGTCGCCGACGCGTGGGTGAGCAGCGGCTCCAGCGCGTCGCTGGTGATCGTCAGGTACAGCCCGGGCACCAGCTCCACGCGCTCGCCGGACTCGGGATCGTCGTGCAGCACGAAGCCGCGGTACGGCTCCACCGGCCCGCCGGAGAAGATCGCCTCGCCCTCACGGTGCTTCGCCACGTTGAGCTTCTGGCTCTCGGCCAGCTCCAGGAACGACAGCTCCGTCTTCCGGTTGATCACCAGCCCCATCGACCCTTCTGGCCCGTGCTCCACCATGAGCACCACGGTCCGCTCGAAGTTGGGGTCCGTCATCTGCGGCATGGCGATGAGAAAACCAGGCGCGAGCGCTTTCACGACGGCGAGTATAGGACGAGGCCCATGCGAGTCTTGGTGAATGCGCGGCACGGCGGACCCGAGGTGCTCGTGGTCGAAGAGCGGCCAACGCCGACACCTCCGGCTGGCAAAGTGCGGCTCAGGGTCGAGCGCTCGGGGCTGAACTTCGCCGACGTCGCCGCCCGCGTCGGCCTGTACCCCGACGCGCCCAAGCCGCCCATGGTGCTGGGCTACGAGGTCGCTGGCGTCGTCGACGAGGTGGGCCAGGGCGTCACGGAATTGGCACAGGGCGATCGGGTCCTCGCGCTGACCCACTTCGGAGGCCACGCGTCGCACGTCGTCGTCACGCCGACGCTCGTGCGCCGCATCCCCGCGGCCATGTCCTTCGACGCCGCCGCGGCGATCCCGGTGAACTACCTGACCGCCCTCCACATGCTCCGCTACGTCGCGCCGGTACAGCCGGGCATGTCCGTGCTCCTGCAGATGGCGGCCGGCGGCGTCGGCCTGGCGGCGCTGGAGATCCTCAAGGCCATCGGCGGCGTCACCGTGCTCGCCCGCGCGTCCACCGCGAAGCACGCGCTCTTGCAACAGAAGGGCGCCACGCACTGCCTGGACAGCCGCGCGCCCTACGTGGACGAAGTGCGCGCGCTCACCGGCGGCCGCGGAGTGGATCGGGTGATCGACGCGCTCGGCGGCGCTGATTGGAAGCGGGGCTACGAGCTGCTCGCGCCGGCCGGCCACCTGGTCTGCTTCGGCTGGGCGAACATGGTGCCCGGCACCACGCGCCAGCCGCTGCACGTGGCCCGCGAGTTCCTGCGCCTGCCGCTCTTCAACCCCATGCAGCTCATGTCGGCGAACAAGGCGGTGTCCGGGGTGAACCTGGGGCACCTGTGGACCGAGGCGAAGCTCATGGGCGGCCACCTCGACGCGCTGCTCGAACTCTTCTCGCGCGGGGCGCTGGCTCCACACGTGGACAGCGTGATCCCGCTGAGCGACGCCAAGCGCGCGCACGAACGGCTGCAGAGCCGCGCGAGCGTGGGCAAGGTCCTGTTCGACTGTCAGGCCTGACGGCGGGCACGGCGCCGGAAGCGCACCAGCAACAGCCCGAGCGCCACGCTGATCGGCCCGGCGCCGGTGCACCCGCAGCGATCGCGGATCTTCTCGCCCATGACCACGTCCGAGCTGCCGTCCGGCTCCATGGGCACCACCGGCGCGCTCCCGCCCTGCCCGCCCTGGCCACCCGCGTCGACCTCCGGCGCGCCTGCGTCCACGCCCGCGTCGACCCCCGCATCCACGCCCGCGTCGAATCCCGCGTCCACCTCCGGCTGACCGGCGTCGAACGGCACGCCGCCATCAGGTTCAGCGCAGGGATCGATCGCATCGAGCGACGTCGACACCCGCCCGCGCCCGTCCGTCGCGATCGGAAACCACGCTTCGAAGCGGCGGCGGTACGCGTCCATGTGCCCCAGCTCCTGCACGGTCGCGCTCGTCTGCCCCTGCGGCAACACGAGCACGAAGGCCACTCGCCAGCACTTTTGGGTGTTCGGGTACGCAGGCACGCGCGGGCCCATGCCGCGAATGAAGTCCTGCACGCTGAGCATGAGCGGCGAGCCGACCTCCATGCGCGTCTCGCCCTTCGCGAGCGACGGCGCGCCCTGATCTCGCCCTGCTCCGCGGTTGATGATGAGGAGGTCCGGCACCTCCGACGCTGGGCGCAGGCCCATGAAGTACTGATCGAGCGGGTGGTAGCCGCGGTCGCCGCCCGAGAAGCGGAAGTTCCCCCCACCCAGCGGCGTGATCCAGCTGCCGTACATGACGGACCGCGAGTCGGCCCAATACGAGTAGTGCAGGTTCACCCGGCCGATGTCCGACATCGAGCCGCTGGTCGGGTCTTCACTGTCACAGCGGTGCCCGGCCTTGAGCCCCTGTCCGTCGTTGCGGTCGTACACGCTCGCCGTCAGCCAGCGGTGGCCAACCTCGTGCCCGAGCACCTCGATGCCCGTCATCCCGAAGTTGTAGAGGCCGTCCGGATTCACCGGCAGCTTCCGCTGCGGCCCCATGAACACGCAGTGCTGCAGGACCCCACCGTCGCCGCTCCCGTACTCCGACGGAGGCAACAGGTACGGCGGCGTGCTGCCGAACCACACGCCGCGCTCCGGCAGGCGGACCGCGTTGCCCCGCGGCGTCGTGTAGCTGAACAGCTCGTCCGTCAACGCGTCGAGGCGCGCCGTCGTCACCGACACCACCATGTCGTAGCGGTCCGGCTTCACCGACAGCAGGCTGCGCGCGGCGAACGGGCAGATCGGCAGGCCGTGCAGCGGGTTGGGGTTGGGGTTGGCGGTGTGCGCGGAGCCGGTGGTGTCCGGCGCTACGAGAATGTCGCCGCTCTGGTAGACGGCGCTGCCCTGTGCCCACCCGCACACGGGTGCCAGCGCCAAGACGACGGCCAAGTACGTTTTCATGTGAGTCGCTCCCGGGTTACGCGCTGCGCCTTAGCGCGAGCGGGGCGTCGACCGCAAAGGGCTCCGGCGTTTTCTCAGGGCTTGGGAAGCGCGAGCTCTTCGTCGATCAACGCGCGGAACGCGCTCTCGGGCTGGGCGCCCCCCAGGGGAATGCCGTTGATGAAGTAGGCCGGGGTCCCGTCGACGCTGAGCTCCTTGGCGGCGGCGAGATCGCGGTCGATTTGCCCGCGCATGCGCCCCGAGTCCAGGCAGGCCTCGAAGGGTTCCCGCGCGAGTCCGAGACGCACCGCGTGGAGCTTGAGGCTGTCGACGTCGAGCAGATCCTGGTTCTCGTACAGCGCGTCGTGGAACGGCCAGAACTTGCCCTGCTCGTGCGCGCAGAGGCTCGCCTCGGCGGCCTTCGGCGCCTCGCGGTGAAAGCTCAAGGGGAAGTGCCGGTACACGAGCCGGACCTTCCCGGGGTACG
>JALHOS010000316.1 GCA_022842905.1 Myxococcaceae bacterium | reverse complement strand
GGCGAGTGGAAGAAGCGCTTCGAGGCCTACCGGGCGGCGCACCCCGCGCTCGCGGCGGAGTTCGAACGCTGCATGAAGGGGGAGCTGCCGCAGGGGCTCGCGGCGGCGCTCCCGGCGTTCCCCGCGGGCGGCGGTGTGGAGACGCGGACGGCGGCGGGACAGGCGCTGAGCGCGGTGGCGGCGGTCATGCCCGAGCTGCTCGGCGGCGACGCGGACCTGGGCGGCTCGACGAAGACGCAGCTCAAGGGCGGCGGCAGCTTCGACGGGCAGACGGGGAAGGGCCGCAACATTCACTTCGGGGTGCGCGAGCACGCCATGGCCGCGGTCGCCAACGGCATGGCGTACCACGGCGGCGTTCGGCCCTTCACGGCCACGTTCTTCTGCTTCGCCGACTACATGCGGCCGTCGGTGCGCTTGGCGGCCATGAACCACCTGCCCGTCGTGCACGTGTGGACGCACGATTCGATCGGCCTGGGGGAAGACGGGCCGACGCATCAGCCGGTCGAGCACCTGATGTCGCTGCGGGTCATGCCGAACCTGTGTGTGGTGCGGCCGGCGGACGCGACGGAGGCCGCCGAGGCGTGGCGCTTCGCGCTCGAGCGCAAGGACGGGCCGACGGGGCTGGTGCTCACGCGGCAGAAGGTGCCGGTCGTGGACCGGACGAAGCTCGGCTCCGCGTCCGGGCTGCACCAAGGGGCCTACGTGCTGGCGGAAGCGACCGGCGCGGCGCCGAAGGTGCTGCTGCTCGCGACAGGCTCGGAGGTGGCGATCGCCCTCGAGGCGCGCACGCAGCTCGAAGCGCAGGGTGTGCCGACGCGGGTGGTGTCGATGCCGTGCTGGGAGCGCTTCTCGGCGCAGAGCCAGACCTACCGGGACTCGGTGCTGCCTCCGGGCGTCACGGCGCGCGTGTCGATCGAGGCTGGCGTGACGTTCGGGTGGGAGCGGTGGATCGGCGCGGGTGGGAAGGCGATCGGCGTGGACCGGTTCGGCGCTTCGGCTCCGGACAAGAAGCTGTACGAGGAGTACGGGCTCACCGCGAGCGCCGTCGTCGCCGCCGCGAAGGGGTTGGTGGGGAAGGCCTAGCTCTCCTCAGCGACCCGACGTGCGTTTGGCGCCCGCGGCCTTCCCGCCACCGCGAGCGCGTGACCGCCGACGACGACGTACCGGCATCGGGCCTTCGCGAAGCACAAAAGCAGTTCGCGAAAGTCCTTCGGGAGCACCAGCTGGGTAGTACGCGGCACGGCGCAGCTCCTCCACGGCGATGAGGCGCTCCTCCAGCGAGAGCGTCTGGACGTACTCGGCCGTGAAGCGCGCGTGATCGTCGGTCGACCCCAGCCTGAAGAACGTCGGTGTCCGAGCCATCGCCCGCGAGGGTAGCAACTTGGCTCCACGCACGCCCCCTTGTGAGCGCGGCGGCGCTATGGTGACCAGCGCCGTCCTTTCGAAGGGAGCCGCCATGTCCGCCCGCACCACGCCTGTCGTCGTCGACGCCGTCCGCACCGCTCGCGGCAAGAAGAAGGGGAGCCTCGCGCAGATTCACCCCATGGACCTGCTCGCGCACACGCTGAACGCCGCGGTGTCGCGGCTGAAGATCGACCCCGCACTGGTCGAAGACGTGGTGGTGGGCTGCGTCACCCAGACCGGCGAGCAGGGCCTCAACATCGGCCGCGGCGCGGTGCTGGCGGCGGGCTTGCCGATCACCGTGGCCGGACAGACGATCAACCGCTTCTGCGGCTCGGGGCTCCAGGCCGTGAACACCGCCGCGCTGTCGATCATGGCGGGGCAGGCGGGGCTGGCCATGGGCGGCGGCGTCGAGTCGATGAACCGCGTCCCCATGGGCTCCGACATGCTCGGGCCCGGCGAAGGCCCGCAGTCCAAGGCGCTGACCGAGCGCTTCCCGGACCTCGTCAACCAGGGCCTCTCCGCGGAGCTCATCGCCGCGCAGTGGATGCTGTCCCGCACGCAGCTCGACGAGTACGCCGTGCGCTCGCAGCAGCTGGCGGGCAAGGCGATCGCCGAAGGCCACTTCCGGCACGAGATCGCCGCGCTGCCGATCACCGTCGAAGGCCAGACGCGCAGCTTCGAGACCGACGAGCACTGCCGGCCGAACACCACCGTCGAGCAGCTGGGCGCGCTCAAGCCCGCCTTCAAGGAGGGCGGCGTCATTCACGCGGGGAACTCGTCCGGCATCGTCGACGGTGCCGCGGTGGTGACGGTGGCGAGCCTCGAGGTGGCGCGGCAGCTGGGGCTGCGCCCGCGCGCGAAGATCGTCGCCACGGCGGTCGCGGGGTCGGATCCGGTGCTGATGCTGACGGGGCCCATTCCGTCGACGCAGAAGGCGCTGCAGCTCGCCGGGCTCGGGGTCAACGAGATCGATCTCTGGGAGATCAACGAGGCCTTCGCGCCCGTCCCGATCGTCGTCGCCAAGGAGCTCGGCATTCCGCTCGACCGCGTCAACGTGTGCGGCGGAGCGATCGCCCTGGGCCACCCGCTGGGCGCGACCGGCGCCATGTTGCTCGCGACCGTGCTCAACGAGCTGGAGCGACGCGATCTGCGCCGCGCCGCCATCACCCTGTGCATCGGCTACGGCATGGGCGTGACGACCATCATCGATCGCCGGCTGAGCTGACGACTCACGGCGTCGCGTAGACGTACGCGAAGCACATCTCGTCGTCCGTCCCTTCGCCCCAGCGCAGCGGGCTGGTGGTCGGGTTGTTCCAGGTGCAGGTCATGCTGATCGCCTCGCCGCGCGGCAGCGTGTACGGCGTCGTTCGGAAGTACTGCGACTGCCAGTGGAAGTCCCACCGGGGAATGTCGATCAGGCAGTCGTTGCCCGGCCCGCGCATGGTGATGCGCACGCCCTTGGTGTGCATGTGCGGCAGGAAGCCCCAGAGCTTGATGTTCGGCAGCAGGTTGATGGTGTTGGGGAACGGCTTGGTGAAGCTGAAGCCCTGCGCCATGGGTGGCACTTCGAAACCCGCCGCAGCGAGTGGCAGCAGGTACGCGGGCGTCACCGGCGTCGTCGCGTACATGAGCTTGAGCCGCGTGGTGTCCGGCAGCCGCACGCCCGTCTGGGTGTTGTAGTGAATCTGCATGGCCAGGGCCTTGTCCGCCGGGAGGTTGATGCCGGTGCCCGCCGGGTACGTCACCGCGCTCACGCCCGGCGCCCACGCGCCGATGGCCCCCGAGTCGTCGGCGATGCCGGAGCCGCCGAAGCACTGCCAGCCCGGCCCCGCCTGCGACGAGTCCATGGCCACGGCCTGCGCCTTGTTCACGATGTAGATGATGACGTGGTGCACCTCGGCGGCGACGCCCGGGAGAATGTCGTACCCGGTGATGGACTTGGCCTGGGTGAGCTGTGGGTCGATGAGGAAGCAGCGGTAGTCGTCCTCCAGCCCCGCGCTTGGCGTGTACGGCGCGGGCATGGGCAGGTCCGCGTCGACGCGCGGGAGGCCCACCAGGCCAGCGTCGGGCAGCGGCCGCGCGTCTGCCGGGTTGCCTTCGGGCGCGCCTTGGTCTCGCCAGGCCTTGAACGTGTCCAGCTCCGCCGACGTCAGGCGCCGCTCGCCGACGAAGGGGCCGCCGCAGCTCTCGTCCGGCATCCACGGAGGCATGCGCCGCGCCAGCACCGCGCTGGCCATGGCGCTCGCCATGGGCTTGGCCTCGGCGTACGTGCGCAGCGAGAACGGGGCGATGCCGCCGGACGAATGACACCCCACGCAGTGCTTCTGCGTCAGCGCGGCGACGTCTTGGTGCCAGGTGACGCTCGCGCCGCTGCTGCCTCCGTCGCCTTGCGCGCCACCATCAGCTCCGACGCCCGCGTCGCCGCCGACGGGAAACAGGCCGCAGCCCAGTCCGCCCAGAAAGACACCCACCACTGCCAGCCCGAGGACCCTCATGCGGGGCGCAGCGTACCAGTGGAGTTCCATGCTCGGCTTCAACCCATTCATGCGGCGTTGGTTGCGCGGCGCCCGCACTTTGTTCACGCCTGCACCCACCCACGTCTGCGTCCGTGTGCGCCCAAAGCTGCTAAACGCGCCCGCCCGTGCACCTGCTCGCGCTCGCCATGTTGACCGCCACCCCACCGTCCCCCGTCGCCGTCGATGCGTTCCTCCAGGAGTTCGCCGAGACCCGCCGCTACCTGTCCGGCCGGCCCGTCGGGGCGAAGCTGACCCCGGACGGCAGCGCCGTGCTCTTCCTCCGCTCGCAGCCCAAAGACGCGCGGCAGATGTTGTTCGAGTTCGACGTGAAGAGCGGGCAGACGAAGGAGTTGCTCACGCCCGAGGCGCTGCTCCAGGGCGCCGCCGAGACGCTGACCGCCGCCGAGAAGGCTCGCCTCGAGCGCATGCGTGTGTCCGCTCGCGGCTTCACCAGCTTCCAGCTGTCCGCGGACGGCAAGCGGCTCCTCGTGGCGCTGTCGGGGAAGCTGTACGTCGTCGAGCGGGCCACGGCGAAGGTGCTGGCGCTCAAGACGGGCGACGGCGCCTGCCTGGACCCCAAGTTCTCCGCGGACGGCGCGTCGGTCGCGTACGTGCGCAACCACGACGTGCACGTGGTGGAGCTTTCGAAGAACGTGGAGCGGCCGGTGACGCAGGGAGGCACGGAGGTTCGCCCCCACGGCCTCGCCGAGTTCGTCGCCCAGGAGGAGATGTCGCGCTTCCAGGGCTTCTGGTTCAGCCCCGACGGCGCGCAGGTGCTCTTCCAGGAGACGGACCAGGCCGGGGTGGAGCGCTTCGCCGTCGCGGATCCACTCCACCCCGAAGCGGAGGTCGACCGCTTTCACTACCCGCGGCCGGGTCGGAAGAACGCCGCGGTGAAGCTCGGCCTGGTGCCGCTCAAGGGCGGCAGGCCGACGTGGGTGACGTGGGACGCCGCGGCGTTCCCGTACCTGGCGACGGTGAAGTGGCCGGCGAAGGGCGCGCTGACGCTGGTGGTGCAGAACCGCGAGCAGACCAAGGAGCAGATCCTGGCCGTCGACCCGAAGACCGGCGCGACGAAGGTGCTGCTGACCGAAGAGGACGCCGCGTGGCTCAACCTGGCCCAGGAGTTCCCCGCGTGGCTGCCGGACGGCTCGGGCTTCTTCTGGATGAGCGAGAAGAGCGGCACGTCGGACATCGAGCTGCGACGGGCCGACGGGAGCCTGGACGCCGTCTGGGTGAAGGACGTGCACGGCTACGACGGGCACACGAAGTACCTGATCGGCTACTCGGAGAAGGACGCGGCGCTCTTCGTCTTCACCGGCCCCAACCCCACCGAGAGCTACGTCGCCAAGGTGACCAAGGGTGGCAAGCCCGAGCGGGTGACGGGCAAGCTGCCGAGCCCGGCGCTGGAGACGGGCGCGAGCGTGGTGGGCGAGCTCATGCTGGTGACCACCGCGTCGAGCACGGCGATGCCGAAGACCGTCGTGCTGAAGAAGGACGGCACGATCGTCGGAGAGCTGCCGTCGGTCGCGCTCGAGCCGTCGCTCAAGCCGAACCTCACGCTGCTGCAGCTGAAGACGGGCCAGCGCTCGTGGGCGGCGGTGCTCAAGCCCAAGGGCTTCACGGCGGGCAAGAAGTACCCCGTCATCCTCAACGTGTATGCGGGGCCGGGGCACCTCGAGGTGACGCAGACGCTCCGCGAGAACCTGGTGCTCCAGTGGCTGGCGGACCAGGGCTTCATCGTGGTGAAGCTGGACGGTCGCGGGACGCCGCGGCGCGGGCGGGACTTCGAGCGCGCCATCAAGGGTGACTTCGCGACGGTGACGGCGGCGGATCAGCTCGACGGGCTCAAGGCGCTGGCCGCGGAAGTCCCGGAGCTGGATCTGACGCGTGTGGGCGTCTACGGCTGGAGCTTCGGCGGGTACATGGCCGCGCTGCTCGGGCTGGCGCACGGCGATCAGCTCAAGTCGGCGGTGGCCGGCGCGCCGGTGGTGGACTGGCTCGACTACGACACGCACTACACCGAGCGCTACCTGGGCGTGCCGCCGGCCGCGGCGAAGGCGTACGACGTGTCGAGCGTGCTGACGTACGTGGACCGGGCGAAGCGGCCACTGCTGCTGATCCACGGGACCGCGGACGACAACGTGTACTTCCTGCACTCGCTCAAGCTGTCCGACGCGCTGTTCAAGGCGGGGAAGCCGCACGCCGTGCTCCCGTTGGCCAACTTCACGCACATGGTGCCGGATCCGATCGTCACCCAGCGGCTGTGGCAGCGGATCGCCGGGTTCTTCAAGGAGACGCTCTGATGCCGCTGGATCCCGCCTTCGTCGCCGACTGTCCGTACGGGCCCGAGGCGCTGCTGTTCGACGAGATCGTGGAGGCCGACGCCGAGAAGAGCCGGGTGGTGTGCACGATGCCGGTGACCGACGCGCTGCCGCTGACGGAGTACCAGCGCGTGCACCCGGTGCGGCACCCGCGCCACGTCAACGGCGGGCTCATGCTGCACCTGACCGGCATGCTGGGCTTCGTGCACGCGTACTACGTGTTCGGGCTGCGACACGCCGACGGGTGGATCGGCTACGGAGCGAAGATCCACGGCGCGCGCTTTCACCACCTGGCGGTGCCGGGGGACCTGAAGCTGAAGCTCGAAGGGCACACCACGCTCGTCCGCAAGTCGGCCAAGCGGATCCTCGCGCGCTACCAGTTCCATTTTCGGCAGGGCGACAAGCTCGTCTACGAGGGCGATCAGACGGCGATGTGGCTCAAGCTGCAGGAAGGCGACACGTCGGCGGACCTCGCCGGGCTGTGACGGCGCTGACCTTCGGGGCGCCGTACCGCGCCGGCTGCGCGCTGTTCGTCTGGCGCTTTCGCTGGGACGAGCTTGGGGTGTCGCGCGGCGTGCTGGCCGAGGGCGCCGTGGTTCAACTCTGGCCGCCGAGCCGCATGACGCGGGGCGGTGGGTGCCGGTGACATGGCGGAAGGCCGCGTCGGGCACGCGTGCGCAGGTGGGGGCGCCGCCGCTGTCTCGGCCGGTCTTGCCGCGCAATCTCGGGCTCGTGGTGACCCCGTGCGACGAGCTGCCCGGCGATGTCGCGAAGGGCCACGGTCTCCGAAGGAGCGCTGCGACCCTGCCCACGCAGCGCATGCCCTCGGCCCTTCAGTGGGGAGGATTCGGAATCCTCCGCGCGGCCCCAGGCATTAGAAACGTAGGAATCGAAATCCAACGCCCATGAGAGCGGCTTCTGGGTGGAGGAATCTCGCGCGGCGCAGCGTGGACGAGGCCTTCGCGGCGCGGCTCCGCGCGGTGGCGGACGAGCACCGGTCGTGGGCCGAGTCCGCGCTTGCGGCGAGACGTCACCTTGACCACGTTTGTGCACGGCCAGCGGCGCTGGGTGGACCGCCGCCGTGAAGCACCAGCGCTTCGCCGCGGCCCGGCGCACGACGGGTCGCTCCATCAGCGAGGCAGAGCGGCACCGTGATCAGCTCGTCGTCGGCCAGCGGGGCGCCTTCATGGACCGCCCTGAAGCTCCACCGCTTCGCCGCGGCCGGCCGACTCCTCGGACGCCCCGCGAGCGGCGCTGCTGCGATGGCGTGACGTGCCAGCCCTTTCGCCCAATGCACGGGCCTGCTGAGTCACGCTGGCATGAAGCGCGTGTGAGTTCCGAGAACTCCCGCTGGTCGCAGGGCCGGGCGAACGCGGCAGAAGGCGTGATGCACAGCGTGGCGAAGCGGCACCTTGATCAGTTTGCAGACGTCCAACGGTGCTCCTTCGTGGGTCCGCGGGCGGCAAGCGACCGACCCGGCGCCCGCTCGGCCGCCCCGTCAGCGAAGGCGGAACGGCACCTTGATCACCTTGTACACCGCCAGCGGCGCACCCTCGTGGACCGCCGGAGTGAAACGCCAGCGCTTGGCTGCGGCGACAGCTGCGTCCGTGAAGGGTGGCTGACCTGACTGCACGCTCACGTCGGACACAGCCTCGGTGACGGAGACCGCCAGGCGCAGCACGACGACGCCCTCTTTGCCCTCGATCCGCGCCGCCGGCGGGTACTCGGGGGCGACGTTCGTTGGATCTGGCTGTGGAGGGCTGGCGCCCTCGGGGAGCGGCACCGCCGGCCGTTCGAGCGTGTCGACCAACAGCACTCGGCGGAGCAGCGCCGGCTCGAGCGACAGCCGACCGAGCGCGAGCTGCCCGCGGTTCACCGTCACGCGGGCCTCGCCGTCGACCGCGAGCGCCGCGCCCCAGGCCGCGTGCTGTGCCCGGCTCCCCACCACGAGCGTCGTCGACGAACGAAAGGCGTCGAGGACCTCGTCCACCTCGGCGCGACTCCAACCATCCGGGAGCACGACGACCTGGACGGCCCGATCCCCGCACGACACGTCGCCGCAGTCGACGAGCTGCACCGCGCGCTTCCCCACGCCGATCGGAGGCGCGGAGTCGGGCCGCTTCTCGAAGAGCCCGACCGTCAGCGCTCCCGAGCCGTCAGCGAGCGGCCTCACGTACGCCAACGTGCGCAGCAGGCGTGACAGCGCGTCGTCGCTCGTCTGGCCCAACAACGCGAGCGTCAGCACCACCGCGGCGACCTCGGACACGGCGCGGAAGTCTGGCTCCACGCGTGTCGCGACGACGTCACGTTCACGTCACGCGTGGCTTCAGGGGTTCGGGTTCCCCGGCGTGCGGGGGAGGTTCGCGAAGGCTCCGGTTCCATTCGGGCTGCGCGCGTACGCATTGCCGGCGGGGTTGCCGCCGTTCGCTGGGTAGGCCTGCTGGACGACGACCGCGCCGGTCGGCGAGAGCAGGTGGATCTTGTCGCCATTGCCCTGGGAAATGCCGAAGGGCAGGGCAGCGCAGACCACACCGCCGTCCTCCTCGCAGCGGCTGCCGCCGTCGGACCTGGCCTCGATCGCGAGGAGGTACCCTCGAGGGCGCAGCACGGCGCCGCCGTCGAACGTGAGCGCCTCGACCAGCCGCGGTCCACCGTCGGCCTCGAGGTCCGCGAGCATGTACCCGGCGAGGGACACCGGGCTGCTCGACGGGTTGTACAGCTCGACGAAGTCGCCGTCGGTGCCGCAGATCTCGTTGATGACGACGGGGCCCATGGAGCCGCCGCTGCCGGCCGCGCCTCCACTCCCGGCGGCCCCGCCTGCTCCGGCTGCGCCTCCGCTGCCTGCCGCGCCCCCGGTCCCTCCCGCGCCGCC
>JALHOS010000315.1 GCA_022842905.1 Myxococcaceae bacterium | reverse complement strand
GGGCTGAGCGCCCCGACGGGCGGCATGGGGCGCGTGGTGTCCCGAATGCGGGCTTCGCTCTGCTGCGCGACGGTGCGCGCCGCGTTGGTGGGAGCCGGCGCCGCGAAGTCGGAGACGCTGAGCAGGCGCATGGGCGCGGAGAGGAGCTGCCCGTGGCACCCGTGGCAGCGACGGCTGAGGACGTCGTGCACCGCGCAGGGAATGGCGCCGGCGTCCAGCGCGCCAGTTCCGCCCGCACCAGCCGCGCCACCGCCACCACCTTGGCCTGTGGACGCGCCCGTCCCCCCGCCCCCTCCGTCCGACTCCGGAGCTTCAGGCAGGTAGCAGGAGACGACGGCGACGAGGAGCACGGCACCGACGACGAGGAAGCGCGGACCCATGGCGGGCGGCGCCCTACTTCGCCGCTGGCGCAAGGGGAAGGGGCCCCCTCCGGCCGCGTGACGACTCGACCGTCCAAGAGCGCCCTCGTCGAAGGCTCCAAACCACACCACCGGAAGCCTCAAGACCGAGCCGCCGTGCGAGACGATGCAGGCCCTGGGGCTGGCGGGCGAGCGGGCTGCGGCGCACCGCCGAGCAAGAAGGCGCCACCGTGACGCGTAGTACAGCGGCCGGGCAGCACACGCGCTCGGTTCGTTCACCCCAACGACGCGCCGAAGTCGCGCGCCCTACCTCGAGACCAGCGGCTCCAGCGCAATCGCTGCGCGCACCGTACCGCCGCTGCTCACGCGCCCCTGGTACGGCCGGTGCAGCGTCTCGCTCACGGCATGCGCATCGACGCCCTGCATTCTCTGGCCGAAGTCGCGCCGCTGGCCGACGCCATGACGGCGCTCAACCTGGCCTCCCGTCGCCCCTGCCCCTTCTCCACGTTCGAATACCTCGAGCACTTCCTGCGCTTCGACGAGTACGGCGCCACCGAAGCGGAGCTCCTCTTCCTGGCGGCCTTCGAAGGCCCCGCGCTGGTCGGCTACCTGCCGCTGCGCAGGCACCGGGTGCGCACCTTGGGCCTGCCGACCCGGCGCATCGGCGTCATGGTGTCCCACGACACGGACCGTCCGCACGTGGTCGCCTCACCCGAGCAGGAGCGCGCGTGCGCGAGCGCCATGCTGCGCTTCCTGCTCGACGAAGAGCGCGGCTGGGACGTGCTCGAGCTGGCGATGCAGGACGCGGAC
Source organism: Myxococcaceae bacterium (assembly GCA_022842905.1). Taxonomy (GTDB): domain Bacteria; phylum Myxococcota; class Myxococcia; order Myxococcales; family Myxococcaceae; genus JALHOS01. Next base: position 7,967 of record JALHOS010000315.1, on the reverse strand, counting down.
TCGGCGCTGCTCGGCCTGCCAGCTGAGGCGAGCCTCCTCCTCCACGCGCGCACGACGGACACCATGCCGAACACGACCGTGCCGCTCGGCGCGCAGAGCTTCGCCGAGTACTACGGCCAGCTGTCGTCGGGGTACCGCAAGAACACGAGCAGACTCGCGCGCCGGCTTTTCGAAGCGGGGGCCGTCGAGTACCTGCGCTGTGACGACCCGCTCGGTGGAGCGGCCATGCTCGAGCTGTACCTGGACGTCGAGCGACGCAGCTGGAAGCACCTCGCGAAGGCCGGCATCGCGCGCAGCGGCCAGCGGCTGGGCAAGTACCGGGACCTTCTGACGCGCCGAGGACCCTTCGTGGTCGCCACCGAGCTGCTGCTGCTCGACGGCGTGGCGATCGCGGCGATCCTCTCGGGCGTGTACGCCGGCACGCGGCACGGCCTGGAGACGTGCTTCGATCGCTCGTTCGACGCGATCGGCCCTGGGCACTTTCTGACGCTGCTCACGCTCGAGCGAGCCCTCGAGGCCGGCGAGCGCGCGTACAACTTCAACGGCAACTACGCCTACTACAAGGCGTCGCTCGGCGGCGTCGTCACCCCGACGCACGCCGTGCAGCTGTCCCGCGTCGGCTCGGCGCCGTGGCTGCGCGCTCAGGGCGGCGAGCTCAAGCGCTGGCTGCTGCCGGCAACGCCCCAGACCGAGCCTGCCTTCAACCCCGATCGGCGGCACGCCGACGGTGACGTCACCAGCCGGCCGCCCCTTCCGACCGCCGCCGAGCGAGAGCGAGAGCGTACGTTCGCGGCGCGCACCCTCGCGGCCGTGGCGTCGCAGGGCGTCCACGTCCACCGCGCCGGCGCCGCCGAGCTCGAGCGGCGCCTTCCTTTCCTGCGGCACCGCGCGGCGGCCTGACGTTGACGGCCTCGGTGAGCGCAAGCGCCACGGCTCCGCGCAGACCGTGCGCCTCGCCCAGCCGGGGCCAAGCAGAACCACACGAGGCACAGGCCTTGCTCCCTTCTTCCCCCAGCTGAGGACTCTGAAGAAGGAGCGCCATGGCCGTCCCCCGCGTCTCCATCGTCATGCCGACCTTCAACCGCGCGGACACGCTGCGCCGGGCCGTCGACAGCGTGCGCGCCCAGCGCTTCGAGGACTGGGAGCTGCTCGTGGTGGACGACGGCTCGACTGACGACACGAAGGCGCTGCTCGACTCCATCGCCGAGCCGCGCATGGCGGTGTTTCGCCAGCCCAACACCGGCGTCGCGGGCGCGCGCAACGTGGGGCTGCGCGCGGTGCGGGGCGAGCTGGTGGCCTTCCTCGACTCCGACGACGAGTGGGCGCCGCACCACCTGGCGCTCATGGTGGCCTTCTTCGACGCGCACCCAGGCGAGCAGTTGGCCTGCGGCGAGTTCTGGGAAGTCTTTGGTCCAGGCAGGCAGGTGCGCCACTGCAACCTGGAGATGTCGGACTGGTACCCGAAGACGGCGCACCGCATCGGCTCGGCGCGCTTCCTGGGCGCCCCGCCGCAGAACGACCCCCTGCTCCGCTTCTATGAGACGAAGGCCCCCATCGGCGCCTGGGCGGCGACCGCGCTGGCCGGCGTGACGCAGGAGCCCGTCTTCCACTACCGCGGCGATCTCTTCCCCCACTGGCGCTGGGGCTGGCTCGACGCGCTGCAGCCGACGGTGCTGCGGCGGGCGCTGGTGGACCGCTTGGGCCCCTTCGACACCACGTACCGCGTGGCGTCCGACTTCCCCTGGCTGGCCCAGGCTTGCGCGCTGGCGCCCATGAACTTCTTCACCGTGCCCTGCGCGTACAAACACGAGTACGGCCACGGGAAAGACGCCCCGAAGGAAGCGCACCTGGTGACGGGGAAGACGGCCGTCACGTTCCACGAAGACGTGCTCCGCGCCATCGACGCGCTGTACGCCCGACAGGCGCCCGGCGACCCCGAGCTCGCGGCGCTCGAGGGGCTGCGCCACTCCCTTGCGGGCAGCTGGGCGTTGCAACAAGGCCAGCGCGAACGCGCGCTCTTCCACCTTCAGAAAGCCGCCCCGGTTTACCGAGGCTTCGACGTCGCGCTGCCGCTGTGGCTCGCGCGGACGGTGCGCGACGGGCGCCTGGCCAGTCGCCTCTACCGCGCGTCGCTGACGGCCACGGCGCTGCCGGCCCGGCTTCGGCACGCCGCGCAGCGCCTGACCCAAAGGAGCGCGTCATGAGCCGGCCGAGCGCGTCGACGCCGTCGCTCAAGGACCGGCTCAAGCACGCGCTGCGCCCGCTGGCCGACGCGCTCTTGCCCCACCACCTGCGCCCTCCGCTGGCGACCTGGCAGCTGTCTCGCGACGACTACGGCACGCTGCTGCTGCGAGGCACGGCGCTGGCGGCGCTCGTTCAGCGCCACGGCTCACCGGTGCACGTCGTCGACGCCCAGACGCTCGAGGAGCACGCGCGTGCCTTCTTCGGCCACCCCGGCCCTGACACCGCCCCCATCGACGTCTTCTATTCGTACAAGACGAACCCCGTGCCCGGCGTGCTGCGGCGGCTCCACGCGCTGGGGCTCGGCGCGGAGGTCGTCAGCCCGTACGAGCTGTGGCTCGCGCTGCGCCTGGGCGTCGCGCCGGACCGCATCATCTACAACGGGCCGGCGAAGTCCCCCGAGTCGCTCGAGCGCGCCGTCGCGCTGGGCGTCGGGCTCATCAACGTCAACTCTCGGCGGGAGCTGGCGCAGGTCGCCGCCGTGGCGCGGAGGGTGGGCCGCAGCGCGCGAGTCGGCGTGCGGGTGGCGGTGCCCGGCGCCCAGTCCGGCCAGTTCGGCGAGCGCATCGACGACGGCGCGGCGCTGGCCGCGTTCGAAGAGGCGGTGCACACCGACGGGCTCGACGTGGTGGCGCTGCACGCACACCTCAACGGCGAGCTGGCCACGCTCGGGCAGGTCGACGCGCTGCTCGGCGGCGTGCTCACCTTCTCGGACGAGCTGGAAGCGCGGCTCGGGCTCAAGCTGGCGGTGCTGGACCTGGGCGGCAACCTCAAGTGCCCCACGGTGGACCACCACCGGCCCTTCGACGCGAAGCTAGCGAGCGCGCTGGGGCGCGAAGAGCCCAGCCCGGAGCCTGACGCCACGCTCAGCATCGCCCGCTACGTCGCGCACGTAGGCAGGCGGGTGCACACCCACTTCACGCTGCGCGGCGGCGCGGTGCCGCGGGTGGTGCTCGAGCCGGGGCGGGCGCTGAGCCAGAGCGCGCAGCACCTCCTCACGCGGGTGGTGCACGTGCGCGACGCCGACGTGGAAGGGCGCGGCTGGGCGCTGCTCGATGCGGGCGTCAACGTGGCCGAGCCGCTGCGCTCCGAGCACCATGAGATCGTCGCCCTCGCCGAGCGGCCGGACGACCCCCACCACCTCTACCGGCTGTCGGGGCCCAGCTGCAGCCTGGGCGACCAGCTGTCGGCGGCCTGCACCCTGCCCGAGCTCCACGTCGGCGACGCCCTCGCCATTCTCGACAGCGGCGCGTACTTCGTCCCCTTCTCGACGTGCTTCTCGTTCCCCCGGCCAGCGGTGGTGCTGCTCGACCACGGGAAGGACACGGTGCTCCGCCGCGCCGAGACGTTCGAGGACCTGGTGGCGCTGGACGGACTGGGCCACGCTGGAGCCAGCCCATGACCCAGACGACGAGACGACCTGGGGCTCTGCTCGCGGTGGGCGACTACCTGGGCACGCTGGCGGCCGCGCGGTCGCTCGGGCGCTTCGGGGTGGACGTGGCCGTCGCCGACTGGCGACCGCTCGTCGCGGCGCGCCTGAGCCGCTACACGAATCGCGCGCTGAGCTGTCCCGACGCCGAGCAGCGGCCGCTGGACTTCCTGGCCTGGCTGCTCTCGGAGGGCGCGGCGCACCCCGGACAAGCGCTCTTGGCGACGACGGACGAGCTGGCCTGGCTGTACGCACGGCACCAGGGCGCGCTCCGGGCGCACTTCGCGCTCGACACCCCGTCCTTCGCCGCCATCTGGACGCTGCTCAACAAGGCGAAGCTGAGCGAGGCCTGCGCCGCGGTGGGCCTCCGAAGCCCTGCGACGCAGCGCTGCACCTCCGATGAGGACGTGCGCGCGCTCGCGCCGACGCTGCGCTACCCGGTCGTGGTGAAGCCGCAGACCCAAATCCTCCTGTGGCCCCACGAGAAGGGCCGCGTGGCCAACACGCCCGAGGAGCTCCCCGGGGCGGTGCACGACTTCCTTCAGCACACCCACCACGACCCGCTGGTGCTCAGCGAAGACCCGCTCGTCAGCCAGCCGCTGCTCCAGGCTTACGTGCCGGCCACCCGCGGCGTGTACAGCGTCACCGGCTTCATCGACGTGACGGGCGACGTGTTCGTCACGCGGGGCGCGCGCAAGGTCTTCCAGCGGCCCCGGGTGCTGGGCGTGGGCCTGTGCTTCGAAGACGCGCCGGTGGAAGCACGGCTCGCCGAGCGGATCCACGCGCTGTGCCGCCACGTCGGGTACCACGGCGTCTTCGAAGCGGAGTTCCTCGAAGCCGACGGGGAGTCCCTGCTCATCGACTTCAACCCGCGCTTCTTCGGGCAGGTGGCCTTCGACGTGGCGCGCGGTGCCGACCTGCCCAAGCTGTCGTACCTGGCGGCGGTGGGGGACACGGCGGCGCTCGAGGCCGAGGCCGCGCGCGCCCAGGCCGCGGCGCCGGCGCCGCACCCCACCGCCTACTGCGATCGCATTCACCTGGAGCTGTTCCTCGCCTCGCTCACGCTGGCCAACACTCGCGCGCCGGACGGCCCCAAGTGGCGCCGGTGGGTGGCCGAGCACCGCGGTTTGCTCGCGGACCCGCTGATCGACCGCGGCGACTGGCTCCCAGCGGTCATGGTGGCGGCGTCGTCGCTGTTCCACCAAGCACGGCACGCGCGCAGCACCTGGCGGCAAGCGCGAGAGCACGCCTGAGGCCTTCGCCAACAGCCCAGCGACGCGGCCGCGCGCGGTGATGTTCGCCCGGACACCTGTCAACCGACGTCACACCGACGGTGGAGGGTTGGGCCTCGTTGGTGGGCCGGTGCAGCCGACGTTGTCAGGGTGGACACAAGTCGCCTCGAGGCCTGAGGCGACAATGGGGCGACGTCCCTCACACCCAAGGTGCCCCATGAAGATCCTGCCCCCTGTCACCGCGCGCCCCGCTCAGCGCGCCGTCCCCGTGCTGCCGCTCAGCCTCCACGACGAGAAGACGGCCGACGTGCGCCGCTTCATTCTCTCAGCCTTCGAGAAGCACACGCCGGGCGCGAAGGTGGCGAAGGTCGACGTCATGCTGCACACCAACTACTTCCTCAGGCCCGCGGGCGGGGACGAGGTCTTCACGCTGACCGCGGTGGTGGACGGCAAGAAGGTGGAGGCTGAAGGCTTCGCGGTGTTCTCCGGCCAGAGGGTGCGCGAAGCGCGGCTCGTCATCGGCCAGGGGTGGGTGGACCTCGTCGAGCGCGACGCGAAGGGCTCGTGGAAGGCGACCCGCGGGGTCAACTACGGGTGGATCGACGCGTAACGACCGCGACCCGCAAGAGCGGGCGTGCTCGACAGGGTTGAGCCGCATCAAGCCTGTCGGGCGCGCGCGCCGGCGCGGCGGTGCTAAGCGCTGTGGGCCCATGAGCCCGCTCTCGAGCTTGTACACGGACCACCACAAGCGCTGCGACGAAGCCTTCGCCGACGCCGAGGCCGCCGCCGCCGATGAACGCTGGCCAGCCGCCGCCGCCGCCACCGAGCGCTTCGTGCGCATGCTGACGGCGCACCTATCGTCCGAAGAAGGCACGCTCTTCCCCGCCTTCGAGGCGGCCACGGGCATGAGCGGAGGCCCCACCTTCGTCATGCGCGCGGAGCACGAGCAGATGCGGGGGCTGCTCGACGAGCTGTCGAGCGCGGTGAAGGCACAAGCGAAGGACGACTTCGCGGGCGCGGCGGAGACGCTGCTGGTCCTCATGCAGCAGCACAACCTGAAGGAAGAGAACATCCTCTACCCCATGTGCGATCGCGCGCTGGCCGACGGGGCGCTGGCGCTCACCGTCCAGGCGCAGCTCGTCACGTGAGCGCGCCGCTCGTCATCGACGCGCGGGGCCTGCTGCCGCCGGAGCCCATGGAGCGCGTGCTGGAAGCGCTGCCCGCGTTGGAGCCAGGTCGGGTGCTCGAGCTGCTGCTCCCCCGGGAGCCGTTCCCGCTCTACGCGCTGCTTCACGAGCGCGGCTTCGCGTGGTCCACGACGCTGCTGCCTGACGGCACGTACGTCATCGCCATTCGCCGCGCATGACGCCGCTGTCCTTCGAGCAGGCGCCGCCCTTCTCGGTGCCGCTGCGCTTCTTCCTCACCGCGCCCTGCTTCGGCGTGGCCGCGGGGCTGACGCTGGCCTTTCGCTGGGAAGCGGTGACGGCGACGCGCTGGGCGCCGGACGCGGTGGCGGCGGTGCACCTGTTGACGGTGGGCTTCCTGCTCCAGGTGATGGCCGGCGCGCTGTTGCAGCTGCTGCCCGTCGCCGCGGGGGCGAACGTGTGGCGACCTCGGCTGGTGGCGGGCGTCGTGCACCCGCTGTTGACCCTCGGCGCGGTGGCGCTCGCGGCGGGCTTCCTCGGCGTGGGCGCGTACGCGCAGCGCGCCGCGGCGGGCCTGCTCGGCCTGGGCTTGGGCCTGTACGTGGTGGTGGCGCTCGTGGCCCTGCTGCGCTCTCCGGCGATCGGGCCGACGCTGCTGCTGCTGCGGCTGGCGGTGGTGGGCTTGGGCGTCGCGGCGGGGTTGGGCGTGGCGCTGGCGGCGCTGTTCGGCTGGGGCCTTTCCTGGCCGCTGTTCCCGCTGGTGCACGCGCACGTCGCCTGGGGGGCGCTGGGCTGGGCGGTCATGTTGGTGCTCGCGGTCGCGACGCTCGTGGTGCCCATGTTTCAGCTGACGCCGCCGTACGCGGTGCGCACGGCGCAGGCCCTAGGCGCGGGGCTCGTCGGAGGCGTGAGCGCGTGGAGCGCTGGCCTGCTGTTCGAACTCGACGTGCTGCGCTGGGTCGGCGCCGTACTCGGCGGGCTTGGCGTGGCGGGCTTCGCGGTGCACACGCTGCGATTGCAGGCGAAGCGTCGGCGAAAGGTGACGGACACGACGCTCTGGTTCTGGCGGCTGAGCATGGGGTGTCTGTTGGCTGCCGTCGGGCTCTGGGCGGTGACGCGGCTTGGGCAGGACGGGGACGCGCTGCGAGCGCGGGGCGAGTGGGTGGTGGGCGCGCTGCTGTTCGTCGGGGCGTTCCCCGCGGCCATTCACGGCATGCTGCCGAAGATCGTCGGCTTCCTGGGCTGGCTCCACCTTCAGCGGGTGATGAAGCGACCGCCCACCATGCAGCAGCTCATGCTGGAGGCAGACGCGCGGCGCACGCTCGTCGTCTTCGTGGTGGCGCTGGCCCTGGTGCTGGGCGCGGGCGTGTGGGCGCCGCTCGCGGTGCCTGGTGGCGTGGCGCTGGCGCTGAGCTTCGCGCTCGAAGGGTGGCAGCTGGCGAGGGGGCTGTCGCGGTACCGCGCTGCGGCGCGCTCGGCCGGAGAGGCGTCGCACCGCACGAGCGCTGGGGAAGTTCGAACGAGCCAGGAGCCCGGGGCGTCAGCACCGCCTCCGCCCGGTACGTCTTGAGCCGGGCACACCTTCGCGCTCGAGCGCTGCCTGCTGGCGATGAGGTCATGGCGGTACGCGCGGCGGCGAGGTCGGCCGGAGCGGCGTCGCACCGCACGAGCGCTGGAGAAGTTCGAACGAGCCAGGAGCCCGGGGCGTCTTGAGCCGGGCACACCTTCGCGCTCGAGCGGTGCCTGTCGGCGACGGGGTCATGGCGGTACGCGCGGCGCCGAGGTCGGCCGGAGCGGCGTCGTGTCGGTTCTCAGAAGGAAGGGACCCCGGCCTGAGGAAATTCTCAAAACCATTCCCCCCTCCGGGCTGAAGTTTCTCAAAAGGATTCCCCCCTCACCCGCGTGACTTGCAGGCCCTAC
>JALHOS010000314.1 GCA_022842905.1 Myxococcaceae bacterium | reverse complement strand
GCCGAATCGCCGGTGCTGCTCCCGTCGCCCTCGGTGCTCGGCGGCGCGGCGCCGTGGCTGCTCGGCTTCGCTTTGGTCAAGGGCAAGCTGTGGCCGGTGGTCAGCCTGGCCGGCTGGCGCGCCGCGCTCCAGGAGGGCGTGTCGTGAGCTGGAAGCGCACCGCTACGTCGCTGACTGCGCCCCCGACGATCGTGGTCGTCTGCGCCGTCGCGCTCGCGTCGGCGTACGCCTGGGTGCTCCTGCAGCCTCCGGAGGGCGTCGGGCTGTCGTTCGGTCTGTCGGTATTCGCCGTGGCCGCGGGCCTGACGTTCATGGGGGAGCGCGCCGAGCGGCGGCGGCTCTCGTCGCTGACCGCGCTCGCCCGGGGCGCTTCGCCGGAGCGTCCACTGCTGGTCGCCGTCGCGCGTGAAGTCGTCACCCACGCCGACTTCACGTTCCTCGAGGTGCTCCTGCTCGTCTCCGGGGGCGGCAGCGCCGCGGGGCTCGTGTGGTGGGCGACCTCGGCAGTGTCCGGGTGGGACGCGCTGCGGCTCGCCTTCCTGGGCGCGGCGCTGGCGCCGCTGACGGCGTCGCTGGCGCACGTCGCGGTGCTGCCGCGAGCGCGGCAAATTCTGGTCGAGCTGACCCAGGTCGGCCTGGGGCTGGACGGGCTGCGCGAGGCGATTCCACCTCGGTACGACCTGAAGCGGCGCCTGCTGATCTTCGCCGCGTCGGCGACGCTGACGCCCATGCTCCTCATCGCCGATCTCGCGCTGGGGCGGCTGCTGCTCACGCTGCGGGCCATGGACGGGGCGGTCGCGGGCGCTGCGGGCGCCGCGGCGGACCAGGTGTCGGAGCAGGGGCTCGGCCTCATCGTCGGCGTCACCGTCGGCCTGCTGGTGCTGGTCATGGTGTCCGCGCAGTGGATCGGGCGGGCGCTGGGCACGCCGCTGGTCGGGCTGGCTCGGGAGACGGGGCGGCTGGTGCGCGGCAACTACCGCGGCGGCGCGATCGTCATCGCCGAAGGTGAAACGTGGGCGGCGGCGCTCGCGCTGGCGGGCCTGGAGCAGCACCTGCGCGGCGTGCTCGAGCAGGTGCAGGTCGCCGCTGGGGGCATTGGCCAGGCGTGCACGGAGCTGGCCGACAACGGGCGCGCCCACGAAGCCGGCGCCCGCGAACAGACCGCGTCGATCGCCGCGACCGGCGCGACGGCCGAAGAGCTGGCCAAGAGCGCCCGGCACATCGCCCAAGGCGCCACCCAGGTCTCGTCGCTGGCCCACGACACGCTCGACATGGCCAAGGCGGGTGATCGCGACGCCCAGGCGTTCACCCGCGCCATGGTCGACGTGAGGCTGGGGAACCAGGCGATCGCCGACTCGGTGGTGCGGCTCAACAAGCGCGTGCAGCAGGTCGGGCGCATCATCGACTTCATCAACGAGATCGCCGACCGGTCCGATCTGCTCGCGCTCAACGCCGAGCTCGAAGGGTACAAGGCCGGCGACGTGGGGGAGGGCTTTGGGCTGGTCGCCGCGGAGATGCGCCGGCTCGCCGAGAGCGTCATGGATTCGACGCGGGAGATCGGCCGGCTGCTCGAGGAGATCCGCGACGCCACGAACGCCGCCGTCATGGCCACCGAGGCGGGCGTCAAGGCGACGGACGCGGGCGCGGCGCTGGCGCAGCAGGTCAGCGGCAAGCTCGGGGCGATCGTCGAGTTCGCCAACACGTCGGCCGACGCGATGCAGGCGATCAGCTTGGCCACCAACCAGCAACAGCAAGGCACCGATCAGCTCGTCGCCGCCATGGCCGAAGTGTTGTCCAGCACCCGCGCGAGCGCCGAGGCCGCCAAGGTGGTCAGCGAGACGGAAGCGGCCCTGGTGCAGGTGGCGCAGGAGCTGGCCGACAGCGTGCGTGAGCTGGAGGCCAAGCCATGAGCCTGGCCTGGCTCGACGGCCGGCAGCGGTACCTGCTCAACGCGACGAGCGGGGGCAACACGGCGGTGCTGCTGCTCGGCGTGCCTTGGCTGGTGCTGACGGTGTCGCTGTCGGACGACGCGCTGTCGGTGCTCTTCCTGGGCCTCATCGCCTGCACGGCGGCCGCCCTCGTCGGGGGCGAGTGGGTGCTCGGGCGCGCGCACACCACCTACCGCGTGCTCGGCTGGGGCCAGGTCCCCCCGACGGCGGAGCACCGCCTCCAGGCGATCCGCGAGCTGTCCGTGTTCGCGCTGAGCGCCGGCCGCACGAGTGCGGGCGCCTGGGTCGTCGGGTCCTCGGTGCTGGCGTTCGCGCTCGGGGCGCTGTCGTCGGCGCCCTTGGCGGCGTGTGCGCGCGTCGCGGTGATCGGCGCCCTCATGGGCCCGTTGGCGGCGGTGTTCGTGGGCGTGTTCGCCAACGCCCGCGCGCGCAAGGCGATCAACGTGCTGGCGGCGGGGCTGCCGGTCGCGGCGGTCAACGACGCGGTGCGGCCCGGGCAGTCCACGATTCGCCGGCAGACGATCGTGCTCGCCGCCGTCGTCGTGGCGCTCCCCTGTCTGGCTGCGGCCGACATCGGCCGAGCGAGCATCGACGCTGCGGTGGGGCTCAAGCTGGCGGCGCTCGCGGACGGCACCGCCCTGTCCAACGCGAGCCTCGTGACGACGCTGGCGCTGCGGGTGGGCGCCATGCTCCTGGTCGGCGTCGGCTTGGCGTTGGCGGCAGGCGCGGTGAGCGCCGAAGCGTTCGCTCGGCCGCTGGTGGACATGGCCGACGACGCGGCGGCGATCGCGCGGGGTGAGGTGACGACGGCGCAGTCGTTCGGCGGCCCCGGCGAGGTGCGGTCGGTGACGGCGGCCTTCGCGTCGCTCAAGGCGCTGCTCCTGCGCGCGCTGGTGCAGCTCGATCGCGCGTCGGCCGTCGTGGGGGAGTCCGGTGGGCGGCTGCGGCAGTCGGGGCGCAAGCTCGAGACCACCGCGACGGCGCAGGCGGCCTCGCTCGATCAGACCAGCGCCACCACCGAAGAGCTGGCCCACAGCGCCCGGCAGATCGCCCTGAGCGCGTCGTCGGTGCAGGACCTGGCGACGAAGACGCTCGAAGCGGCGATCGCCGGCCAGGCGGTGGCCAAGGACTTCGCCGCGTCGGTGGAGCGCATGCGCCAGGACAACCAGTCGATCATCGGCGCGGTGGACCGGCTCGAGCGCCGCGTCCAACAGATCGGCCGGATCCTCGAGGTGATCAACGCGGTGGCGGAGCGCAGCGATCTGCTGGCGCTGTCGGCGGAGCTCGAAGGCAGCCGAGCCGGAGACGTGGGCCGTGGCTTCACGTTGGTCGCGTCGGAGATGCGGCGGCTGGCGGAGAACGTGCTCGAGTCGACCGCCGAAGTCGAAGGGGTCATCAGCGAGATCCGCCAGGCGACGGACCAGACGTCGCAGGCGACCGTGCGCGCGTCGGCCCAGGCGGAGGGCGGCGCCAAGTCCGCCGACGACGTGACGCGGGCGCTGGCGCGGGTGGCGGAGCTGGCGGCGAACACGTCCGAAGCGCTGCGCGGCATCTCGCTGGCCACGCAGCAGCAGCAGTCCGGCACCACGCAGTTGGCCGAGGTCATGGGTGAGATCCTCGCGGTGACGCAGCAGCGGCTGGACACGACGCAGGCCGCGCGGCGGTCGACGGAGAGGCTGGACACGCTCGCGCAGCAGCTGCGCGCCACCCTGGGCTCCTTCCGCGTGGAGCGTGCGTGAGCGCCAACCGCGAGAAGCTCCTCGCGCAGTTCCGTGAGTTGGTCGTCGAGCGGCTGGCGAAGGTGACCAAGGCGCTGATGGCGCTCGAAGCCGGCCCCGACGTGGAAGCGGGCAAGCTGGCGCTGCGCGAGCTGCACGGCCTCAAGGGCGAAGCGCGGATGATGGGCTTCGCGCAGGTCAACCAGGTCGTCCACGTCATGGAGGAGATCCTCCGCGCCACGGCGAGCCTGGACTACGCGGTGCTCCCGGCGTCGACGGACGGGCTGCTCGCCGCGGGGGACGCCGTCAGCGTGCTCACCGGGGCGGTGCCCGGCGATCCGCCGGACGTGACCGCGCTGCTCGGCTGGCTCGATCAATGTGCCGCCTCCGAGAAGTCGCGCTCGCGCTCGAGCCTCAGTCAGCCCACGCCGAGCGCGCCGGCCGCCGCGACCGCCCCTTCGCCAGCCGCCCCGTCACCAGCCGTCCCTCTCCCCAGCGCGCCCGCGCCGCTGCCGTCGACCCGGGAAACGTCGCCGCCGCCGTCCAAGTCCGAGCGGAGCGGCGAGCGGGCGCACAAGGAAGCGTCGATTCGAATCACCCAGTCGAGCCTCGAGCTGCTGACGTCGACGGTGACCGCCCTGCAGCAGCGCCAGCGCCGCTCGGAGCGGGTCGGCGAGCAGCGGCGCGCGCTGTTCCGAGAGCTGTCGGCCCTGCACCGCGTCGCCGAAGACGTGCCCGCGCTCGCCGAGCACCTCCCCCGGCTCCAGCGCCTCAAGGACCTGGCCGGCGAGGTCAACCGGTCCCACGCGGTGATCAACACCGAGCAGGCGCGCGATCTGTCCGTGCTGCAGGAGGAGATTCAGGCGCTGCGCATGCTGCCTTTGGGGCTCCTGTTCGAGCCGTACCCGCGCATGGTGCGCGAGCTGGCCAAGGAGCTGGGCCGCGACGTCGAGTTGGCGATCGAAGGGGAAGACGAGCGCGTCGACCGGTCGGTGCTCGACGCCCTGCGGGATCCGCTGCTGCACCTGGTCCGCAACTCGCTGGATCACGGCCTCGAGCCAGCTGACGAGCGCATCGGCGCTGCGAAGCCCGCCCGTGGCTCGCTGCAGATCACCGCCTTCCGCGACGGTGAGCGGCTGGTGCTGCGCGTGCAGGACGACGGCCGCGGGCTGGACCCGGCGCGCCTGCGCCAGCTCGCCGTCGAGCGGCGTCTGCTGACGGCGGACGTCGCCGCGTCGCTGACCGATCAGGCGGCCATGGAGATCGTCTTCCTGTCTGGCTTCTCGTCGAAGGCGACGGCGAGCGACGTGTCTGGGCGCGGTGTGGGCCTGGAGGTCGTGCGCAGCAACATTCTGGCGGTCGGTGGGGAGGTGACGGTGTCGTCGACCGTGGGACACGGCGCGTCGTTCGAGCTGCGCGTGCCGGTGTCCTTGACGGTGGCTCCGGTGCTGTTTCTTCAGCAAGGCGCCTCGCAGCTGGCGCTCGGCGCGGCGAGCGTGCTCAAGGCGTTGACCCCCGAGCCCACCGAGCTGGTCGACCTGGCGGGGCGGCCGCACGTGCGCGTGGACGGGGCGTTGCTGCCGTTCACCACCTTGGCGCGGGCACTGGGCGAGGAGCCGGAGCGAGCACCGCGGCCGGGGGAGCTGGTGCTCGTCGTGCGCAGCGAAGGGCAGCAGGCCGCCGTCGCGGTCGACAGAGTGCTCGAAGAGCGGGTGCAGGCCGTCTTTCCCCTGCGCGGCGTTTTGGCGGGCTACCGACACTTGTCCGGGGCGACTCCGCTGGCGGACGGCAGCCTGGCGATGATGCTGTCAGCGGGCCACTTGGTGCGCACCGCGCATGGGCGCACCCACACGCTGCGGGCCTCGCTGGGAAGCCAGGCGGACGCCGGCCGCAAGCGCCTGCTGGTGGTCGACGACTCACCGCTGACGCGGGAGCTACTCGTGGCGCTCCTGGAGGCGGTCGGCTACGAGATCGAGCAGGCTGCGGACGGGGTCGAGGCGCTGGACCGGCTGGATCAGGTGAGCGTCGACGCGATCGTGACGGACCTGGAGATGCCCCGCATGGACGGGCTGGAGCTGACCCGTCGCATCAAGTCGCACCCCGCGCTGCGCGGGCTGCCGGTGGTGATCGTCACGACCCGGGGGGCCGAGGCCGATCGCCAGCGGGGCATGGCGGCGGGGGCGGACGGGTATGTGACGAAGGGCGATCTCGTCAGGCAGGACCTCGTGGATGTGGTGGCGCGACTCCTTCCGTGAGCGTTAGGGTTCTTCACAGTCTGGTGCACACAATATGAACAAGAAGATCGGAGTCCTGGTCGTCGACGACTCGCCGCTGTGCCGCGAGCTCATCGTCGACGCGCTGCAGAAGGACCCGGAGATCGAGATCGTCGGTACCGCGGAGAACGGCGAGGAGGCCGTGGCCAAGGTCCGCGAGCTCAAGCCGAGCGTCGTCACCATGGACGTGGACATGCCCGTGCTCGACGGGCTCTCGGCGACCGAGCGGATCATGGGCGAGACGCCGGTGCCGATCCTCGTGCTCACCGCCGATCCGAAGCAGCAGGCCCCGGAACTGACGCACCGCTCGCTCGCCGTCGGTGCGCTGGCGCTGCAGGTCAAGCCCGCGCTCGACGCGGGGCCGGCGGCGTGGAACCTCGCGCGAGAAGTGAAGCTGTTGTCCACCGTGAAGGTGATTCGCCACCTGCGGGGGACCAAGCGCCACGCGCCCGCTGGGCCCCCTGGTTCCCCGGAGACGGCCCCCGCGCTGGCGCCGGCGCTGTTCTCCGCGCAGGCCACCGTCGGGCTCATCGCCGTGGCCAGCTCCACCGGCGGCCCGCAGGTGCTTCAGCGCTTCCTGTCCGATCTGCCCGCCGACTTCCCGGTGCCGATCGTGATCGTCCAGCACATCAACGCTGCGTTCGCCGACTCGTTGGTGGGCTGGCTGCAGGTCACCACCAAGCTCAAGGTGAAGATGGCGGTGGACGGCGATCTGCTGGTGCCGGGCACGGTGCTGATCGCTCCGGCCGGCGCGCACACGACGATCCCCATGCGCGGCAAGGTGTCGGTGAAGGTCGCCGAGGCGCGGGACGGACACCTGCCGTCGGCGACCATGCTGCTCGAGTCCGCGGCGCGGTCCTACGGGCGGCGCTCGCTCGGCATCATCCTCACGGGCATGGGGAGCGACGGGGTCGACGGCATGGCGGCGGTGCGCGCCGCCGCGGGGAAGACCGTGGCGCAGAGCCAGGAGTCCTGCGTGGTCTTCGGCATGCCGGGCGCGGCGATCGCCCGGGGCATCATCGACCACGTCGTGCACGGGGACGAGCTGGCGGCGACCGTCGTTCGGCTGTGCCGCGGCGACGCTGGGTGATGGGGCCGCAGGTCGAGCGCGTCGTCGCTTTCGTGGCGCGGCGTACCGGCACGGCGCTCAGTGCCCAGCAGAGAGATCGGCTCGTGCAGGCGATCACCACGCGCGCGGCGCTCGAGGGGTTGGACACGTACGCCGCGCTGGTCGAAGGGCCGCGAGGCGCGACCGAGCTGCTGCACCTGATCAGCGCGATCGCCGTCCACAAGACGGACTTGTTCCGCGACGAAGGGCAGCTGGACGATCTGCGCCGGGAAGTGCTCGAGCCCTTGGCGCGCAGCGGCCGGCCGCTGGCCGTGTGGAGTGCGGGCTGCGCCACGGGCGAGGAGGTCGCCACGCTGTTGGTGTTGCTCGCCGAGGTCGGCGCCGCAACCCGTGCCACCGTGCTGGGGAGCGATCTGTCGTTGGGCGCCATCTCCAGAGCCCAGCGGCTGACGTTCTCGGCGGAGTCCATGCGCCGTGTGCCGCCGAGCCTGCGCGGACGCTACTTCGCGCCTCAGGAGGGCGACGTGTGGGCGCTGGTCCCCGCGCTCGCTGGGCGCGCCCGCTTCGTGGTGCACAACCTCATGGACACGCCGTACCCTTCGCTGGCCGGCCGCGATCGCTTCGATCTGGTCGTCTGCCGGAACGTGCTCATCTACCTGGAGCTGGAGGCGGCGCGGACGGTGGTCGGGAGGCTGGGCGAAGCGCTGGAGCCGGACGGCACGCTGGTGCTGTCCACCACCGAGCCGCTGCTCGAGCGCCGTGCGGACCTGGTGACGAGCGCGTTCGGGCGGACGTTCTTCTACACCCGCCCGGGTTCGAAGCTGGCGACCCAGCGCGGTGCCTCGGCGACGTCGTCCTCGAGCCTTCCGGCGGTTCGCCCGAGCGCTCCACCGCCGACGGCGAGCGCGCCGCGCCCCTCGGCTCCGCCAGCACCGGCGCCGCCTCTTCGGCTGACACCGGAGGAGGAAGGGCGCCAGCTCCTCGCGCTCGCGCTGGAGTGGGCGTCGGAAGGGCAGGCCGCCGAGGAGACGCTGGGCGGGCTGCGCCGGGCGCTGTACCTGGCGCCGAAGTTGGTGGCGGCGCGCTACCTGGTGGCGCTGATCCACGAGCGCGCGGGCCGGACGGCCGACGCGGTGGCGGAGTACCGCCGGGCGGGCGCGCTGCTCGCGGCGCGGGAGGCGGACCTGAGTCATTCGTTCCTCAACGCCGAACGGTTGGCGTCGGCGGTGGAGCGCGCGCTCGCTCGGCTCGGGGCGCTCTGACGACTTCTCGCCGGTCCTCGCGTTTGTCGGCGTCGGGCTGCTCAGGCGGCACAACGCAGCGTCCCGCGTCAGCGTGCTGCGTCAGCGTCTCGCTTCATCGCGTCGCTTCATCGTCTCGCTTCATCGTCTCGCTTCATCGTCTCGCTTCATCGTCTCGCTTCATCGTCTCGCTTCATCGTCCGTCCCGCCCCGTCGCGAGGCCCGCTGGCGCACCTTCGCCACCCCCACGCTGCGACCGCACTCCCGTGGCCGCCCGCGCAAGTCCTCGACCAAGTTCTTTGTCTGCTCAGCATCGCGCCGGCCGTGCACTCCGGCGGCCGGCATTCGCACCGCCGCGCTCGCGCACGTTCGTCGGCCCCAGTGACGCTCCGCTCGTCGCGAGCCGGCCCTCACAGCAGATCGCCGCGCCCGTCGTCACCGAACTCGACGAGCTGTTCGACGACGTCACCTCCGCGGCGCTCGACCCAGCCGAGCAGCGGCGAGGCGGGGTGCACGTCGAACTCCCACGCGGCCGAGCGCACGCGCTGCGCCCCCTCGAACGTGCCGGCCGGCGTGCGGACGGTCAGCCCCCCGTCGACCGCCGGGCCGTCGAGCAGCGGCGCGAAGTCGAGGATCGAGCTCACCCAGGCGTAGCGCGCCACCGCCACCCCGCCGGGGAGCGTCACGGTCGGCTCGCGTGGCGCCGTGATGATCGCCCGGTGGATCGCCGGGGTCGGCCGGCGCAGCCCCGAGGGATCCAGCACCACCGCCGCGCGGAAGACGCCCCCGCTTCGCAGCCACTGGAGCCCCAGCGTTACCTCCGGCCCGTCGTCGAGCACTACCAGCCGCCACAGCTCGTCGCCGTTGGGCGTCCGCCGGTGCACCACCGCGTAGAGGCCGCGGCGCCACGAGTCGTCGG
>JALHOS010000313.1 GCA_022842905.1 Myxococcaceae bacterium | reverse complement strand
GCTCGATGGGCATGGGCGGCACCGGCGGCATGGCGGGCGCGGGTGGCGCTGCCGGGGCCGGCGGCGTCACCGGAACGGATGGCGGCGTGGGTGGTTCCGTGGGCATCGCCGAGTTCGCGGTGGTGCGAGTGCGCACGGTGGACGGCGGCGCCCTGTCGACGACCGCCGCCGCGGTCGAGCTGCAGGGCTACTTGCTCGACGGCGGGCTCGTCTTCAACGCGGCGATCCCGGGCTTCTCCCTCGCCGGCTCCGTCATTCTCGAAGGTGGACTCGGCGCGACCTCGTCGCGGGGCGGCGGGGTCGGCACTCCGAGCGGCGGCAGCTACGCAGTCGCAGGCTACGCCTGGCCGCCGGGACAGCTGGCGCGCGACGGCGGCAGTGCCGTTCGCAACCTCTTCGATGTGCTGCGCAGCGTCGCGCGCGTCTCGTCGGACGGCCTGAGCGTGGACACGACGACGCAGTTCCTCGGCTTCCACCTGGACAGCGTGCGCTCCACCGCCACGGTCGACGGCACCGGCTACTGGCTTGCGGGGAACGCCGCCACCGACGCGGGGACCACCGCCGGGATCCAGTACGTCGTCCACGGCGCCGCGGGCACCCCCAGCACGCCGGTCTACGTCGCCATTCCCAACCTGCGCTCGACGGGCATCTTCCTCGGGCAGCTCTATGGCACGACCGGCGGCGCGCTCCCGACGAGCGGCGAGCCCATCTCCCGCGTCTTCTCCGTGGGGACCGGCACGCCGATGTCGTTGGTGAACACCGTCGCCGGCCTGCCGCTGCCTCCTGACGCTGGCATTCCCGCGGCCAACGCGGCGCTGATCCCGACGCCCGGCGCGCAGGTGCTCTACTACGCTGTGGCCGGCATGGGCGGCGTCAGCAAGTACGTCTTCGGGTTCGCCGGCTGGACCTACGCGGGCACGCTGCTCACGCCGCTGACCTCGTCAGGCTCCGCCGACTGCAACCACGTCGCCGCGACGCAGACGCCACGCGGCGTGCTCGTCCTGTGCACCACCGCGGACACGTCGCGCACCCGGGTCGTCGCGTGGATCGACGGCGCGCAAGGCGCAACGACGGGAGTCACCGTGGTGACCGCGCCCACCAACCACGGCTTCCGCGGCATCAGCTTCGCGCCCTGACGCTCGAGGGCCCGCGCAGCTTCAGGGCGCCAGCGTGGCCACGTCCCACGCGTCGCCCTGGCGCAGGTACTCCTCTCGCCAGTGCAGGCGGAAGGGGTGCGCCTTCCAGAACTCCATGCGCCGCGGCGCCAGCCGGTAGCCGCCCCAGTGCGGAGGCCGAGGCACGTCGCGCCCCAGGTACTTCACGGTCAACGCCGCGACCCTCGCTTCGAGCTCGAGCCTGGAGCCGATGCGCCGGCTCTGGTCCGACGCCCAGGCGCCCAGCTGCGAGAGCCGCGGTCGGCTGGCGAAGTACGCGTCGCTCTCCGCGTCGCTCACGCGCTGCACGGGGCCCTCCACTCGCACCTGCTGGCCCAGCACCTGCCAGTAGAAGCAGAGCGCCGCCTCGTGCGTGGCGTCCAGCGCGCGGCCCTTCGTCGACTCGTAGTTGGTGAAGAAGACGAAGCCGTTTGGGTCGAAGGACTTGAGCAGCACCACGCGGACCGTCGGCCGGCCTTGGCCGTCGACGGTGGCCAGCCAGACTTGGTTGGGGTCCTGCGGTTGGGCGGTGGCTGCCTCGTCGAAGATGACGCGGAAGCGGTCGAACGGCTCGGCGAGGGGCGCGGTGGCCATGGTGTGTCTGCGGCCTCTACCGTGAAGTCGACTCGGAAAAAACCTGTCGCGCTGCTCGGGCGTGCGGGAGACTCCCGCGCTCGTGAGTGAGCCGGCGCTGCGCATTCTCTTCGCCGCGTCCGAAGTGACGCCCTACTCCAAGACGGGCGGGCTGGCGGACGTCGCCTGGGCGCTCCCCGCGGAGCTGGCCCGGCAAGGCCACCAGGTGCTCGTCGTCACGCCCCGCTACGGCTCGGTGAAGGTGCCCGACGCCAGGCCCGTCGGCGAACCGTTCACTCTGCGCTTTCCGTTCGGCGAAGAGGTGGTGCGCCTCTTCGCGCTCGAGCCGCAGGACAACCTGCGCATCGTCTTCGTGGACACGCCGCGGCTGTCCTGGCGCGAAGGGCTGTACGGGGAAGAGGGGCGCGACTTTCACGACAACTCGCAGCGCTTCGCGTTGTTCGGCATGGCGGCGCTCACGGCCGCGCAGGCGCTCCGCTTCGTCCCCGACGTGGTGCACTGCAACGACTGGCAGACGGGGCTGATGCCGCTGGCGCTCAAGCGCGCGTACCGGCGCGTGTGGCCGGGCGCCCGCAGCGTGCTGACGATTCACAACCTGGCGTACCAAGGCGTCTTCCCCAAACACGAGCTCGACGTGCTCGGGCTGCCGTGGGAGCTCTTCACGGTGGACGGCCTCGAGTACTGGGGGCACCTGTCGTACTTGAAGGCCGGGCTGGTCTGGGCCGACGCGCTCACCACCGTGTCGCCGTCGTACGCGCGAGAAATTCAGACGAAGCCGCTGGGCATGGGCATGGAAGGGGTCATGCAGGCGCGGGCGCACGTGCTGCGAGGCATTCGCAACGGCGTCGACGTGCTGGAATGGAACCCGGCGACGGACGCGCTGTTGCCCCACCGCTTCTCGGCCCAGGACGTGTCGGGGAAGCAGGCCTGCCAGGTGGCGTTGCTCGAGCGCGCGAAGCTGCCGCCTCCGCCGGCCGGGCTCCCCGTGTTCGGCGTCATCGGCCGCATGGTGGATCAGAAGGGCGTCGACCTGCTGCTCGGCGCGTTGCCGCCCTGGCTCGAGCACGGGGCGCGGGTGGTCGTGCTCGGCAGCGGCGCGGCGCAGTACGAAGACGGCTGGCGCCGACTCGAGGCCCGCTTGCCGACCTGCGTGCGCGTGACGATCGGCTACGACGACGGCCTGGCCCACCTCATCGAAGCGGGCGCCGACTTCTTCATCATGCCGTCGCGCTTCGAGCCCTGCGGCCTCAACCAGATGTACTCGCAGCTGTACGGGGCGGTGCCCATCGTCCACGCCGTCGGCGGGCTCAAGGACACGGTGTCGGACGTGACCCAGGCCGACGGCTCCGGCGTGGTCTTCACCGAAGCGACCGTCGACGGGCTGCGCCGCGCGCTGAGCCGAGCGCTTGCGCTGTTTCGCGATCCCACCCGCTACAGGGAAGTACAGCGTCGTGGCATGGCCCGGGACTTCTCGTGGGCGGCGCCGGCGCGCGACTACGTGGACGTGTACCGCAGCCTGTTGCGCACACGCTGACGTGCGGTTGCGTGCCGCTCGGCAATTCGCCGGGCCTTTCGGCGAGGACGGAATAAGCTGCTGGCGCGGCGACCCATGAGTGACTCGGAGCCCAGCATCGGCATCGACCTCGGCACGACGAACAGCGCGGTGGCGACCGCGACCGACGGGCTCATGCGCATCATCGAGCGCGCCAGTGGGCAGCGGCTGATTCCTTCCATGGTCGGCATTCGTCCCGACGGCACGCGGGTGGTGGGCGAAGAAGCGCGGCAGCTGGCGGAGACGTTCCCCGAGAACGTGGCGTACGCGACGAAGCGCTTCATGGGGCAGCGCTGGACCCCGGAGCTCGCGGCCAAAGCCCGGACGACCTGGCCGTTTGCGATCGCTGCGGGGCCCAACGACGACATTCGCATCAAGATCGCCGGCCAGACCATGCCGGTGACGCAGATCGCCGCCATGGTGTTGTCCGAGCTGCGAAGCGACGCGCAGGCGCACTTCGGGCGCGAAGTCCGTCAGGCCGTCATCACGGTGCCTGCCGCGTTCACGGACGCGCAGCGGCAAGCGACGAAAGAAGCAGCGGCGATCGCCGGGCTCGAGGTGGCGCGGCTCATCAACGAGCCGACGGCCGCGGCGATCGCCTACGGCCTGGCCGAGAGCTTCAAGGGGACCGTGGTCGTGTTCGACCTGGGCGGCGGCACCTTCGACGTGTCGGTGCTCGACATTCGAGACGGCGTCTTCAGCGTCGTGGCGACGGGCGGCGATCCGTTCTTCGGCGGCGAAGACTTCGACGGCGTGCTGGTCCAGTGGCTGCTGTCCCACCTGACGGACGGGCCGACGCGCGAGCGCGTCATGCACGACAAGGCCGCGCTCCAGCGCCTCAAGGGCTTGGCCGAGCAGGCGAAGAAGGCCATTTCCACGGTGGAGCGCTCGCGGATCTCCGCGGTGCTGGTGCCGGACGCGAAGGGCCGCGGCGTGGTGCTCGAGTCCATGTTGACCCGCGACTTCTTCGAGCGCCTGGTGCGCCCGAAGACGGAGCACTGCCTGGCGATCGTCGAGAAAGTGCTCACCGACGCGAAGCTCGACGCCGAGCACGTGGACGCGGTGCTGCTCGTCGGGGGCATGACGCGCGTGCCGCTGCTGCGGCAGCTGGTGTCCGAACGCTTCAAGAAGGTGCCGAGCGCGGCGGTCAACCCGGACGAAGCCGTGGCGCTCGGGGCGGCGGTGCACGCCGCCGAGCTCGTCAGCCAGCGCAAGTCGACGCTGCTGCTCGACGTCGTCGGCAGCACGCTGAGCGTCGGAATCCTGGGCGGAGGCGTGAAGCCGCTCATCGCCAAGAACTCGTCGCTGCCGTGTACCGCGAAGGAGCTGTTCAACCCTGGCCGCGCCGGGCAGACGACCGCGCGGGTGTCGGTGCTGCAAGGGGAGTCGGCGCGCGCCGACGAGAACACCCTGCTCGGCGAGCTGACGTTGACCGGCTTGTCGGGCCAGTTTCGCGCGGACTCCGAGCTCGAGGTCACCTTCGAGCTGGGGACCGACGGCCTGCTCAGCGTGTCCGTCGTGGACCGTCAGACGGGGCACAAAGAGGCAGCCAGGCTCGTCGCTCGGACGGACCTGTCGCCGCAGGAGCTCGAGCGCCTCAAGCAGAAGGAAGCCGAGCACCAGGCCGCGGCGCCGATCGTCCCGCTCGACGACCGCGAGAAGCAGCGGCTCGTGCGGCGGGCGCTGCACCAGCTGATCGTCTCGCTCCGCGGCGTGCACAAGGACATTCGCGCGGCGGCGCTGGACACGGGCGATCGCGACGCGCGGGACGTCACCGAGGCGCTGGCGCGGCAGATCGTCGACGCGGAGCGCGTGGAGGCGTCAGGCTCGCTGGACGAAGTGTTGGCGACCACCACGTCGCTGCGGGACCTGCTCAGCCGGCTGACCGACGCGCCGCTCGGCCAGTAGCGGGGACAGCGGTCCAGCCACGCCGAGGTGAATGGCCCGCGACTGCCTTGCAGGTGAGGCGTGCGCGGCTACGCTTGGGCGACACGTGGCGGCGGCGGCGAACGAGCTGGGTGGGTACGTGCTGGTCGGCCGCCTCGCCGTCGGCGGCATGGCGGAGGTGTACCAGGCGCGCCAGAAGGACGGCGGGCAGCGCCCCGCTGGCGAGCCTACCGACGTCGTGCTCAAGCGATTGCTGCCCGCGCACCGGAGCGACGCCGCGTGGGTCAAGCGCTTCGTGGACGAAGCGAAGCTGACCGTCCGGCTGCGGCACCCGCACCTGGTGCGCACGTTCCGGTGCTTCAAGGCGGGGCCGGACTACCTGACGGTGCAGGAGCTCGTGGCCGGGCGCACGCTGGAGTTCATGCACGGGGCCTTCGCCCAGGCGCAGACGGCGATGCCGCTGATGGCGTCGACCTACGTCGCGTCGTGCCTGCTGCGCGCGCTCGAGTACGTGCACAAGCCCCAGCCGACGGACGGCGGGCCGGCGGGCATCGTCCACCGGGACGTGAGCCCCGCGAACGTGTTGCTGTCGGTGAGCGGCGACGTGAAGCTCACCGACTTCGGCGTCGCCCACCTCGAAGGCGCCGTCGCCGAGGCGGGGCTGCTGCGCGGTACGCCCGGCTATTCGAGCCCGGAGGCGGTGCTGGGCGAAGACGTCGACCCGAGGGCCGATCTGTTCAGCGTCGGCGTGGTGCTCTGGGAACTCTTCAGCGGGCGGCGCCTCTTCGCCGGCGCGTCCGAGCACGCCGTGTTGCAGCTGGTGCGCGACGGGCGCACGCCGCCGGTCCAACGCTTCAACCCCGAGGTTCCGGACATGGCGGCGGACATCGTCAAGAAGGCGCTGCAGGCCGATCGCACGCGCCGGTTTCAGTCGGCGGCCGAGTTCGCGCGGGCGCTCGAGGTGCTGGCGCGGCGCTGTGGCTGGCCGACGTCGGTCGACGCCATCAAGCCCATGCTGGAGGGCTGACGTTGACGGCTTGGCGCGGACAGCGGTGGGCGGCGGGCGTCGGTGCGCTCCTCATGCTCCTCGGCGGCTGCAAGCACGCGCCGGTCCTTCCGGTGCCGCTGCCGACCCCGCCCCACGCAGCCGTCGTGGTGACGGACCTCGACGTGCGCTTGCCGAGCCCCGAGGACGGACTCTTGTCGGTGACGGTCGAAGCGCCGACGTGGCCGGTGGCGTTGGTGTCCTACGAGCTGTGGCTCGGAGGCCTCGTCGTCGCCAAGGGCCTGACCAGCCAGCTGGTCGTCGCGACGCCGGCCAAAGGGCGGGTGCGGGTGTCGCTGCGTGAGCGCTTCGACGTGCGGGCGTTTGCCTGGCGTGCCGGAGCGCGGCTGACCGAGGTCCGGGTCCGCGGGCGGCTGCTGGCCAGCCAAGACGAAGGCGCGGCGTTCCTCGAGTTCGCCGCGCACCGCGGTGTCGAGGTGGGGGGCCTGCCAGACGTCACCCCGAGCGCCGACTGAAGGCGGCGGTGGCTTTGGGGCGCGATCAGCTTTGGCTGGACGGCGGGCGGACGGCGAACTCCTTGCTCGCGCGCCGCTCGGTCTGGAGCGCCTTGGGCTTGGTGATGACGATGCGGCCCAGCCGGGGCCCGTCCTTCGACTGCACGGCGTAGGTCCAGCCGCTGGCGACGAAGCGTTCGCCCACCTCGGGGATCGCCCCCGCCAGGTGTGAGAGGTACCCGCCGACCGTCTCGAAGTCGCCGTCGGGCAGCCGGTGGTCGAACAGCCGGCCGAACTCGTCCTTGTGCAACATGGCGTCGACGACGAAGGAGCCGTCGGCCTGGCGTTCGACCGCGTGGACTTCCTCGTCGAACTCGTCGCCGATGTCGCCGACGATCTCTCGGAGAATGTCCTCGAGCGTGATGACTCCCGAGAAGCCGCCGTACTCGTCCACCACCACGCACAGGTGAATGCGGCGCTTCTGCATTTCGCGCAGCAGGTCGCCGATGGGCTTGACCCACGGAACGAACACCGCCGGCCGCACCAGGTCTTCGAGCACGATGAGGCCGGGCGTCTGCAGCATGGGGACCAGATCGCGCACGTGGAGAATGCCCACGATGCGGTCCATGTCCTCTTTGTAGACGGGGATCCGCGAGTGGTTCTGCTCGGCGACCACCTGGAGGATCTGCTCCACCGACGTCGACAGCTCGATCGACACGACGTCGGTGCGCGGCACCATGACGTCCCGCACCGTCTTGTCCGACAGCTCGAAGATCGACCGAATCAGCTGCGGCGCGTTCTGGTCGACCTCGTCCTTCTTGGCCTGCTCGGTCAGCAACTTCTCGAGTGTCTCCAGCGGCGGGGGAGGCGGCTGGAAGGACACCTTGGTGCCGAACGGGGCCAGCACCAGGTTGAGCGGCACGACGAGCACCTGGACGAAGGGGCTGAGCACGGCGGCGGTGGCCAGGCCCACCCAAGACAGCCGCAGCGCGTAGGCGTCGGGCTGGCGCAGGGCCGCGCTGCGCAGGCTCACGTCGACCAGCGTGGCTGCCAACGCGACGAGGAGCGCGGCGGTCAGCGGCGTGACCCAGGCCAGCCACGACGACTCGATGACCTGCACCAGCGTGCGGTCGAGCAGTCGCGGGCCGATGATGACGCCCAGCGCGGCGGCGCAGAAGCCCGAGAGCACCATGCCGCTGCGCAGCGCCGCGGCGGTTCGTTCCGGGTCTGATTTGAGCCGGACCAGGCGCTCACCTCGACGGGGCTGCTGTTTGGCCAGCTCCTTGGCGCGCGTGTCGGTGACCTGCTGCAGCGACGCCTCGACCGCGGCCAAGAGGCCACGGAAGAGAAGCAGGGCGCTGAGGAGGGCCCAGGTGATCCAGTTCGACATGCGTCTTGGAACAGACCGTAGCCAACTTGGCTGGGCGCCGCCGCTTTTCGCCCGGGCACGGCGCTTCTGCTACACGTCCGTGGCGTGCGCCGGTCCTTCGTCCTGGGGTTGTGGTTGTGCGCGGCCACCGCGAGCGCGCTGCCGCCGGATCTGTTCATGGACGTCCCGGCGCAGGGAGAGCGCTTCGTCAAGCTGCCCCGGCTCGACTGGGTCGAGGCGGAAGACCCGAGCGTCGTCGACGTCGAGTGGCTCGGCGCCACCAACGAGCTGCTGCTCACCGCGAAGAAGCCTGGGCGCACCGCGGTGCTGCTCGGCGCCGACGGCCTCGTCGCGCTGTGGCTCGTCCGCGTGGGTGAAGCGCCCAAGACGGATGCGGCGGCGCTCAAGGCGGCCAGCGCGGCGTGCAAGGGGCTCAGTTACACGCCCGACGCGGAGGTGAAGCTCGCCGTCCAGGTCAGCGCCGCCGCCTGCCGCGACGCCTTGCACGTGCTCTTCCGGTCCGACGAATTCGAAGCGCGCTCGCTCGAGCTCGTGTTCGACCAGGCGGCGCTCCAGGCGCAGCTCAAGCGCTTCCAAGACGTGGCGCGCGCCCAAGGCGCGAAGGTCCAGCTGCGCTACCTGGGGGCGGGGCTCGTCGTCGAAGGGACGATCGACGAGAAGGCGCGGCGCAAGTTGCTCTGGGCGCTGGTGAAGCAGGGCATCGGCCGCCTCGCGCTGGACGACCGTACGCAGGCGCCGGACGCGGGCGCGGACTGAGCGCGGCGCTTCGTCGACGAGGAGAGCGTCGCACGCTCCGCTTTGCGCTGGCGATCCAGGGCAGCGGACGCCTCGCGCTTGGACGCGCCCACGCATCCGCAGGACCTCGTGGCGGACTGAGCGCTCCGCTTCATCACGAGGAGGCGCCGCGCGCGCTCGGCTCGCCGGCGACACCCGCGGGGCGACGGCACGCAGCAGGGGCCGCACGACGCCGGCGCTGAGCTCGACGCTTCGTCGACGTGGCGGCACGTCGCGCTTGAATTGGGAGTGAATCTACTCGAGTGCTTTGACAGCCGTGGGAATAACGATTGACGATGTAGCGACGCTCCACCGAGCGTCGTTGCTGTTTTTGG
>JALHOS010000312.1 GCA_022842905.1 Myxococcaceae bacterium | reverse complement strand
GGGTGGCGGCGCAACTGGCGGCACGGGTGGCGGCGCGACCGGCGGCACGGGCGGCAGCTGCACTCCGCGGAGCTACGGCCCTCGCACGGCCAGCATGGCGCGCTCCGTCGCCGCGGGCATTCCCATCGTCAATCCGCAGGGCGCGCTGGCCAGTGACACGGGGCTCGCGGTCGCGACGCTGGGCGGTGGGCAGTCGAGCACGGCGCTCCGCTTCTCCGGCTACGGCGTGGCGGGCATCGCCTACCAACCAGTGCTCCGCGGCGTGTTCGTCGGGACGCCGACGGTGCGGATGCGTCAGCTCGGTGGCGCCTGGTTCACTCCGGTCGCGACGGCCGGCGGCAGTGAGATTCGGCTGACGACGATGGTGGCCGGCGCCTCCTTCGACCTGAGCTTCACCGGCATGGGCTTGGGCTGCGTGCTCAACCTCGACAGCGTCACGCTCGAAGGCCCGCCCGGCAGCGGCCTGCCGGCGCTCCAGCCGACCGTCGTCGTGGAGACGTCCAACACCGCCGTCTGGAGCACCCCGGACAACGCCCGCGTCACCGATTCGGCCTTCGCCACCGCCACCGACACCGCCCTTCCGACTGACGAGCTGGCGCTGACGAACTTCGGCTTCACCGTGCCGACGGGCGTCGACGTGACGGGCCTGTCCGTCACCGTGCGGCGCACCACGCCTGGCGGCATGTCCGGCCCCGTCTTCGATGATCAGGTGCGCGTGCTCGCTGGACCCGCGCCGGGCTCCTTCACCAACAAGGCGTCGAACGCGCAGTGGACCGTCGGGCCGAGCAGCTTCACCTACGGCGGCCCCCGAGACACCTGGGGCGGCCTGCTCCTGGCGTCCTTCGTCAACTCGTCGGTGTTCGGCATCGGCCTGTCGGTTCGCTCGCAGGCCTTCTACCAAGTCGGCATCGACAGCGTCGAAGTCACCGTGCACACGTGCGAGTAGCGCGGAGCTGCTCGGGAGCCTGACGCCATGTCGCGAGTGCTCGCCCTGGCGGCGCTGTGGCTCGGCTGCGCGACGACGAAGGCTCCCGTCGCGGACGCACCGGTCAGCCACCAGGCCACACCGCCGACCGACGTGCAGGTCGAAGCGCCGCGCGACGCTGGCGCCTCCATCGAGTCCCTCTTCGCGCGCGAGCTGCCTGAAGGCCGGTCCCGGGCCTTCACCGTGGGCGGGGTGGAGCTGCGCGCCGAAGCTTCGGCCGACGTGGCGGTCGCCCGCGACGACGCCACCGGGAGCCACGTCGTCACGCTCCCCTTGGGCACCGAGCAGGACCTGACCTGCTTCGCGTACGACCGGCCAGTCGACGTGGCCAACGCGCTGTCTCGCCTCATCGAGTCCGTCCGCGCGCAACACACGGTGCTGGCCGTGCGCCCCTTCGCGCTCGACGTCGTGGAGAAGGCGCCGGCGCTCTTCGTCGAGGTGCTCTACGCGGTGGAGCAGCCCGGCGGCCGGCGGGTCGGCAGCCTCAAGCTCATGGCGCTGTCGTCGGAGGCGGCGCCGGTGACCTGCCTGCACGACGAGCCCGGCTACACCCAGACGTTCCGGCGGGCGGCGACGTCCTTCGCGGCCGCGCTCGCCCGCACTCGCGCCTTTGAAGGTCCGCCGCAGCGCTACCGCACCATCGCCGTCACGAGCCTCCGCGGCGTCCGCGTCGGCTTCACGCGGACCAGCTGGCTCAAGCGCATCGACGGGACCGAGGTCTTCTTCAGCGTCACCAGCCGCTTCGTGCCGCGCTCGGCCACCGACGCGCTCGCCGAGGACTCCGCCACCATCACCGAAGCCGACGCCACCGGCATCATTCGTCGGCGCCGCACCTTCACCACCGTCAACGGGCAGCGCACGCTCGAGCTCGACTTGGTGCAGCAGAAGCGCAGCCGCTACGCGTACAGCGGGGAAGTGTCGGGCAAGCCCCTGCGCGGCACGG
This sequence comes from Myxococcaceae bacterium, assembly GCA_022842905.1. Lineage (GTDB taxonomy): Bacteria > Myxococcota > Myxococcia > Myxococcales > Myxococcaceae > JALHOS01. Next base: position 7,350 of record JALHOS010000312.1, on the reverse strand, counting down.
TGGAGTCGAAGGACCCGAACGGGTTGGCCTGCGAGCGAATCGAGCTTCAGCGCACGCGCGAGGACTTCCTCGCGGGGAAGGTCACGGCGCTGAGCTTCGAGGGCTACTACCCGGAGACGAACCCCGTCGGTCTCGAGACGGCGACGCTCAGCGGGCTCGACTCTTCCAGCGGTGTCTTCAAGGCCACGCTCGAGCTGGCGAAGTTGCGCATGCCGGTCGTCCTCGACGCGAATGGTGACGTGCTGCGCGCGGAGCTGTCCGCCGGCCCCGTCACCCTCGTCACCGAGCAGGTGTTCCGAGAAGGCGCGCCCTGAGCGGGTGAGGGCGCGGTGCGGGCTCGACTCCGCCATCGGCGTCGCCCCGGGGGCACGCTCGGGCTGGCCAAGCTGCGCACGCCGGTCGTCTTCGAATGCGAGTTCGTGACGTCGGTGCCGCGCGCCGCAGCCTTCCGTCGGCCACGTCGCGCTCCTCCGAACGGTGTTCACGCGAAGGCGCGCCCTGAGCCGGTGAGAAGGCGGTTCGGACGCGACTCCGCCACCGGCGGCGCAGGGCCACGCTCGAGCTGGCCACGAAGCGCAGGCCGGTCGGCTTCGTCGCGAACCGTGACGTGCAGCGCGCGGACCCGTTTCGCCAGCCCCGTCACGCCAACCCTCAACCCGGCGGCAGCCACGGCCGGCCCGTCTCCGCCTCGTAGTGCCGCAGCTCCACGCCCCCGGCGTGCAGCGTGACGCTCCCGAAGAGGATCGGCAGGGTAAAGCGCCGCGGGCCAATGGAGCCCGGGTTGAACACCGTCAGCTTCTGTTCCTGGCCGACGAAGGGCACGTGCGAGTGGCCGCAGACGACGAGCTGGGCGCGCTCGGCGCTCGCGCGTCGCTTCACGTCAGCGCGCAGCTTGGGCCCGTAGACGGCGATGTGGAGCAGCAGCAGCCGAAGCCACGGCGCCCCCCGCTTCGTCACTGTCAGCACCAGCTCGTCCGGCACCTCGGGCAGCCGCGTGTCGATGTTGCCTCGCACGGCGTGCACCGGCGCGACGTGGCGAAGCTGCGCGAGCACCGCCGCGTCGCCGATGTCGCCTGCGTGGAGAATCGCCGCGGGGCGCAGCGCCGCGAGGTGCTCCAGGCCCGACGAGTTCGGGTTCGAATGAGTGTCGGCGACGACGCCCAGGACGAGCGGCTCGTCCGACGGCCAGTCGAGCGTCGTGTGGCGCGTCGTGCGGCGCATGGGCGCTCAGGGTTGTAGCAGCGGACGCGCGGCCGCGACGCCCGCGCTTCAGTCGGCCAGCCGCGCGAGGTCCTGGGCGGTGGCGAGCTCCTTGCGCACCAGCTCCTTCGCGCCGGGGACTTGTGTTTCGCGACCTTGCGCCCTGAGCGCGTCAAGCAGCGCGCGCACGGCGAGCAGCCCGTTCGGCCCCGGGTGCGCTGGCGCGAGCAGGTACTCGTCCGAGGCCTGTGCGTCGTCCGCGGGCACCACGCGCAGCCGTTTGCTCTCGAGCTTGAGCAGGCGCGGGGCGCCGCGCACCACGAGCGGACCTTTGACCGGCGGAGCCCGGGCCGACGGGCTCGTCGGAGCCGCCAGCTCGAGCCACGCCCCGTCGTGCACCAACAACGCCCCGCGCACCGGCGGCACCACCAGCACCCAGCACGGCTCGTCGGCGTCGACTTGGAACCAGTCGATCGTGGAGAACGGCGAGTCGACGCGCGCCGCGGCCTTGCGCTCGAGGTCGTCCACCCGCGCGCCCACGGTGGCCACGGTGGCTCGTTCGAAGGACAGCGCGTGCGCCTGCGTGGGCATGTCGTTGGGTTCGAGCTCCGCGCCAGCGTCGCTGCCCAGCACGTCCAAGGTCAGCGTGTACGGCACCAGCGCCCGCTCCCGAGACGGCCGCGCGGGCTCGCTGACGAAGGCGCGCTCTTCGACGCGCACGTACAGCGGCCCCGGCTGCGCGGCGAAGCCGTCCAAGCGCTCGGGCAGACCCAGGCCGACGTCGTCGAGGAAGACGCGGCGCTTGAGCTTCTCGCCGCCTTCGCTGCGCTCGAGCTGGGAGAGCTCCACCGTCAGGTTCAGGTCGTCCACCGCGCTCAGCGTGACGCGCAGGCGGCCGGCCGGCACGTCGACGCGGTAGAGGTCCCGGTCGCGCTCGCCGGCCGGCGCCGAGCCCACCGTGCCCGTCACGGGCGTCCCCAAGGCGATGCGCGTCGCTTGGTCCGGGCGGTCGTTCGGCTCCTGTTCATGGCCGAAGTGTGTCGGCGGCGCGCGCAGCTCGTACGCGCGGTAGCCGATGGCGCCGAGCGCGGCGAGCACCGTCAGCACCGCCACGGGGAAGAGCGCGCGCTTGCGGCGGAACGTGCGTTCGAAGCGGTCGAAGTCCTCGCGCGACAACATGCGCTCGGCCAGCTCCACCGGCACCGGCGTGAAGTCGGCCGTCGTCGGGGCCTTCTGCCGTTCGAGCGTGCCCAGCGCGGCGCGCATGCTCTCGGCGTCCTGGAAGCGATCGGCGGCGTTCTTGGACAGCGCCTTTTCCAGCACCGCTTCGAAGCGCGGGCTGATGTTCGCCGTAGGCAGCACGTCGCCGATCTTCGGCACCGGCGCGCTCGAGTGCTGGGTGATGACCTCGGCCGGGGTCTGCCCCACGAAGAGCTGGCGGCCGGACACCAGCTCGAACAGCAGCGCGCCGCAGGCGTACACGTCGGCGCGGCCGTCCACCGCTTCGCCGCGGATTTGTTCGGGCGGCATGTACGCGGGGGTGCCGACGATATCGAGCGTGGTGCGGGCTTCGGCTTCCTGGAGCTTGGCGATGCCGAAGTCGAGCAGCTTCACCTGCTCCTCGTCGCCCTTGCGGCGCCGCGTCAGCATGACGTTCGCCGGCTTGATGTCGCGGTGGACGATGCCGGCCTCGTGCGCTTCCTGGAGCGAGGCGAGCAGCTGCAGGCCAATGCCGATGGCGCGGGACTCGCTCATGGGCCCGTGCGCCTTGAGGTGCCAGGCCAGGTCCTTGCCCGAGACGAACTCCATGGTGATGTAGAGGCTGCCGTCGTCGAGCTCGCCGGTGTCGAAGACCTGCACCGTGTTCGGGTGTGACAGCCGCGCGACGACTTGGGCTTCTTGCAGGAAGCGCTGCTTGAGCGCTCGGTCCAGCGCGATGTCCCCGCGCATCACCTTGAGCGCGGCGATCTTCCCCATGCGGACGTGCTCGACCTTGTAGACCGAGCCCATGCCGCCCTCGCCGAGCTTCTCGAGGACGCGGTAGCGCTTGTCGATGATCTCGTCCCTCGGCAGCGACTGCGCGGGCGTGACCGACCGGTTGCCTCGCAGGTCGTTCCCGCACGCCGGGCAGAAGTTGGCCTCGCCGGTGACGGCCTTGCGGCAGCCGGGGCAGAGACCTCCACCCGGGTCCGGCGTGGTGGCCGGGCGAAACGTGTCGTCGAGACCCGCCATGGCGAAAGGATGACGCTAGCGCCCACCCCGTGGCTCGTCACTTTCTGGCCACGGCTCAGAACGGTCTGCTGAACGGGTTCGGCTTGCGCATGCGGGCCAGCAGCAGCAGCGGCACGACGACGTACGGCGTGTTGAAGGCCAGGAACTTGAGCGGGTTGGTGCAGCGCCACTCCGGCTCGCCGAAGAACTCCACGCCGAAGACGATGACGCCGGTGATGGTGGAGATCATCGTCGCGTAGATGACGGCGGGCAGCTGGATCCAGTTCTTCCCCTTCACCAGCGCCCAGGCCAGCAGCAGGTAGAACGGCCCGTACACGAAGGCCGACAGCCCGGTGACGAAGCGCATCCACACCGGGGGGCGCATGAAGAGCGGGTCCGTGTCATGCGCGTACCACCAGTTGGCGCGGGCCAGCGGGTTGTCCGAGGTCTCCGACAGCTCGATGCCCAGCGTCGGCACCGCGTCGCTGATGCCGCTGGTGAGCGCGAAGACGAGGAAGATGACGGCGAAGAAGACGTCGATGCGGCGCTCGTTGAGCGGGAGGGTGGGCGCGTCCATGGGACGTCCGCGCTTTAGGAGACTTCACGGATGACGCCGCGTGAAAAGCGCTACCTTCGGGCCGCCCATGGACTCCCTCGACGACCGCACCAACGCCCTCAAGGCCATGCCGCTGCTCGCGGACCTGCCCCACGGAGAGCTCGCCGCGCTGGCCAAGCGGCTCAAGGTCGAGGAGCACCGGTCCGGGAGCGAGATCATCAAACAAGGGGCCGCCGGCTCGTCGACGTACTTCGTCGTGTCCGGGCGCTGTGAGGTGCGCCGCAAGGGCACCACCAAGCGCGTGCGCTACCTGGAAGCGGGCGACTTCTTCGGCGAGCTGTCGGCGCTCTCGCCGGCCCCGCGCTCCGCCAGCGTCATCGCCGCCGAGGCGACGACGGTGCTCGTCCTCACCGAGCAGGAGTTCAAGGCCGCGCTCAAGGCGCACAAGTCCATGGCCATGCGCCTGGCCGTCGCGCTGGCGAAGCGACTCCAGCGAGACGCCGAAGACGCGTAGAGGCCAAGCCAGGCCGGGCTTCGGTCACGGCTCGATGTCTGGAATCCACGCGGGCGCGCGCACGACGGTCGGCGTGCCGAGGAACTTGAGCCGGCCGCCGTAGAGCGCGCCGCGCAGCCCACGGGGCGCCACCCCCACCTCCGCGACTTCGATGACGGTGTCGCCGCGCAGCGTGTAGCGGTAGCTCGCGGTGGGGCCTGCGCCGCCGTCGGGCCCGAACTCGTCCGCCCCCGGCATGGTGAGCGTCAGCTGCGTCTGGGGCAGGGCGTAGCGCACGCTGATGACGTCCCCCGCCACGAAGGGCCCGGCGATGCGGGCGTAGCGGCCGTCGGTGGTGGCGCGCGCGCCGGCCGACGCGCCGTTGACGGACACCGACTGCGCCGCGGCCTGCCCGCGCGGCAAGCGCACCCGCACCGCGCTCAGCGACGGGTCCTTCACCGTCACGTCGACGCGCCCTTCGTACGGCTCGTAGCTGGCGACCTGCGCCGCCGCCGAGACACGGTTGAAGCGCAGGTTGACCGACAGGACGCCGGCGCTCACGCGGGTGGCGTGCTTCCACAGCAGGTACAGCACGCGCGCCGCGTTGGCCGTCGCGTCCTGCATGACGCCGGCGCCGTTGCTCCCCAGGTACTCGTCGGGGCGCACATACCCGCCCCAGCTCCCCAGCAGCCGCGCCGCGACACCTTCCCGCGTGCACCCGCGGCTCGCCGGCCGGTTGGGACAGCCGCCGCCGGGCCCCACGTCTGGCGCCTGCTGCGCCACGTGCTCGTCCACCCAGTCGATGTCGCGCAGCTGTTGGCCCAGGAACTGGTTGCGGGTCCACCGCTCGACGTCGTCCCACTCGTCCAGCCGCCCCGCCGCGGACAGCTTGGTGGCGATGCTGATCATGTCGACGACGCCGTAGTCGGTGGTGACGCTGTGGGGTGACAGGTACTCGGGGAACCAGCCGACCTGCGTCTTCACGAGCGGGTGCTGCTTGGCCCAGGTGTAGCTCGTCACCGCCCAGTCGACGACGGACGGGTCCGGCGCGCCCAGGCCGTAATCAACCAGCGCGTCGAGCACCTTCGTGTGACGCATGAAGTGAGGGCCGGCTTTGGGGCCCTCGTCCATGGCCATGGGGTCCAGCGTGAAGGCGCCGGTGCTGCCGTCGAAGTACCCGGCGTGGCCAATCATGTAGCGCGCGTAGCGCTGCGCGAGGAGCCGGGCCGGCGTGTAGCCGGTGCGCGCGAAGAACTGGGCTGGCCCTTGAATGAGGCGGCCTCCAATCTCCGACGACGCGTGGCCGGTGAGCGTCCCGGTACCGTCGGGCTGCGGACACGCCGCAGGCAGGCCCAGCGGTGAGAAGAAGTCCGCCGGGAGCGTGTAATAGACGCCGAATGCACCGACGGGCTTGCAGGCGATGGCGTCGAGCCCGTCCACCAGCCGCGTGCCCAGCTGCTGCCAGCCCGCGTCCGGAGCTAGCGCGCTCAGCGTCGACAACAGCCCGAGCACTCGGCCCTGCGGCAGCACGGGCTGTACGCGGTAGCCCGAGGGGCCCCAGTTCGACTGCTCCTGCGGCGTCGCGGGGTAGGTGACGAAGGGCTTCTCGAGCGAGAAGGTGACGAAGCCGCCGTCCGCGGACAGGGAGCGCTGCAAGCGCCGCTGCCAGACCGCGTCCACGTCTTCGGCCCAGCGCTCGCCCGTCATCACGCGCAGCAGCGGCAGCGCTTCCCAGAACTTCGCGTCAATCGTCTCCCACTCGCCGAAGTGGAGCTGCGCGGGGTTCGAGTTGAGCTGCCCCTGCCAGTACAGCTGCTCGTCACCTTCGCGGTACAGCGGCGCGGTCAGCGCGTGGATCGTCAAGCGCGCGGCCTGCACCAGGTCCAGGGTGTCGGGCAGCGACGCCATCTCCGTGCGGCCCGTCGGCCGGACGACGGGCAGCGGCGCGGACTGCTGCGCGTACGGAAAGGTGACGGGCTGCGGCGGCGCAGGCTCGGTGACGATGTCGTCAAGGAAGACGCGGTGCCGCAGGCTGGGGTTGCCCACGCCGCCGAAGCCGATGAAGAGCAGCTCACTGCGCCCGACGTCGATGTCGTGCCAGGGCTCGAACGGGGGCAGCCAGCGCGTGTCGAGGTCCTTCCAGCGCGCGTCGGCGGTGGTGAGCACCGATGCGTCGGCGGCGAAGAAGTCCACCGCCTGCCAGCCGGCGTCCGAGCCCCACTCCGCCCGAGCGCCGCTGCGATCGCCCAGCGTCACCCGCAGCCGCAGCGCCGTCGCGCGAGACGTGGCCTGGTTCCAGCGGTCCGCGTGGCCGAAGCGAATCTGCGGGCCCAGGCCGATGCGGCCGTTCTCCGCCCAGCACGGCCCCGGCGCGCAGTTTTCGAAGGTGGCTTCGGGGTAGGCCGACTGGTTGTTGAAGACGTCTTGGCGGAAGGGGCCCGACCAGCCCAGGTAGTGCGCCGGCCCCGGGGTCGCGTCGTGCCAGACGGTGAAGGTGACGCGGACGCGGTCGCCGCGCGCGACACGGTCCTTGCTCCAGAACGACACGTCCCAGCTTCCGCCGTCCAAGCCGCCGAGCCGCAGCGCGTGGTTCCCCGAGCCGCTCGGCGCTTCGACGACGGTGGCCAGCGACGAGGCGCCCAGCACGTCCCAGCGCGTCGCGAAGCCCGGCTGCTCGAAGTCTTCGGTCCAGGCGGTGTGCCGCGCCGGAGGCCTCGGGCCAGGCTGGCAGGTGGCGAACGCGTGCGTCGCCGGCCCGTCGAGCACGCCGCTACGGCAGAAGCGCACCACCGCGCGCGGGGCGCAGGTGTCCCAGTGCGCGACTTGGCGCGTGTCGAAGAACGGGCGCGCCGTGCCTTCGGGCACCTCCGCGCCGTCGAGCACGCAGCCG
>JALHOS010000311.1 GCA_022842905.1 Myxococcaceae bacterium | reverse complement strand
GAGCTCGGGCCGCGGCGCCGGCGAGGCCCCAGCGACGCGTTGCAACGTGGGCGTGGTCTCCACCGAGCGATGCTGACTCTGCGCTCACCTCATGGCGCCGACGCCGTGGAGCACGGACCGGAGCTGGCGCCCTGGCCCGGCGCGACCTGACCTTCGGAAGCCACGGCCACCGTGCGTCGCTGCGCGGCGCGCGAGCCGAAACGAGCGCCTCCGCGCCCGCTTCGCCGCGCTGCTCACCGCAGACCCAAGCGAGCCGTCCGTGCGCTCGTAGCCCGGCCGCTCAGCCGTCCCGACTCCACCGCAGCAGGAAGTTGCACGCCGGCGCGTCGAGCCGCTGGATGGCGACCAGACAGTCCTTCGCGCCCGCCCAGCGCGCCATGGCGTCCAGCGTCCCGGCGGTGAACTCGGGCGAGGTGCCGACGTCGCTCACCCAGAGCAGGCCCTCACCCGGCCCGCGCTCGTCGTAGCGGCTCTGCGCGAAGTTGTTGGCCGACTTGATGTTGTGCGGGACGCGCTTGAGCAGCCGCGCCGGCCCCAAGGTCCGCGCCACCGGCGCCAGCGCCTTGCCCAGCAGCGAGTCTTCGAGCCCCTTGAAGAGCGTGGTGCCCAGCCGCCACATGGCCTCGTCGCGCGGCACGCCGACGAACACCGAGCGCGCGGTCCGCTCGAGCGCCTCGTACCAGACGTCCCGGCCGATGGCGGGTGGCAGCGGCTTGTCCAGGTCCAAGCCCAGCGTTCGCAGCTCGGCCTTGAGCGCCGACGTCACCTGCCCCTTGAGCGCCTTGTGGAAGAGCGCCTCGACGGACGACTGGAAGATGAGCTTCTCGGACATCCCGGCCGCGGAGCATGCCACGCCGCCGTCTGGGGCGGCCCTGGAAGTCGAGGGTCGCCGCGGCCTCCCCGCCGAACGTGAAGCGGGGAGGCCCGGCGCCGGTGACTTCACCCGCGCTCGTATCCAGCCGGGTGCACGCTCACCTGGGCGCGGCCTTCACTCTTGCTGCGGAGCGCCGTGACCAAGCCGAACGTCGCTTCGAGCGCCAGCGTCGCATCCACGCGCGCTCGACCGCGGGCGACCTCCAGCCCGCGCACCTGCCCGCCCCGCGCGGACAGCTCTCCGACGACGCCGCCGGTGAACGTGTCCGGCACGTGCACCTGCACCGACGCCATGGGCACCAACCGGACGAGCCCGGCCTGCCCGAGCGCGGCGCGGACCGCGAACGTCCCCGCAGCCTCGAACGCTGCGGCGCTCGAGTCTTTGGGGTGGGTCTGTCCGTCGACCAGCCGCACCGCCACGTCGACGACCGGCTCGCCGCTCGGGCCCCCACACGAGAGCCCCGCCCGCACGCCGTCCTCCACCGCCGCGACGAAGGGCGCCGGCACGACGCCCCCGGTCGTCTCGTCGGTGAACTGCACGCCCACACCGCGCGGGAGCGGCGCCAGCGCCACGGACACCACGGCGAACTGGCCGGGGCCGCCGCGCTGCTGCACGTGCCGGTACGTCACCGCCACGGCCGAGGCCGGCGTCACGCGCCTCGCCACCTGGGGCGGGCTCACCTTCAAGGTGAGGCGCTCGGTGCGCTCGAGTCGCTCGAGCCACATCGCCAGGTGCAGCTCGCCGACGCCGCACAACAGCGTCTGTCCCGTCTCGTCGTCGACGCGGACGCGCAGCGACGGGTCCACGAAACACGCCCGGCGCAGCGCCTCACCGAGCTTCGCGTGGGCCTCACGCGACTCGGCTTCCACCGCCAGCTGCACCAGCGGCTCCGCCACGCGCAGCCCGTCGAGCTGCACGTCGAGCGCGCCGCCGCACAGCGTGTCGCCCGTCTTGGCCGACTTGAAGCCGACCAACACCGCCACCGTCCCGGGCACGGCCCGGTCCAGCGGCTCGAGCCCTGCGCCGTGCAGGCTGAGCAGCCGCGTCACCCGCTCCGTCTTCTTCTGGCCCGCGACGCGCAAGACGTCGCCGGCGTCGATGGCGCCTTGGAACACCCGCACCCAGCACAGGGCGCCGAGGTGCGCGTCCACCTCCGTCTTGAAGACGAAGGCGCAGCTGGGCGCGTCCACCTGGGCCTTCAGGCCCTGCCCCAGCGTCCGCTCGAGCGGCGACGGCAAGTAGCGCACCACGGCGTCCAACACCGGCTGAATGCCGCGGTGCTTGAGCGCCGAGCCGCAGAGCACCGGCACCACGACGCGGCTGAGCGTCAGCCGGCGCAGCGCAGCGTGCACCTCGTCATTCGTCGGCCGCAGGCCGTGGAGGAACCGCTCCGCCATGCCGTCGTCATGCTCCGCCAGCCGCTCCACCAACGCCGCGCGCTCGGCCGGCGCCGGGAAGGGGCGGCGCGTGAGGGTGCCCCGCTCGTCGAAGGACAGCGCCTCTTCGTGGATGACGTCCACCAGCCCCCCGTCAGGCAGGAGCTGTTGGAGCGGCACCGCGTCGACGCCCAGCGTGTCGCGCAACTGCTCGAGACAGCGCGGCAGCGAAGCGCCCACCGCGTCGAGCTTGTTGACGAAGACGACGCGCGGGACGCCGTGCTCGTCGGCTTGGCGCCAGACGGCCTCCGTCTGCGGCTCGACGCCGTTCGCCGCGTCCAGCACCACGACGGCGCCGTCGAGCACCGTCAGCGCCCGCTCGACCTCCACCGCGAAGTCGACGTGGCCGGGTGTGTCGATGAGAGACAGCTGGTGCACCGGCTCGTCGCCGACGCGCCAGCGGGTGGTGGTCGCCGCCGCGGAGATGGTGATGCCGTGGCGGCGCTCTTCGGCGGACGAGTCCAACGTCGTGTCGCCGTGGTGCACGTCGCCCATGCGGCGAATGCGCCCGGAGAAATAGAGGAGCCGTTCGGACAGCGTGGTCTTGCCTGCGTCGACGTGCGCGAGCACGCCGAACAAGCGGGTGAGGTGGAGCGGAAGCATGGTGGTGCCTTTTCCAAGCAGGAGGTTCGAGAGGACTGCACAAGACGACTGGCTCGAACGGGCGCGGCGGCGTGGGGCTGCTCTCGCGAGGAAAAGAAGCGCCAGCGCTCACCGCGCCCAGACGCCGGCTGCGAGCAGCACCATGGAGGTGGCTCGAAGGTCAGCCGACGCTGGGCGCGGGAGCGGCATGGCGCTGGCGCGACGCCGGCGCCTCCGTGGAGCTGACGGCGTCAGGCCACGCGGGCCGCCTGAGCAGCGGATGACACGGGCCTCAGCGAGGAGGCTGCGCCAAGCGGCGCAGCGCCTCGAGCCGCTCGAGCTCCTCGTCCGGCAGGTTCGTCCCTGCCGAGCCGGTGAAGCCGAAGTACAGCCGCTCGGACAGCTGGTGGAAGCAGCGCGCGGCGAGCGGCGTCGCCGGGTTCTCGCGAATGCAGGCTTCGAAGAAGAGCTGATCCAACTCCCACAGCGTGGGTGTCTTGAGCGCCGCCATGGCCACGCCCAGCAGGAACAGCGCTTCGCCGCGCTGCTTGAACGCGGGGTCCTTCTGGAGCGCGAGATTGAGGTAGCCGCTGGCGCGCAGGTACGCGACTTCGGACGTGTCGTCGGGCAGCAGCTGCGCCGGGCCGCTCGCCGCCAGCACCAGGCGCTTGGCCTTGGCGAACAGCACGTCGGGCGTGGCCGCGCGGGCGTCGAACTTCTCTTTGGCCCAGGCCTGCGTGTCGCGCTGCCAGCGGCGCAGCGGCGCCCGGAGGAACTCGGGCAGGTCCTGCCTCGCGGCGACCTGCGCCAGCACCCGCTGCGTGAAGGCCGGGTCGTCCTTCACCCGCACGCCCATGGCCAGGACGTCGCGCAGCGCGTGGGCGAGCTGCACCACGGCGCGCTCGTCGGCCAGCGGAGCGCCGAGCACCTCGTCATACGCGGTGAGCGCCGCGTCGAACTGCCGCGTCGCGGCCAGGTACTGCGCGCGCTCGAAGCGCGGCAGGCCCAGCGCGTCGACTTGTCGGGTGGGGTCCACGAAGTCGCGGCTGACGCGCTCCCGGCTGTGACAGGTGAAGCACAGCGAGACGAGCGTGCGCACGCGGAACGGCACCGCGGCCGTGTCGCCTCGCTCGAAGCGGCGGCTGGTGTCCGCGGCGTACCGGGCGAAGAGCCCCGCGAGGGCTTGGGTCGCGGGCTCCTGGCTCTTGGTGTCGGCCTTGAAGACGTGGCCCAGGCTCGCGAGCGTGTTCAGGTCGGCCAGCACCTGCGCCTTGTGCGCCGGGTCCAACAGGCGCTGTGGCTGCGCCACCGACGCCTCGAGCGACGTCACGGCGGCGAAGAGGCTGCGCATGCGCGCCGGGACGTCCGGCGGAGGCGGGGTGGCGGACAAGGCGAGCGCGGTCAACGTCAGGAGCATGCGCCGGCGACCATACCCCCAGCGGCCGAAGGGGATGGCCCTGTGTCAGCCCGTTGACCTGAAGCAACGCGTCCTCGTGCGGTCATCGCCCGCGAGAGCGCCCGACGTCGCTGCCCGGGGAGTGCGCCTGGATGAAGAAGACAACAGTCGCCGCCTGGCGATTGAGCCGATCGCCCCCTCGACCAAGCGAGCGGCAAGCACGAGCCTTCTCGGCGCTCAACGACCGATGAGGCGGCGCTCCAACACGGCCCTCACCACAGGCGAAGGCGCGGCCCCGAGCGCGGCGTCCCGGTAGCGCTGCGCGAGCGCCTCGTGCCCACAGCGTCGGTGGAGATCGGCCAGCACCGCGAGCACCTTGGCTTCGTTGGCGTCAGCGCGGTGACCGCCCCCCCTGTGACGCGCGGGCGGCCTCGTCTTGGACACTCTGGTGACAATCACGGCGCCGCGGGCGAAGGGGCGCTGGCTGCGTCGACCACGGCCCGGGCGAGCGCGAAGGAAAACCCGGCGCGCGCCATGGCCGCCAGGTCCTTCGTTCGACGCTCCGCTCGCAGGCCCGCGGGTCGATAGGGCCCCAGCTTCTTCTTGCGCGCGAGCGTCCAAGCGGCGTCGGCGTCGGACGTCTGACTGCCAGCCAGGGCGACCTCGGCGTGCGCGGCGAGCCCCTTGGTGCGCAGCGTGAAGCGAATGGCGCGGCGGCTCTTCCCAGCCCGGTGGAGGCTCGACACCTTCGCCGCGGCGAGTCGCGCGTCGTCCACGTAGCCAGCGCGCACCACCTGCGCCACGACCGCCTGCACGAGCGCCGCCACGTCCGTCGCTTCGTCCCCCTGCTCCTTCGCGCGGCGGCGGGCCTTGCGGGTGAGGACTCGGGTGAGCTGGGTCTCGGACGCGGCGTAGCGGCGCAGGTAGAAGAGCGCGGCGTTGTGCAGGCTGCGTTCGGTCAGGCGGCGCATGCAGCGCTTCATGGCACAGGTAGCTGACACCTCGCGCCCAGCCGACGCCGGAGCCGCACGCCTGCCTCACGGCGCGTTTCGCCCGACTGGAAGCGTCGTGAGCGCACGAGCGAGCCCGCGAGCAGCCCTGCCTCGAAGTGAGCCCGCTTCCGAGCGGCCTTCCGTCGTCGAGGCCGTGCGCCCGCTCAGTACGCGCGCGTGGAAGTCAGCGACACGGCTGGGAGCTCTCCGCCACTGAGCACAGCCGCGAGCGTCTGCGCACGGCTCCCCAGCGGACCCGGCAACGCCACCGTCAGCGTCCGCCCGCGCAGGGGCTCGAGCACGATGGGCGCCATCAACACCTCGTCGTCCAGCAGCACCAACAGCCGCTGACCAATGCGCGCCCCGGTGAAGGCCCCCAGCCCGTCGGCGACGGACGCAGACAAGTGCAACCGCAGCGCCGGCAGCGCCCCGCTCAGCGCCGACGCCTGCTCGACGGCCAGCGCGAGGCAGTCCACGCCGCGAACGTGCCCTTTGAACGGCTGACCGTGCTCGAGCGCGAAGCCAGCGTCGTGGGCGCCGAACACCGCCGCCAGCGCGCTCGGGCGCGTCGCCTCCGCGTGGCAGCGCCCCAGCTCATCTGCCACGAGCGTCACGTCCGGCCCCGCGTCGACGGCGCACAGCGCCTTGGCCCCCTCGTCGGGAGAAGGGCAGACCCGGAGCTGCGCGCGCGGGAGCAACACCTCGGCCACGGCCGACGGGCTCCCACCGTCGGGCACGCGCACCGCCACGTCCGAGCCGTCGACGAAGACACGCGCCTTGAGCTGCGCCGACGCCAGCCGCCGCTCCACCACCGTGCGCAGGCCCGCGCCCAAGCTCAGCTGCGTCGAGTCCACCGTGAAGCGCAGCTCCGTCCCGTGCTCGGGGGGCGGGCCTTTCGGCGGACAGCCGCAGAGCAGCACGAAGAGCAGCCAGGGGGCGCGTGTCACGTGCGCTCCGACTTAGCCCCTGGCGACGGCGCGGCAACTTCGCGCCCCGCCGACAGGCACGGGCTACGCTGCTCCGCTCTCCATGCGCTGCTTCACCCTCGTCCTGTGCGTCGCGTTTGCGGGCCCCGCCCTCGCCGGCACGACACGCCTGGCGCTCGTCGTCGGCGCCAACGCCGGCCGCGGCGAGCTGCCCCCGCTGCGCTACGCGGAGAACGACGCGGGCAAGGTGGCGCGCCTCCTCAAGGAGCTGGGCGAGGTCGCCGAGTCGGACGTGCTGCTGCTCCAAGGTGAGCCCCCCGCCCGCCTCGAGGCCGCGCTCCAGCAGCTCCAGCGCCGCGTGCAGAAAGCGCACGAGGACCCCGACGAGCGCGTGGTGCTGCTCTTCTTCTTCTCCGGCCACTCCGACGGCGAAGGCCTGGAGCTGGGCGACGCGGTGCTGCCCTTCCCGCGCCTCAAGGCGCTGCTCGCCGGGACGAAGGCTGACGTGCGCCTCGTCATCGTCGACGCGTGCAAGTCGGGCAGCGCGATGCGCGCCAAGGGTGGCACCAAGGCCGCGCCCTTCGCGCTGAAGCTGACGGACACGCTGGAGACGAGCGGCGAGGCCTTCATCTCGTCGGCCGCGGAGGACGAGGCGGCGCTCGAGTCCAGTGAGGTCATGGGCAGCCTCTTCACCCACCACCTGCTGTCCGGCCTGCGCGGCGCGGCGGACGTGTCCGGCGACAAGCGCGTGACGTTGAACGAGGCGTACCGCTACGCGTACGACCAGACCGTCACCCGCAGCGCCATGCTGCCGCAGGGTAGCCAGCACCCGACGTACGACTACACGCTGACGGGCCGCGGAGAGCTGGTCCTCACGACGCTGGAGACGCCCAAGGGCCAGCTCGTCTTCCCCGACGACCTCGAGCGCGCGGTGGTGAGCGACGTGGCGCGGGACCAGGTGCTGGCCGAGGTGCCGCGGGGCACGAAGGCGCTGGCGGTGCCGCCGGGCCAGTACGGCGTGCGCCTGTTCAAGTCCGCCGAGGCGAAGGGCGGCCGCATCACCGTGGCCGAAGGAGCCAGCCGCCAGGTGCGCTGGGACGAGCTGACGGCCCTGCCGTCGTCCATGCTCGTGGCGCGCAAGGGGCCCGGCGTCGTTCAGGCGCTGGCACCGCCGCGGGCGTGGGAAGACGAGCGCGTGCTGTCGCTGGGCGCCGGCGTCGCGCGGCCGCTGCTCGAGCCGCTGGGCCTCCTCTTCTCGGCGCGGCTGGCCTTCGAGCCCAAGCAGGGCCACGGCTTCTCCTTCGCGCTCCACGTCGCGTACGGCAGCGCACGCTTTGGCTGGGAGCTGGGGCTCGAGGCCCGCGCTGGCCTTCGCGCGGTGCTGAAGGTCGGCCCCGTGTGGCTGTCGGCGGGCGGCGAGGTGGGCCCCACCTTCGTCGTCCAGGGCTTGTCGGCGACGGACACGCGCGGCTCCTTCGGCCTGCGCGCGAGCCCTCGGGTGGCGGCGCGGGTGCTGCTGGGGGAGTCCGTCGCGCTCGGCGTGGAGGCCGACGCGGGCTTGGGGCTGTACTTCACCAGCCAAGGTGTCGTCGCCGCGTTCCGGCCTGAAGGCCAGGCCGGCGTGGCCGTTCGCTTCTGAAGCGCGCCCCCCCAGCCAACGGGCAGCGAGCAAACCGCTGCGACGAAAGCAAGCCCGCATGGAGGAGACGGTGGCCTCGTCCACGGCGCCTCTGCTGCACACCGACACCCGGCCGGCCTACGGTGCTGGCCCATGCCACCCCTGCCGAAGCTCGGAACCACCGGAGTCCAAGCACAGCTCAAGCGCAGCACGCTGCCGCCTCCGACGAAGGGGACGACGCCGGGGAAAATCACCGGACCCGTCGCACCGCCAGCGCCGCCAGCGCCGGACGTCCCCATAACCTACGTGCAGCCGACGCCGCACATCACCCTGCCCAAGCTGTCTCGGCCGCCGACGACACGTGACCTCATCATCAAGCGAACCTTCGACGGGCGCACGCCGGAGGCCGCCCGCGACACCATCGTCGCCAACTGCAAGACCAAGCTCGCGCAGCAGAACGTCGGCTTCGTCACGCAGTTCGCGGCGGATCGCGTGCGCGACATGCAGGCCGCGCTCAACAACGTCTTCACCAAGGGCACGCCGGACCGCACGTTCCTCGAGGCGCAGGGCAAGGACGCGACCATCGGCGTGCTGGCCAGCATGACGGACAGCGCCCGCATCACCTACGAGGTGAGCAAGCCGAACCAGAAGCCGCTGTACTACCGCAAAGACTGGACGGGGCGCTTCAACCAGGTCGAGCGGCCCAGCTTCGTCGTCATGGACGCGAAGGTCCGCTTGGACCCCATGGGCATCGACATGCGCTACCCGACGTGGGCGCACCCCGGGCTGACCGGCCCGACCATGACCGTCACGTACCTCTAAAGAAGCAGAGGCCCCGTCCCGTCACGGCAGCCGCCAGATGAGGCCGGCGCCGCCCACGACGAACAGCCCGTCGCTCCCGTCTTCCACCCCGGCCAGCAGGGGCGCGAGGGTGAGCTCCGCGGCGACGGGCACCCAGGCCGTGCCGACACGGCGGAACAGCTTGCCGTCGTCAGCCAGCGCGTAGGTGCTGCTGCCGCGCTCGGCGAAGGCCCGCACCGTCACCGACGCGGCCCCGGGCAGCGGCTCGACGACGTAGCCCGCGGCGGCGCTGCGCAGCACCGTCGCCTGACTGCCGCCGAGCAGCAGCTCTCCAGTCGCCAGCTGCCGCGCCGCGAAGAGCTCGACGCCCGCGGGGCAGGCGGCCACGGCCTCTGGGCGCACGACGCCGTCCACGCCACGCCGCAGCACGGTGCACCCCGCGCCCGCGACGACGACGTCACCTGCGCCGCCGTCGGTGCGCGGTGGCGCCACGGCGTTGAGCCGCACGCCGACGCCCGCGTCCACCCGGCGCCAGCCGTTGCCCACCAGGTCCTTCTCGAGCCACGTGCCGTCGTCGCCCACGACGTGGAGCATGGCCCCGGCGATGGCGGCGGCGCGCAGCACGCCACTGCCCGCATCGACGCGCTCCTCACTCCAC
>JALHOS010000310.1 GCA_022842905.1 Myxococcaceae bacterium | reverse complement strand
CTGCGCTGCCGCCGCCGCTGCCTCCGTTGCCGCCAGTGCCTGCGCTGCCGCCGCCGCTGCCTCCGTTGCCGCTGGCACCTGCGCTACCGCCGCTCCCATCGAGACCGCCGTCACACCGTCCGGTCTCCGCGCAGTACCGCTGCGCCGCTGCGTCGAAGTCGCAGCTGAACCCGCCGCACACCAGTCCAACGACGAGCCCGAGCAACGCCACCCGACGCCGTGGCATCGCGACGCTCGCGCCGCCACGCCCGCCGACACCTCGCGCACCACCCGGCCGCTCCCCGCGAGCCCACCATCGCCGTCGACCGAGCGCCCTCACCACATCACCTCCAGCCCCGCCGTCCACCGCCCTGGGACCGCGCCCAGCGCCACCTTCACCGGGTACAGCGGCGCCAGCGCGTACCAGAGCAGTCCGCCCAACACGCCGAGGCCACCGGCGCCCAAGAACCCGAGCGCCAGGCCCTGCTCCAGCTTCCCCTGCGCGACGATGGGTGCCAGCGACTGGAACTCGAGCGCCGCCGCGCCCCGCCGCTCGAGGAGCTCGTAGGTCGCGCCCGCTCTGCCGGCGAACACGAGGCCGACGACGACGGCCACGCCTCCGACGATGGTCACCACCACCGGCACGGTGCTCTTCACCAGCCGCAGTCCGAGCAGCGCCACCGCCGCCTCCTGCGCGCCGCGCTCCAGCGCCGCGTACAGCCCGTCTTCAGTCGGCGCGGAGTCCGCGAACGAGAACAACACCGAGCCGTCCTTCGGCGAGACGACCTTGAGCGCCACGCGAAACGCCTCGGCGGTGCGCACGACTTGGCCGTTGACCACACCCTCGACGCCGAGCGCGCCGGCCAGCTCCACCAGACAGCTCGCCTCAGCGCAGCCGAGCAGCTGCCTTTGCCGCTCCAGGCCGAGCGCCGTGCCGATGTCCTTGGGCGTCGTCACCGAGAAGCCGTGCGTCCGCAGCGACACCGACAGCTGCTCCACGTACACCTCGGCCTTCCCGGCCGGCAGGTCCACCGCCACGAAGGGCACGGCGGCGAGCTTGGTCACCGGTGCGGGTGCCGCTGGCGCGGCGAGCACCATCAGGACGAGCGCGGGGATCACTCAGAAGCTCTTCGCGTCGATGACGAAGCGGTAGCGCACGTCGTTGTTCAGCATGCGCTCGTACGCCCGGTTGATGTCCACGGCGTCGATGACCTCGACGTCGGCGCCCATGCCGTGCTTCCCACAGAAGTCGAGCACCTCCTGCGTGTCCCGCATGTTGCCGATGGAAGAGCCGGCCAGGCGCTTGTTCCCGCCGATGAGCGCGAACGCAGGCACGTACAGCGCGTCGGGCGGGGCACCCACCATCACCAGTCCTCCGCGCGGGCGCAGCAGCCCGAGCAGCCCGGGCAGGTCGTGCGTCGCCGACACCGCGTCGATGATGAGGTCGAGCCCACGGCTGAGCTTCTTCATGGCTCCGCGGTCCGTCGACAGCGCGAAGTTGGCCGCGCCCAAGCGCCGCGCGTCGGCTTCTTTCTTCGCGCTGGTGCTCAGCACCGTCACCTCGGCGCCCATGGCCGCCGCGAGCTTCACCGCCATGTGGCCGAGGCCGCCCAGCCCGACGACGCCGACCCGCGTGCCCTTGGTGCAGCCCCATTCCTTGAGCGGCGTGTACGTGGTGATGCCGGCGCACAGCAGCGGCGCGACGGTGGACAGCTCGAGCCCGTCGGGGACCTTCACCACGAAGTGCTCCGTGACGACGACGTGCGTCGCGTAGCCGCCGAAGGTCGGCGTCACCCGGTCCATCTCGGTGCTGTTGTACGTCCACGCCGGAGACTGCTCGCAGAACTGCTCGTCGCCGCCCGTGCAGCTGCGGCAGGTCCGGCAGCTGTCCACCATGCAGCCCACGCCGACGACGTCGCCCACCTTCAGCCGCGTCACCTGCGCGCCGACCTGCGTCACGCGGCCGACGATCTCGTGGCCGGGCACCATGGGGTAGCGCGCCGGGCCCCACTCGCTGCGCGCCTGGTGAATGTCCGAGTGGCAGATGCCCGAGAACAGAATGTCCAGCGCGACGTCCCGACTCCCGACGGCGCGGCGCTCGACGATGAACGGTTCGAGCGGCTTGTCCTTGGCGTACGTGGCGTAGGCGCGAGCGTGCATGGGCGGACCATGCCGGGAACCGCTGGACCTGTGGGAGCGAAAATCGCTGACGGGCCCGCGTCAGGCCTGCGACGCGAGCCGCTCGGCCAGCACCCGAAACGCTTCGGCTTCCGTCCCCGACAGCGTGCCGTCGGCCCGCAGTAGCCGCCGCGCGAGCGCCAGGACCAAGTCCCGATGCGCCAGGGGCGTCAGCCGAACCGCTTCGTCGAGGAGCCCCTCGGCCCCCTTGGCCCGCGCCAGCTTCACCGCCTGCCGCGCCGAGTCGAGCACCGCGCCCACCGCCGGCGCGTGTTTGGCTTCGAGCTTCTCGGCCACCGCCCGCGCCCCGTCCACCAGCGCTTCGACCTCACGCTCGGCCAGCTCGCCGTCCACCACCGACACGTAGACGCCGGCGAAGACCGCCGCCTGCAGCGTCTGCCGGACTTCCTGCGCGGGCAGCTTCAGCAGCGTGTCGAGGCTCATGGCGCACTCTCCCTCATTCCGTCACGCCTTGGGGAGCGTCACGCCGAGCTGGCCCATGTACTTGCCGCCGCGGTCTCGGTAGCTCGTCTCACACACTTCGTCGGCGCCGAAGAACAGCATCTGCGCGACGCCTTCGTTCGCGTAGATGCGGGCGGGCAGGGGCGTGGTGTTGCTGAACTCGAGCGTCACGTGGCCTTCCCACTCGGGCTCCAGCGGCGTCACGTTCACGATGATGCCGCAGCGCGCGTACGTGGACTTGCCCAAGCACACCACCAGCACGTCCCGCGGCACGCGGAAGAACTCCACGGTGCGCGCCAGCGCGAAGGAGTTGGGAGGGATGATGCACTCCGGCCCCTTGATGTCGACGAAGCTGCGCGGGTCGAACTGCTTGGGGTCGACGATGGTGCTGTTGATGTTGGTGAAGACCTTGAACTCGTCGGCGCAACGCACGTCGTACCCGTAGGAAGACGTGCCGTAGCTGACCAGCTTGCCCTTGCTCCCTTCGCGCACCATGCCCGGCTCGAAGGGTTCGATCATCGCGTGCTCCGTGGCCATGCGACGAATCCAGCGGTCGGACTTGATGCTCACGCGGGTGGCCCCTTCTTCGTTGGTCGCGACGAAGGTCGCGCGCCCTTGGTATTGCGCTTCTCGGGCCTCCGTGGCCGTCGACCAGCGCGGCGGCCTTCATGCCGAAGGGCAGCAAGGCCCGCAACCGCGAAGCGCCACCGCACCTCCGGCGTGAAGGTGGGCGCCCAAGGGCCCGTTTTTGGTGTGACTTCTCGGGCTCACCGTGGCTTCGTTCCGCCCAATGTCACGCACCCGCCGTTCCGTCTCCCTCTCGGACTCGCTCTGGGACGCCCTGGAGCTGATGAGCCAGGAGATGAGCACCGACGTGGAGAGCCTGCTCAACCAGGCCGTCTTCACCTTCGCCCGCTTCAACGGCTACGTCACGCCGGGCTCCCTGGGCGCGCAGCTGCGCGGTGAAGGCACCAACCGCCCGCACCGCGAAGCCCCCGCAGCTCCGGCCCCGGCGACGGCCCGACGCGAGCGCCCCGCGCCCCCCATTGCCTCGCAGCCTGGAGAGCTGACGGAAGGGGAAGTGGCGCCGCCGTCGCCGTCGTCGTCGGTGTCGGACGGCGAAGACCGCTCGCTCGACGAAGCCGCTCAGGAGTCTTTCGACACCGGTCCCCAGCAGCTCCCCGCGGACTCCTTGAGCGGCCCAGACGACCAGAGCACCGCGGCCATGGCCGACGCGCTGGACCAGGCGCTCGAAGCCGCCGCCGCCGAAGAAGAAGCCGCAGCCGCGAGCGCCCCCGCCGACGACGCCGCGGCGGACGATGAGGTGGTGCCCAGTGAAGGGGAAGAGCACACCAACGACGGGACGGGGCAGATCGAAGCCGTGGCTTCAGCGGAGGAGCCCGGCGAGGCAGACGCACCGCCGGACGAAGCGACCAGCGCGGCGCCCGACGACGGCGACGGGCTGACCGACGAGCCCGAAGCGCCCAGCCCCGAAGAGCTCGAAGGCCCGCCGGAGGGCGCGACGGACCACAAGGTCAAGCGCGGCCTGTACCAGAACGCGAAGGTCAGCACCGTGCGCGCGCTCGAGCGCGACGACGGCGGCTTCGTCGGCGTGGTGCACCTGCTCGACGCGTCGGGTGGCCTGGTGGCGCGGGTGGACCTGGGCCCCGACGTGGACCCCGCGGCCCTGGGTGAAGCGCTCGCCGACGAGACGAAGGACGCGAACGCGTGGCTTCGAATCCACCAGCAGCTCGCCACCGACGGGCACACGCTGCCGGCCACGGTGGCGCTGTTCCGCGCGGTGGGCAACGGCGCGTCCGGGGAGCTGCTCAAGAAGTGGCTGGGCGAGCACACGCTGCAGCTGGCCGGTGAGCACGCCGGGGCCCGAGCCCGAGAGGCGCTCGAAGCGCTCAGCGCCCGCGCCGGTGAAGGCGCCACCAGCACGGACAAGGCGGCCTTGCTCTTCGAAGCCATGCGCCAGGGCGCCGACGCCTACGCCCTCGTCAAGGAGCTGGCGCTCGACCAGGAACAAGACGCGTTGCCGCGGGCGGCGGTCGACTTCATCCGCGCGCTCAAGGTGCTCGCGCCGGAGCGAAAGGGAGAGTTCGCCTTCGCCCACGCGCTCATCGAAATTTCCCTGGGCCGCCCCGACGGCATTCGGCTGGCGCTCGACGAGCTGAAGCTGGCGGACTCCAAGCAATACGAGCGGCTGTCGAAGCTCAACGCGACGCTGTACCCGACGTGGGACTTCTGGGCCGGCACCGACGGGCTGACCAAGCTGTCCTTCGCCGACGTGAAGGCCCAGCCGCCGGTGCGCGACGCGCTCGCGTTCCGCCTGGCGATTCAGAAGGCCGCCACTCGGGTGCGCCAGCTGCGCGACCTGCTCAAGGCGCAGGGGCCCCGGACCAACCCGTGGCTGCCGCCGGAGCTGGGCGAGCTGCTCCCCAAGGGGCCGCTCCCGCTGAAGGGCGACGACGCGCTGGTGCTCGACGAGTGGCAGCAGCGGTCCCTGCCCACGCTGCTCAAGCGGCTGCGCGGCGAGTGGGCCGGCCTGTGCTGGCTGTGCTGGCTGGCGGGGCTGGACAAGCTGGGGCTGCCCAAGCCCGACGGCACGCCGCGCAGCTCGACGGCGCTGCGCTACGCGCTGGGCGTGCGCACGCTGGTGCTGGACACCAACCTGACCGGAGAGGACATCGGCGAGCACCTCGAGGGCGCTCGGCTGGCCCACGCAAAGAAGATCGCCGACGTGAAGTGGATGGACCTGCTGCCCGGCTCCATGGACCGCAACACCGCGGAGCTGGCGCTGGCCGAGCTCAAGGTGGCCATGCTCCCGGTGCTGTGGGCCGATGAGATCGAGCGCCCTTCACCGTGGACAGCCGAAGACCCGGCCGAAGAGCTCGACGCCGACGAGCTGCAGGAAGGGGACGACGGCGGTGAGCCCGCGCCGGAAGACGTGGGCGACGTGGTGGTCGAAGACGGGCAACCTGGCGGCGGGCCCGTCGCCGGGCTGTGGCTGGAGCGTGAGGGGCATGAGCCGGTGCTGCTCACCGGCGCGGAGCGCTTCGTGGTGGGCCGCGAGCGGACCTGCGACGTGGTGCTGGCCTCGCCGCGCGTGTCCCGAGAGCACGCGGAGATCCTCGTCACGGACGAGGGGGTGCGCGTGAACGACCTCAAGTCGTCGAACGGCACGTTCTTCAACGGCGAGCGCATCATGGTGCACGACGTGGCTGACGGCGACGAGGTCACCTTCGGCAGCGAGGCGGTGCGCTTCCGCTTCGCGCAGCCCGGCGAAGTCTGACGGTCGACCGAGTGCGTAACCGAACGACGCGCGGGTGCGTACGAAGCCGCGTGCACCGCGTCGGCTTCTTCTGTCTGTCGCTCTGGCTCGGCTGCGGAGCGGGCGGACCGTCACTTTCGGACGGAGGCCCCACCACCGCCGCGCTGCCCGACGGCGGCGCGCTGAGCTGGACGCCGGGCCAGTTCTCGGTGGACCTCATTCCCCAGGCGCAGGCCTGGCGGCAGGTGCTGCCGACGACCTACGCCGGCACCCAGGGCCACGCTGGCCAGCGGGTGCGCGTGCTGTTCAACGCCGTCGCCGCGCCCACGTACGACGCCAAGGTCGACCCCGTGCAGTTCGCCGTCGGCAGCGTCATCGCCAAGGCCGTGGTGGCCAGTGACGCCGAGCCGCTCGACCAGGCCACGCGCTACTACTTCATGCGCAAGGAGCCGGCCGGCTGGGACGCGGCGAGCGGCGACTGGTCTTGGGCGGTGGCCAACCGGAGCGGTACGAGCTGGTCCTTCTCGACCATGGGCCGGTCGAGCCTGTGCAGCGGCTGCCACCAGCAGGACGCGCGGTGGGACTTCGCGCGTTCCGTCGAGGTGTTCCGCACGCAGCGCGCGCCGTGAAGCGACGGCTCGTGTTGAGGCCGTCACTGGGCTCTGCACACCGACTGCACGCAGCGGCACTCCTGCGTCGTCGGGGCGTGCTGCACGGAGCAGCCGAGGAGCGTGACCCCCCAGTTGCCCGCCGCGGGGACACACTGCGCGGTTGCGTAGCAGCGGTTGGTGGCGATGGTGCAGTCCGCGTCGCTGGCGCAGGCCGGGCAGGCGCCGCCGTCGACGCTGACGGGCTGGCCGTCGCAGGGGCTCTCGAGGACTTGGGGGGTGAGCAGGCAGGCCCCGACGAGCGGCGCCACGACCAGCGCGAGCCAGGGCTGTTTCACCGCGCCTCCCAGGTGCCCTTCATGGCAGTGCAGTCGGCGCTCGCCTTCGTCAGGTCCCACGTCGGTGCGTAATAGAAGTGGAGCACCACCCGCTGGGCGACGGACGGCTGCTTGGTGCACACGCCGACGGCGCCGCTCGGACAGTCGCCGGTCGCGACCTGGCCGCCCACGGTGCTCCGACACAGCACGTCGAAGTCCACGCTCGCGTTGGTCGACGCCGTCTTGTCGCCACGCCATTCCTGGCACTGGCCCTGCGCCGCGCCGGTCGTGGCGTTGCGGGCGTCGCAGGTGACGAGGAGGGGGCTGGTGGGGCCGGGGCCACAGCCGACGAAGAGCGCGACGATGGTGCCGAGGATTGGCTTGCGCATGAGGCGCGTGAGCCTACCGGTCGTCCGGGCGCGGCGGGTGGCGGGGCGGGCAGGGGAGCAGCCTTTTCTGGGTCACGGGCCGCGACGGGGCTGCGTTATGTCGTGCACGTGGATCGCCCCGTCGCGTTTCTCCTTCGTCCGCACCCGTTCATGGTCGACGCCGTTTCGCGCTTCTTGGACGCGGCGGGCTTCAACCCGCTGCGCGGCGCCACGGCGGCACAGGTCGCGGCCCATGGCGGTCAGGGCCTCGGCGTCATCTCCCTCGCCGTCATGTCCGACGCTGCGGTCAGCGTGGCGCAGGCCTACCGGACGTGGACCCAGCACGGCTCGCCTCGGGCGCTGCTCTTCACGGGGCTCGCTGGCAAGGACTCGGCGCAGCTGGGTCTCACCGCCGAGCTAGGGAGCAGCGCGCCGCGCCTGGTTCGTCCCACGCCCGGGGCGATCCTCGAGCCCGGCGAAGCGCCGTACGTCTTGGCGCCGGACCTGAGCGGTGAGGCGGCGGTGACGCTCACGGACTGGCTGACGCAGGCCGTTCGAAGGCCGAAGGCCGAGCGCGTCATCGCTTCCGGGTGAGCACGACCCTCGTGACGCGTCCGGGTCACGCCGGCGGCCGCGCCCACCACCCGATGAGCCCGCCGCACAGCACGCTGGCCGCGAAGAAGCCTTCGTCACCCCAGGCCACCTTCGCCCAGGCCGTGACGGCGAGGCCCAGCAGTGAGCTCGTCAGCACGAACAGGGAGCCGGTGCCTGTCCGTGGAAGCGCGAACACAGCGGCCGCCGCGAGGAAGACCCCGTGCCCGCTCAGCGGAATCCAGCGGAGCAGTCGGAGGAGCGCCAACGCGCTGCACACCGCCAACAACGCGACCACCCGTCGCCGGCCGGGCCCGTCGAGGACCGCCCGCAGCGTGAGCGCGCCGAACGGCGGGAAGGCGGCGGCCTGGTACCACCACGGGACGAGCTGGGGCTGCGGCGTGAGGCCCACGACGAGCGCCATCGGGTGCGCCCAGAACCAGGCCGCGGCGAGCGCGGTCAGCACGCTGCCTGCCAGCAGCTCGAGGCCTTGGGTCACCGTGCGCACGCGGGCTGTTCCTACCGCGTTCGGTCGCTGAGTCCCCAGTCGACGCTTCCTTGAGAGTGTTCGGCGTGCCTCGCGGCAGGCGCCGGTGTTGCGCTGTCCCCGCTCGCTTGGCTCGAGGCGGTGGGTCACCGTGCGTGCGCTGGCCGCTGCAACCGCGTTCGGTCGCTGCGTCCTTCGTCGACGCTTCCTTGAAAGCGTCTCGCGAGCCCCAATGGAGGCGCCGGCGCCGCGTCGTCCCCTGCCCGTCTGCCAGCAGCCCGCACCCGCTTGGGGCAGACTGCCGCCAGGCCATGTACGCATCACGTCACGCCGTCTTCGCCGGTGCCGGGGAGCTGCCCAAGGAGCTGCGCGACGTGCTGCGGAAGCGCCAGGGCCAGGCGCCCAGTGAGCTGCTGCTGCGCGAGCCGACATTGCTGGCCGTCTTCGACTCCGCCGCCGACGCGGAGAAGGCCGCGGGCCAGCTCGACCGGCTGGGCCTGGGCGCGCTGGTGGTGGGCCCCGAGCAACCACCGCCCACCGACGGCTGGTTCGTCGCTACCGCGCTTTCGAAAGAAGCCCACGGGTGGACGGCGACGGGCCCGGCGGGGACGCGGCTGGTGCTGCCCGCCCGCGCGACGAGCCTGACGCTGCTCCAGTGGCGCCCCGAGGTCGGCACGCCGGACCGCGCGCTGCTCCTCAAGGGTGACGCCGACGTGCCGCTGTACGCCTGCGCCTCGCGCCTGACGCAGAGCGCGGGGGGCACGGCGGCGGCCCTCAAGCAGCTGCTGGACTTGGCCGAAGACGTGGGCACGCAGGCGTCGCCGAGGCTGAAGGTCCGCGAGCGCCGCGCGAGTCCGGAGCGCTTCGAGCTGCTGTCCGTCGAAGGCGACCGGTTGGCGCTCGCGCTGGCCGCGGTGGACACGTTGGATCGCCACCCAGCCACACCGCCCCGCAGGCTGGACGCGGCGGGCACGCTGGCCCCCGTGTCGACGGCCTCGTCGCTCGCGCCCGTGGCCCAGCGCTTGCGCGCAGCGTCCCTCGTCGCCCTGGCCG
>JALHOS010000309.1 GCA_022842905.1 Myxococcaceae bacterium | reverse complement strand
CAGCGTTCCATGCGCCACCTCCGTGAGGTGGCGAACTGATCACGCGGCCCACTTCGGCGTCGATCGCCCGCGCAAGCGATCGACTTTCCTCGGGCGGAAACCTGATCGGCGCTCTAGGCTCCAAGCGCGTTTCACGACGCTCGAGGGTCGAACGAGGGGGAACGGGGTGCGACGTGGGGCGGCACCTCGACGTCAGCGAAGAGAGCCCGGCGACGGTTGAGACGACCCCTGGGCGCGAGCGGGCGACCGCCACCGCGGCACGGCGAGCCGGCGTCCGACGAGGGCCGGCAGCGCGACGACGCTGGCGAGGAGCGCCACCATCGCCGCCTTCGCGAGGCCACCGCGGAGTGCCGCGGAGTCCTCGCGAGGGACCTGCCCGAACTCGGTGCGCCGTATCGAGGGTCGCGGGTGGCGGCGTCATCCTGCGACGCAGCGTCGAGGACGCGCGTGGGGGCCCACGGCGCGTGGGCCCGCCTCACCTGGGCGTCCTCACGGACGTCGGCAGGTCGCCGGGCTCGCTTCACGACACTCATGCGCGCGCCTTGTAAGGCGCCGCAGCGCGACGCGCACCAGTCGTCGAAAGGTCGCCACGCACACCGCCTCTCACCCAGCGCGATCCCAACTGCTTTCCTCCTTCGCGGTGGTCGGAGCGCTCGAAGAGGAGCCGTCGTCTTGCTTTCTCGAGGGCCACCACGTTGGTCGTGCGGTCTCGGTGCATGTGCTCAGCGTTGAGCCCGTACTCGCGCGGGGCGCTCCGTCGACTCGGCGGTGTTTGGGCTCGACGTGGGCGACCTGCGCGCCAGCTCTTGCAGGCGCGCTCAGCCCGCGCGGCGTCCATCGGGAGCCCGCGAAGTCGTCGACGACCAGCCAAGCGGCGTTGACGGACCGCCGCATCGAGGGCCCCTGCGCGGGCTGCTCGAGTCTCGCCGGAGAGCACACCGACGGCCGAAGTGAATCGCAGGGCCTCCTGCAGGGTGCGGCGGCTCACGGGTTCGCGGCGGCGACGCAGTCGTCGGGGACCCTCGGGCCAGCCGACTCCAAGCGTTGTCCGGCAGGAGATCGGTCCGCCTACCGCACGCTCGGGGCGGAGCCGCTGAGCGTCTGTGGGCCTCTTCCACGGACGCCCGGCGGCTCGCGCCGGACTGAGCGCTTCGAGCCACGCCGACCGACCCACCAGCACCGCGACGTCCCTTCGCGCGGGGCCGACGCCGAGGGTGCTAAGCCCTCGCCTCCGCATGACGCCTCGCACCCTGCCCTTCGCCGCGCTGCTCTTCGTCTCCGCCTGCGCCACCGTCCCGCTGCCCACCTTCACGCCCGTCGCCGCCGACGAGGCGAAGCTGCGACTGGCCGCCGACGCCTTCTATTCCGCCACGCGCGTGCAGGACCTGAAGGACGCGCTGCTCGCCGCCCGCAGCGTGTCCACCAACGCCGCGCTGACCCACGAGCTCGAAGCGTCTCTGGCGCTGCTCACCGGCGACGAAGCCTTGCGGGTCGCCCACCTGCTCGCCGCGCTGCGCGACGCCAACGACGCGGAGGCGCTGCTCCACCTCCATGCGCTCATGGCGAACGACTTCACGTTCGAGCAGCGCGCGCTGGTGAAGCGGCACCTCGAAGCGCTCTCCTCGAGTCACCCGCAAGAGCCGGTGCGCGCCCTGGCCGCCTACCACCTGCTCAGCCTGATGACGGCGGACGGCGAGCTCGACACGCGGGAAGGAGTCCGCGCCGCGCTGACGGGCCTGCTCACCTTCGACGTCGTCGGCACCTGGGACAACGACCAAGGCAAGGGCTTCGACCTGGAGCTGGGCCCCGAGCTGCGGCCCGGCCTCACCGAGCGCTACGAAGGCCGCTCCGGCACGCTCAGCTGGCGGCCGCAGGCCCCGCTGGACCCGCGCGGCCGCCTCGACCTCTCGGTCCTGATGTCCCCCACCCGTTGGGCCGTCGCCTACGCCCACGCCGCCGTCCAAGCGCCGCAGGCCGGGCGCTACGAGCTGCGGCTGTCCTCCACCGACCCGCTCAAGGTGTGGGTCGACGGACAGCCCGTCTTCGCCGCCGCGCAACTCGACAAGGTCGCCTTCGACCACCTCGTGCTGCCGCTGCAGCTGACCGCCGGCTCCCACACCATCCTCGTCAAGAGCGCGCACCGCGAGGGCAGCTGGTGGCTCCAAGGCCGGCTGCTCCCGTCGACGGCCGAGCTCCCCCGCGTCACCGACGTCGCTTCGGCGCTCAAGGCGACCACGCGGCACCTGGACCCGTCCAGCCCTCGCGCGCTGTGGCTCGCCTCGCAGTGGGCGCAGCAGGCCGCCGGCGGCAACGTGTCGGTGAAGACCGCCGAGGCCTTCGCGCGCGCACACCGGAACAGCCTCTTCGCGCGGCTGAGCGTCGTCGAAGCGCTGTGGCACAACCAAGAGCGCGGCCGCGTCGCGGACCTGCTCGCGCCCCTCGACGCGGAGTTCGGCCCGCAGCTGCCCTTCATTCACCTCCGCCAGCTCCGCTTCCAGCTGCAGCAAGGCCTGCGCCTCAAGGCCCGCGAAGGACTGCTGCCGCTGGTGAAGAAGCCCGACGCGCCGAAGGAAGCGCTGGAGCTGCTGGTGGACCTCTACCGCACCGAAGGCTGGCTGCAGGACGAGCTGGCGGCGCACCGGCTGCGTGAAGAGCGCTTCGGCGCCTCGGCGGAGACGCTGGGGGAATTCGCCCGCGCGCTGCTGCGAGACGGCCGCCGCGCCGAAGGGTTGGGCCAGTACCGCGAGGTGCTCGAGAAGCTCCCCTACTCCGCCGAGGTGCTCCGCCGCCTGGCCGACGCCCACCAGGAGTCCGGAGAGCTCGACGAGGCCGCGCGGCTGCTCGAGGCGCGGCTGGAGTCCTGGCCTCAGGACCAGTCGGCGTGGCTCACCCTGGCCGAGGTGCGACGCCGCCAAGGCCAGCCCGACGCGGCGCTCGCGGCGCTGGACCAGGCCGAAGCGCTCTGCCCGGAGTGCGCGGCGCCGCACACCCGCCGCGGCGACCTGCACTACGAGCGCAACGACACGGCCAAGGCGCTGACGTCGTGGAAGCGCGCGCTCCAGCTCAACCCCGAGAACGACGCGCTGGCCAACCGCGTCGACTTCTTGTCCCCCGAAGCCCGCGGCCCGTGGATGGCGGACGTCCCCGACGAGGCGGCGCTCCAGCAGGCGGTGGCGCTGCGCAAGAGCACCTCACAGAAGCCCGGCGCCGACGTCGCGTACCTGCTCGACCACGAGGTCACGCTCCTCAACTCCGACGGCAGCACCAGCAACGTCGTCACGCTCGTCATTCACGCGTTCAACGCGCAGGGCCGGGACCGCATCATGCGGCAGTCGGTGGGCCCAGGCCGGCTGCGCGTCATGCACTCGTACTCGGTGGACGAGCGCGGCGCGCGGTCCGAGGCGTCCAGTGAGCGGGCGCGCTCCATCTACTTCCGCGGCATGCAGCCCAACTCCACGCTGGTGCTGCAGTACCGCCTCGACACGCCGCCGTCCGGCTTCCTCGCGCGCTACCTGACCAAGACGTGGAGCTTCCAAGGCGTGTCCGACCAGCGCGTCCAGTCCACGTTCGTGCTGTGGACGCCGTCGCCGCTGACGCTCCACGAAGAGCGCATTGGCCCCGTCGAGCGCAGCCAGACGAAGGTGGGTGAGCAGATGCGGGTGGTGTGGACGCTGGCCGACGCCGCGCCGCTGCCCGCGGAGCAAGGCATGCCGACGATTGGAGAGCTGACGGCCAACATCAAGCTGTCCACCGTGCCGGACTGGAAGACGTGGCTGTCCTGGGAGCAGGCGCTGCTCGAGGGCGCGTTCCGCGACAGCCCCGACATCGACGCGCTGGCGCAGAAGCTGGGCGAAGGCGCCCCGGACGCGGCGGAGAAGCTGCTGCGCGTGCACCAGTTCGTCATGGAAGAGATTCGCTACCAGCAGGACTACGAGTCCTTCATCGCCGGCGTGAAGCCCCACCCCGCGCCCATGGTGCTGGAGCGGCGCTACGGCGACTGCAAGGACAAGGCGGTGCTCTTCATCACCCTGGCCAAGAAGCTGGGGCTCGACGCGCACTTCGCGCTGGTGCGCACGCGGAACGCAGGGCCCGTGAACGACGCGGTGCCCATGCAGCAGTTCAACCACGCCATCGTCTACGTGCCGGAGCAGCAGGGCGTGCCGGCGCGCTTCTTCGACCCGACGGCGGAGCTGCTCGACCTGGACGTGGTGCGCGGCGACGACGTGGGCACCAAGTCCCTCGTGTTCGACCCGAAAGAAGGCACGCACACCTGGCGCGACATTCCGTACCAGGCGCCGGAGGCCAACCGCGAGCGCATCGCCCTGGCGCTGAGCCTCGACGCGCAGGGCGGCGCGAAGGGTGACATGCGCATGGAAGCCAAGGGCCGGACCGGCAGCACGCTGCGCCGCATCGCCCACAACGACGAGCTGTTCAAACAGACGGGCCAGCGCCTGGCGGCCATGGTGCTGCCCAACGCCACCGCGGAGGACGTCGAGGCGGTGGACATCAAGTCGCTGCGCACGCCCGCAGTCGTGAAACAGAAGGTGTCCTCGGCGACCTTCGCCAAGCGTGAAGGAGACACGCTGCGCGTGAAGCTGCCGACCGAGTGGAGCCCGCGCAGTCACTTCTCGCTGGCCAGCCGCCGGCACCCGCTGCTGCTGGGCACGCCCACGCTGTACGAGAACCGGCTCGAGCTGACGCTCCCCGAGGGCTTCGAGGTGAAGAAGCTGCCCGCGTCCGGCGAGCTGGCCCTGCCCTGCCTGGCGCTGTCCCGCACGGTGAAGGTGGAAGGCGGCAAGCTCATCGCCGAGAGCAGCTACCGCTTCAGCTGCGAGCGGCTGTCGTCCAGTGAGTACCCCGCGTACCGGGAGAAGGCCGACGACATGTCGCGACTGCTGGAAGACGAGCTGGTGCTGGGGCCGGCGACGTCGGGGAAGGACTCGAAGAAGCCGAAGCTGACGCCGAAGAAGTGAAGTGTTTGGGCCCAGGGCGAGAACAAAGTGCGCCTCCTGTTCGCGGGCTCGGCGTGGGTGCCGACGAGCACGAGGGGAATTTTCTCGCTTGGGCTGGACGATGGAAGGAAAGGCCATGGCCGATGGATTCAAGTACGGGCTACTGCTCGTGCCGCATTTGGACGGGCCTGCGGCAGCGATCGAGATCGCGCATGGGGTCTGGGCGCACGAAGGAAGCATCGCCTCGCTCCTTCTCGACTCCGAAGTCAGCCACTGGCGCGCGTGGGTCGGAACGCTCGAGTGGGAGGCCCTGACCGCAACGCAATTGATGGTTGATACGCGCATGGTGTCAGCTCGGGCTGAGGTAATGGACGGGGACAACCAGCAACTGGAAGAGACCCTGGCTCGCGTCCGATGGGCGCTGTTGCTTGTCGGACCGGTTGGGCTCGTCTCCGGCGAGACCCGGATTCTCAGCGGAGAGGCCGAGGGCCCGGCGTCGACTGACCGACTCAGGACCATTAGCCGAATGCCGAGCCGCGGCGACCGCGTCGTTCGCCCGTATTGCTGTTCAAGCGAGCCGTTCTGGATACAGCGGCCACGCAACTCCGAGGAGGGCTGGTTGAATCGTTGGCGGGAAACGGTCGCACTCCTGGTTGCCGCCGAGCAGGGAGGTCTTCCTCCTCTCCTGTTTTTTGGGCTTCTTGCGTTTGTGCGCTCGTTCGAGTCGCTCGAGATCGAGTTCAAGATCCCCGACTGTGTGCGTGCGACGGAGGCAGTTATCGGGCTACCAAAGGGAGCGGGCGGAGGCCAAAACGCATTCGCGGACCGCGTATTGGCGCTGGTGCCTGAGTTGGAGCGCGACTGGTACGTCGGTGGTTGTGGGGTGCGTGAGCGGCTCGTACAACTCTACGTTCACCGCAACGAGTGCGTGCACGGCAAGGTTCCGTTCGGCTCTCTGGTCGCCGAGCTGCGCGACGGGCCCGAGGAGGCGGCGCGCTTCGACTATCTCGCCGAGACCGTCGCGAGGGCGGTCCTGCTTAGGGCGCTCCGACACCCAGACAGGCGTGCCATCTTCCGCGACCGTGCTGCGCTTGAGGTCGCGTGGGCCGAGAAGAGGTTCCCAGTATCGTAGTCGTTGGTGAAGACGCAGAATCCTCCGCGGGCTCCTCTGAGACTCCTTGGACCTCCGAGACGCCGTGGGCCCACGCGGCCTACTTCGCGAAGCGCGGAAGGCCAGCTCCGCCAGCGGTGACGAAGGAGCGCGTCGCGACGACGGGGCGCAGGCGGACGGGGGGCACGTTCGCCGACGGGGAGCCCTCGTCGATCACCACGCCGGCGCACGCTCGACGAACGCCACCAGCTCGGGCCATGCCCGCTGCAACCCTTCGGGAGACGCTTCACCGTAGAGCGCCACGCGGTCCACGTACCGGCGCTCGCCCGTGAGCTGCTCGATGCACATCGCGTCCAGCGTCCGCGCGAGCGCACCGAGCGGACCGCCCAGGCGCTTCACCTCGAAGGACCCGAGCCGAACTCGCGCGCCGCTGAGGTCACCGCCGCGCACGAGGACGATGGCCTCGGTGAGCGCCACGAGGCCAGGATCGCCGTCGCCTGCTTGAATCGACCGTAGCTGTTCGGTCGCCTCGCCCGTGCGGCCGAGCAGCGCGAGCGTCAGCGCCTGGTACTCCGGCACCCACTCTGCCAGCTCAGTGCCGCGATTCGCGGGCCGCGCCGATGCGAACTGCAAGTCCGCGAGCGCCTCGTCGAGCCTCCAGAGGTGAAGGCGGGCCAGCGCGGTGTTGAACGCGGCGGCTGCCTGCTGCGGCTCGCGCTGCCGGTACTCGGAGAACCGCTCCAGCGCCTGGAGGTACCGACCCTGGTTGAGGAACCGCACGCCTTGCGCGTGCGCGGCATGCCTGCGCCGCTGCACGGCTAGGAAGATCAGCGACGCGACACCCAGCACGAACAGCGGACTCCACTGCGTAAGAATGTCCCACCACACCGAACTCCCACCGTCTGCCCCGGCCGGAGTCCCTGCGGCTCCGCTGTTCGGCTGTTTCGAGAACAGGAGATACATGGCCGTGAACAGCCCGAGGAGGGAGGTCCACAGGAAGAAGGTTCTCCAGTGCCGAGCCATCAGTGAGCGCTTTCTACCAGCAGCCGTCTTCCCTCGTGGCACTTCGTCGACGGCCCTCCGCGCCGAGGTCTCAGCGATCAGCCCACGCTGAGACTGCGGCCGTGCGCCGGTGCGGACCGCAGCGCGCCGAAGGAGGCGGAGTCAGCGGCGCACGTGGGAGCGCCGCAGGCGACGCTGCCTGCCAGGCCCGCACCCGCAACCGGCTCGACTATCGAGTCTGTCGCATGCTTGGTTGGCGCGAGAGGCGGCGCCAGATAGGCAAGAGCCCGTGGACCTCATGCTCGACCAACTCGTCGCTGCGGTTGAGCGTTCGGTGCGTCTTCTCGCCGCGAGGTTCGCTCACGAGCGCCCCTATGCGTTCTGCCTTCTCACTCCCGCCGACTCGGACAGTGGCCCTTGGTTCGCCAGCGCGCTCGCGACCGAGCGGGGACTCGAAGAGGTCGTGCAGCATTACCTGGACCGGGGCTACTCAAGTGAGCGCGGCGATGCCCGCGCGCTGCTGAACGACATGCTGCGCTGGGCGAACCCCGACGACGGATGGCGCTACGACTTCGAGAGCTTCGAGCAGGTCATCGCCATCGCCAGTTCAACCGTCGAGGTCCGCGATTGGGAGTTGGTCTGCGAAGAGGCCCTGCGACATGTGGACGGGCGGCGCGGCTTCGAGCTGCTTGCTCCGCGCCCGAAGCTGACGCTCGGTGTGACCTACGGAGAGAACCCAGAGGACTTCCTGGAATCTACCGCGAACCTCAACCCGCCGGCGCTCGCGGAGCAGGCAGCGGCAGAATGGCAGCGAGCGCGCCAAGCCTGGAGTGCACTCCGTCCCCCGCCAACCCCGATGCCCATCGCCCTCCTCCAAGGGTCGTGGAGGCACTGACCCGGGTGAACGAGGCAGTGCTCGTGCAGCAGTTCAACGACGCGATCGTCTCCGTTGCTCAGTCGCCGTGCGGACCGGCGCACTTCTTCGAGCCAACGGCGGAGCTACTCGACCCTCTTGGGGCCGGTGACGTCGGGGAAGGACTCGAAGAAGCCGAAGCTGACGCCGAAGAAGTGAAGTGTTTGGGCCTCCGTCGTGCTGGCGAACCGGGGAGCGCTGGGCGACGATGCGCGAATGCTCTGGGGCCCGTGGCGTGCCGCAGTGAGCGTCTTGTCGTTGGGGCTGTGCTCCGGGTGCTTCGTTCAGCTGAGCGCCGGCGTCTATTCCATGCCGCTGGTCCAGGGGTCTTCAGCGCCCCGCGCGGCGGCGAGCTTCGGTGCCTCGGCCGGCTTCGCGTACGACTTCGGCGGGCGGCTCCTGGTCGGCCCTGGCGGGCAGGGCGTGGAGCAGCCCCGCGGCGTCACCGTCACCGGCCCCGTGTCCGCCGAGTTCGGCTTCGGGCTGCCCGTGCAGAAAGGCAGCCGGGTTCGGCTGCGAGCGGGCTTGGGTGGCTCGATGCAGTTCGCGACGAAGTTCTCCATCAACCCTGGCGACGGCGTGCTGGAGCTGCGGCCGCAGACCCTCGCGCACGTGTACTTGCCGCTGGGGTTCGACGTGCTCTTCGGTGGACGGGACGGCTTCTTCAGCGCCGGCCTGTCCGTGGGGCCGGCCTTGTTCGCGCGGGTCGCGGACAGGAAGTACCCGGACCTCTTCGGCCCGGGCGGGGACCTTCGGTTGACGCTGGCCGTGCCGCTCACGCCTCGCATGGGCGAGTCGCTGGCGAAGGGGAAAGGGTTTTTCGACCGCGACCTGACGCCCGAGGAAGAGGCTGAGCTCAAGGCGGCCGCCGAGCGGGCGGCGCGCAGCGGGAAGCGTGACGACTCGGGGTGGCGGAAGCAGGGGGACGCGATCGACTCGCGCAACCGATACGACGCCTGCATTCGCGCTGGGAGTCCGAATTGCAAATGAGCCGCGTGTTGGTGGCCGCGCTCGTCTTCGGCCTCTCCGGCTGTCGCTGCGAGCGAGCTGGGACGGAGCTGACGGAGTGTTGGGGTGTGGTCCGCTGCGGAGACTGCCTGGCCGCAGGGTGCAACTGGGACCTGTCCGATCGAATCTGCCGAACCCCGAGCGACGGCGCGCCGCGCGCGACGAGTAACCCGCTCGACTGTCCAGCGGATCAGCGTCTGCCAGACGCGGGGAGCGGCGGGACAGCGGGGAGCGGCGGAACAGCGGGGAGCGGCGGAACAGCGGGGAGCGGCGGAACAGCGGGGAGCGGCGGAACAGCGGGGAGCGGCGGAACAGCGGGGAGCGGCGGAACAGCGGGGAG
>JALHOS010000308.1 GCA_022842905.1 Myxococcaceae bacterium | reverse complement strand
TCTTCGGTAGCGGCCGTGCTGCGGTAGCGGCCGTGCTGCGGTAGCGGCCGTGCTGCGGTAGCGGCCGTGCTGCGGTAGCGGCCGTGCTGCGGTAGCGGCCGTGCTGCGGTAGCGGCCGTGCTGCGGTTCGCCGGGCGTGATGCGGTGGCGCGCCGTGCGCGGTTCGCCGGCCGTGCCGCGGTGGCGCGCCGTGCGCGGTTCGCTGGCCGTGGACTGCTCGCCTTCAGTCGGCAGGGGCGTGCCAGCCGGACATTGCCTCCGCCAGGCGCGGCAGAGGGCTCAGCCCCCTCGGCTGAGCGCGTGCCGCACCACTGCGGCCGCCACGTCTTCGCCCGTGGCCTGCTCGATGCCCTCGAAGCCGGGGCTCGAGTTGAGCTCCATCACCTTGGGGCCCGTCTTGCCTTCGAGCATGTCCACGCCACACACCTCGAGGCCGATGAGGCGCGCTGACTCCACGGCCGCTCGCTCGTACGCCTCGGGGAGCTCAATTCGCTCGCCGCGCCCGCCGCGGTGGAGGTTGGAACGGAACTCCCCGGCCTGGGCGGTGCGCCGCATGGCCCCGACGACGCGGTCACCGACGACCACCGCGCGAATGTCGCGGCCCACCGACTCGGCGATGAACTCCTGCACGCACACTTCCTGGCCGAGCTGAGCGAACGTGCGGACGAACGTTTCCAGCTCGGCGTGGGTGTTGGCGATCATGACGCCGACGCCCTGCGTGCCCTTGAGCAGCTTGATGATGCAGGGGAGCCCTCCGAGCTCTTCGACCACGCGCCGCAACCCGCGGCGCTGCCGGGGCACCATGGCCGTGCGCGGCACGTCGATCCCACCTTGCGCGAGGAGTTGCAGGCAGCGGACCTTGTCGCGGCTCTTGGCCAGGGCCGCGCCGGCGTTCACCACGCGCACGCCCATGCCTTCGAGGTGATTGACGACGGCGATGCCGTAGCTGGTGATCGACGCGCCGATGCGCGGGATGACGGCCGTCAGCGCCTGCACCTGCGCGCCGCGGTACAGCAGCTTCGACTCGCTCGCGCCGACGACGAGCGTACACTCCAGTGTGTCGAGCACCACCGGCTGCGCACCCTCGGCGCGGGTGGCCTCGACGAGCCGCTGGGTCGAGTACAGCCCGCGTCGTCGCGACAGAATTCCCAGCCGCGGTCGCCGCTCTGGCTTCATGGAATTGAGCGGCACGGTACCACGCGCGTCTGGTAGCGTCGTTCGCGACGTGACGTCGACCAGTCCGAAAGACAGCGTTCAGGACGAGATCCTCACCAGCCCCGGCGAAGGGCAGCAGTTCGATCCACTCGAAGAGCACCACCTCACCGCCACGCACACGCTGGTCGTCGAGAACCGCACGACGCTCAAGGTGCGCAAGTGCCGCGCGGCGGTCACCGGCGGGCCAGATACCGGCCGAGAGCTCGTCAGCGACAAGGAACGCCTGCGCGTCGGCGCCCACTCTTCGAACGATCTGGTGCTGGCCGAGGACCGCACCGCCAGCCGACACCACTTCGAAATTCAGTACACCGAGCGCGGCTACCTGCTGATCGACCTCAACTCCACGAACGGCACCTGGCTCGACGGTCGCCGCGTCGAGCGGGCGTACCTCTCGCAGGGCAGCCAGATTCGCGCGGGTCAGTCGGTGCTCACGTTCGCGCCCATCGACGAAGAGGTCACCGTCGAGCCGGACCGCGAAGGGGAGCTGGCCGGCATGGTCGGCCAGTCGGTGAAGATGCGGCAGATCTTCGGCCTCATTCGGAAGATCGCCCCCATGGACGTGTCGGTGATCGTCCAGGGTGAGACGGGCACGGGCAAGGAGCTGGTCGCGCGCGCGGTGCACGAGCTGTCCGGCCGCCGGCGGGGGCCCATGGTGGTGCTCGACTGCGGCGCCATTCCGCCCAACCTCATCGAGTCGGAGCTCTTCGGGCACGAGAAGGGCGCGTTCACCGGAGCGGTGGCGTCGCGGCCCGGGGCCTTCGAACGTGCCCATGGCGGGACGATCTTCCTCGACGAGCTCGGTGAGCTCCGGCTCGACCTCCAGCCCAAGCTGCTGCGCGTGCTCGAGAACCGCGAGGTCCGTCGCGTCGGCGGCAACGAGGTCATCGAAGTCGACGTCCGCGTCATCGCCGCGACGAACCGAGACCTCGTCAAGGAGATCCAAGCGGGGAACTTCCGCGAAGACCTCTACTTCCGCCTGTCCGTCATCAACATTCAGCTGCCGGCGCTGCGACAGCGGCGCGAGGACATTCCCCACATCATCCGCAAGGCGCTGGGCGATCCCGAGACCGTCGCGCGGCACGGGCGCAAGAAGCTGACCCCCGCGGCCACGTCCATGCTCATGGCCTACTCGTGGCCGGGCAACATCCGCGAGCTGATGAACGTGGTCTCGCACATCCTCACGTTCAGCGACGGCGAGGACATCGACGTCGTGCACCTCCCGCCGCGCGTGCAGGGCCAGCAGAAGGAGCAGCCGCTGCCCTTCAACGAGCACCTGTCCTTCAAGGACGCCAAGGAGCAGCTGCTGGAGAGCTTCGAGCGAGAGTACATCTCGCAGGTGCTCAAGCGCTGCGACGGCAACATCAGCCGGGCCGCTCGAGAGTCGGGCCTCCACCGCAAGAGCATCGAGCGGCTGGTCAAGAAGTACGCGCTCGACGCGAAGGCGATGAAGGCGCGGCAGTAAGCCCGCTCGCGATCCGCCCTTTGGGCCCTCAGGCCGGCGAACTCGCAGCCCGGCGGCGCCCCAGCTCCAGCTGCCACTCGAGGAACGCCCGAAAGTCCAGGCCCGCGGCGGCCAGCTGCTGCGGAATGAAGGACGCGCGGGTCAGCCCGGGCAGCGTGTTGATTTCCAGGAAGACCGGCCCCGCTGCCGTCAGCATCATGTCCGTGCGCGAGTAGCCTGCGCAGCCCGTCGCGCGGTGGGCGAGCACGCCGAGCGCCTGGGCCGCGGCGGCTTCACTCGGCTCCAGCGGCGCCGGCGTCAGCTCTTCGGTGCCCTTGCCCAGGTACTTGCCCTCGTAGTCGAAGGCCGCGTGCGGCGCGAAGCGCACCTCCGATACCGGCAGCGCCCGCGTGCCCTCGGCGAAGTCCGCTACGCCCACCGTCAGCTCGCGCCCCACGACGAACTGCTCGGCCAGGTAGCGGGTGTGAAGGGCGGCCACCGTACGCGCGGCCTCGCCGACCTTGGCCGCGCCGGTCAGGTGCACCAAGCCGAACGACGAACCGTCGGCCACGGGCTTGAGCACCCACCGCGGGTGCTCCGCCAACAACGCCCCAAGGCGTCCTTCGAGCGCAGCCACGTCGGTGCTCGGCGCCAGCTCGACCCCAACCGCTGTCCGACCGCCCGCTCGCTGCACCGCGCCCTTCGCCTGGGCCTTGTCGAAGGCCAGGCTGCTCGCGGCGCTGTCACTGCCCGTGAAGGCGACCTTCGCCGCGGCGAGCTTGGCCTGGAGCCGGCCGTCTTCGCCTTCACCGCCGTGCAGCGCGAGGAGCACCGCGGCTGCGCGCAGCGCCCCCTGGCCCAGCAGCGCGTCGAGGGACGCCGCAGTCGAAGGCCCACGCGGCTGGAA
Source organism: Myxococcaceae bacterium (assembly GCA_022842905.1). Taxonomy (GTDB): domain Bacteria; phylum Myxococcota; class Myxococcia; order Myxococcales; family Myxococcaceae; genus JALHOS01. The sequence goes on along the minus strand of JALHOS010000308.1, from coordinate 5,780 downwards.
GGCGCGCTGAAACGGGTCTTGGTGGGCAGCGAGCTCTTCGGCGCTCACCTCGAAGACGGCCCCGTCGGGCGCCAGGAACACCGGGCGCGCTTCGGGCAACACCCGCAGCACGTTCTGCGCCGAGGCGACGGAGACGAGCCGCTCGTTGGAGCTGCCGCCGAACAGGACCACCACCGACGGTGACGTGGCGCTCACAGACAGGCGATGGGGTAGGTCACCGTCAGCGTCTGGCCCGGGCTCGGGCGCGTCGTCGACGTGAACTTGATGGAGTTCGACGCGGAGTCGTACATCCACGCGCTGGCCGGCAGCACCATGCCGTCGAGCTTCACTTCGAGCGGCTGGCCCATGGCGGCGGTGTCCGGCAGGTTGTTCAGGAAGAACTGGGTGCGCGCGCCGAAGGCGGTCTGCCCCAGGCGCTGCAGCGTCGAGGCCCAGTTGGTGTTGCAGATCTCGGCCTTCACACCGCCCGTCGCCACCACCACGTCTTCGTACCGCTGCGCGATGCCGCCGCCGTCGTACTCACAGCCGCCGTTCGCGTTGGGCGGAGGGTTCAAGTACGGGCCGATGTTGCTGAACGTGAACATGGACAGGCGCGCGAAGCCTTTCACGTTGATGAGGCGGTTTTGGTAGTAGCTGACGGCCTGCGCGGACTGATCGCCCGCGTCCGTCACGACGACGACGGCCAGGTTGGCGTCCGGCCGGACGAAGCCGGCGTTCTCGTTGGCGATGATGGGCGGCGTCAGCGCCCGGGTGGCGTTCTCCAGGCCCTCCTCGGTGCCGGAGCCGTCGGTGCCGACGCGCACCATGGTGCGGAACGCCGCGGCGATGTTCGGCGTCGTCGGCCGGAGAATGGGGCCGAGCGCGGGCTGGGTGCCCATGGCCGGAATGCGGCGCAGCCGGCCCCCGAAGGCCACCGACGCCGCGGTGATGCAGCCGATCGGCTGCGGCAGGCACACCGTGTCTTCCTGCGTCGTCGTGGTGGTGACGCCGATTTGGTAGTCCACGTTCGCGGCCTGGGCGTACTGAATGAACGCCGCGAAGTTCTGCGAGAGGTTGTTCTGCTTGTCGGACATGGAGCCCGAGTCGTCGACCACCAGCAGCACGTCTGCCTTGGGGCGAATGTCCTGGAGGAACGTGTCGGTCTGAATGCCCGTCGTGTCCGAGCGCCCCGCCAGGCCCACGAGGTAGGTGATGGGCTGGCCCGACTGCAGCGCGCTGATGGCGATGGCGCCGGAGTCGGAGCCGACGTCGATGGGGGAGTAGCGCACCTGGAACGTCACCGGCGCGGCCGCGGGGGCGATGCGCAGGCCCGGCGCCGCGGGAATGGCAGGCGTCTGCACCAAGCGGAACTCCGGGCAGGCGTTGGGCCCCGGGCAGTTGGGGCCGCCGACCTGCTGGCCGCCGGCTGCCTGCAGCGAGAAGCCCTGAATGAAGACGTCGTTCGAGCAGCTGTTGTACAGGCTCAAGGTACGCGCGGCGGAGTTGCAGCCCGTCTTGACCGTGCCGAAGTCGAGCGGATCCGGCGCCACCACCAGGCAGGACGGGCCCACCGACGTCTGCAGCTGCACGCGGCCCTGCGGGTTGGTGGGCGACGTCGCGTTGAACTGGAGCTCTCCGGCGAGCGTGGTGAGGCTGGTCGGCACCGGCCCCGGCGGCTCGACGCGCACCACCACCGTCATCGACTCACCCGCCGCGAGCTCTCGCTCGACGATTGGACCGCCGACCATCGAGTACGCGGGGTGTGAGCCCGCGCGCAGGTCGATTCCGGACAGGTAGCAGACCTCGCTGGGCTGGGTGCCCAGGTTGGTGATGGTGATCGGCAGGTCCTTGCGCGTGCCCGGCGAAACGAGCCCGAAGTTCGCCTGCGGCGGCGTCACCCGGTAGTTGCACGGCGGCAGCGCCTGCACGTCGGCGCTCAGGGTCAACGTCACTCGGGGCTCGGTGCTGTCGTTCGAGAAGATGGTGAGCTCTCCGGTCTTCCGGCCCGCCGACGTGGGCGTGAGCGTCAGGGCCAGGTCCACGGTGTTGCGGCCGCCGACCGCCTCGAGCCCCGTCGTCGAGTTGTACGGGCTGGCCAGGGCCAGCTGCACTTCGGACGGGTCCAGGTTCATGCCCGGCGTCAGCTCGAAGTACGGCATCTCTCCGGGCGTGCCGTCCATGCGAATGCTGCCCAGGTGGAGGTTGCTGTTCACGTCGACGCCGCCGTCCGGCTGGAGCGCGCGGGAGCCCACGTTCTGCACCGTGATGCGGCGGGCCACGTTGAAGTTGGTCGAGCCCGGGAAGAAGCCCACGCGCCCAAACGCGAGCGTCGGCCTCGGCGTCACCCGAATGCGCGGGCCGCCGCCGGTGCAGTTCAAGTTGATGGTGCCCGACGGCACCCGCATGAGCGGGGTACGGAAGGTGAGCGTCGCGACGCGGCTGCCCAGCGCCTGCGGGCTGCACGCCACCTTCATGCGAGTGTCGCCGCCGCCGGCGATCGTCAAGGTGGCCTGGTTCTGGGTCGCGGGGACCACGTGGTAGAAGTCCTGCGGCATCGACGAGACGATGTTCGTCAGCGTCACCGGCGCGCCGGACGGGTTGTGGAAGACGACCTCGCGTATTGCTTCGTCGCTGGGGTTCACGAAGCCGAAGTTCAGCGAGGTCGGCGACCAGGACAGCACGTCGTCGCTGCCCATGGCGCGGATCTGCACCGTCTTGTTCGGGCACTCGCCCAGCCCCTGCAGCAGCACCGACGCGGTGTAGAGGCGGCGCTCGCTGACGGTGACCGACACGTTGACGACGTGGGTCGTCGCCGGAGCCACGCGCAGCTCGCCCGGCACGCCTGCGTCCGCGTCGAACCAGAACGACGGGGCGTCGGGCCCGGTGATGGGGCCCACCTTGGCGGTGGCGGGCACCGACGTCGTGTTCACGAACTCGATGGGGTAGGTGAACGTCTCGCCCAGCGTGACGTTGCCGAAGTCGATGACGTCGGGGACGTTGCAGTTGCCCTCTTCACCCTTGGCCTTGAGGGTCAGGCTCGCCGCGCGGTCTTCCTCGCGGGTGCCTTCGCTGACGAGCTTCACCACCGCCTCGTAGTTGCCCTTCAGGCGCTTGGGCTCGAAGGCCATGGGGAACTCGACCTTGGCGCCGGGCTCGACGGTGGCCTGCGCGAAGCGAATTTCGAAGGGCGCCAGGGCGATGTCCCGAATTCCGGGCTGCGCCACGTCGTCGCCGGACACGGGCTCGATCACGCTGAGCGTCATGAGCGCTTCGCCGTCGTTGCGCGCCACCAGCGTCAGCTCGCGCCGCTGGCCGATGAGCGCCGTCCCGAAGTCGTAGATCGCGTTGCGGTCGCGCTGCTGGTTTCCCTGCGCGTCGAACCACTCCACGTTGAGCACTGCGAGCTTCGAGCGGGTCCCGCTGCCGCTGCAGTCACACCCACCGAACAAGGCCAGCAGCCCGAGGACCGTGCCGAGCCGAACCAACGCGTTCGAAACCATGAACTCTCCTGTAGCCAAGACGGTGTTCGCCTGCTCCCATAGGCGCCGCGAGGCGCGAAAAGCGGGCGCACTGTGTCGGCAGGAGGAAAGGAGATCAACCCCCTTCCATGTAGGACACGGACGCTTGTGAGGCCGGTGGGAGCTGCGCTAAAGCCCCACCCCTGTTCAAGCGCGGGCGCAGGGAGCGTGTCCTCGCTTCACCCTGAAGGAACTACGTCTATGGAAAGGTCGTCCTCTTCGCGCTCGGTTTGGTCCGCCCTGGTGCTTGGTGCGTTCGTGGCGTTCATCGGAACTGCCGCACCTGCCTGTGGCACCAAGCCCACCACCTGCGGCTCGCACAACTGCTTGGGCTGCTGCGATCCCAGCTTCGGCTGCCGTGAAGGGCGTGCGCTGTCGTCCTGCGGCGCCAACGGTGAAGCGTGCGCGGCGTGCAGCACGAGCCAGACGTGCCAGAAGATTCTCGGCGACGGCGGCATGGACCCAGGCTTCGCTGGGCGCTGCGTCAGCATGACGACGTCGGACGGCGGCGGCGGCACGGGCGGCTCCGGCGGCTCCGCGGGCACCGGTGGCTCAGCGGGCACGGGCGGCTCGGCTGGCATGGACGCCGGCGTGTGCAACGCGAGCAACTGCGGTGACGGCTGCTGCCAGTCCAACGGCGTGTGCAGCCGCAACCAGCGCCGCAACGCGTGTGGCAAGGGCGGCGGCGCCTGCGTGAGCTGCGGCGGCAACACCACCTGCGAAGCGGACGGCGGCACCTGCGTCGCTTGCTCCGGTTGCGTGGACCTGGCCGGCTCGTGCCAGCCCGGGAACACGGCCATGTTGTGCGGCATCTCCGGCAACGCGTGCCAAACCTGCCCCGGCGGCCAGGCCTGCATGAACGGCGTCTGCATGGACACCGCCGGCTGCTCGGCGTCGAACTGCGCGGCGGGCTGCTGCAGCGGCACCATGTGCAAGGAGTTCGCGACGCAGAACCGGGCACAGTGTGGCAACTCGGGCTCGCCCTGCACGGACTGCGGCAGCAGCGCCAGCTGCAACACCATGAACGGCACCTGCATCGGCGGCACCGGCGGCACCGGCGGCACGGGCGGCGCGGCGGGCACCGGCGGTATCGGCCTCTTCGGTGGCTCCGGCGGCATTGGCCTCTTCGGCGGCTCCGGCGGCATGGTGGCGACGGGCGACGGCGGCGCGTGCCCGAGCTGCAACGCCGGCTTCTGCTGCAACGCCTTGAACCAGTGCTCGCCGGTGGGTCAGTCCCTGACCATCTTCACGCTGTGCGGCCCCATCGCCGGCGGCGGCGACTGCGATGTGTGCAGCATTCTCGAGACGTGCAACACGACGACCGGCGTGTGCAACTGATCGACTAAAGCCCCGCGTGGCTTGGGCTTCGGGCGCCACTTCCTCGACGGGAGGAAGGGCGCCCGAGTCGTTTGTGAATCGGAGGCTCATGGCCGTGCGGGCGTGGCTGCTGTGCCTGATGGTCGTGGCGGCGTGCCGCGCCGAAGAGCTCACGGCCGGGCAGGTGTCGCTGCGCCTGGCGCCGACTGCGCACGACTTCGGTGCGGTGCCGGTCGGCGGGCGTCGCGAGCTGACGGTGCGGGTCTTCAATGACAGCCGCTTCCGCGCCACGGCGCGCGTCGCGGTCCGAGGCGAAGGTCTCCAGGTAATCTCAACCAGCCTCGAGCTGCTCCCCGGACAGACCGAGTTGGTCCTCCGCTACCTGCCGGTGGTGCCCGGGGCGCTCGACGGCGCCCTGACCCTCACCGCTGACGTGGCGGACCTGCCCGCGCTCGAGCTGAGGCTGCTCGGCCATGCGACGGTGCCTGCGACGTGCCCGCCGCCCGGGCCCTGCGCGACGGCCGCCTTCGACCCCTTGGAGGAGCGCTGCGTGCAGACCCCTCGCGCGGAGGGCGCCGCCTGCGCCGCCCCCGATGCGTGCACGACTGACGCGAGCTGCCGAGGTGGGCGCTGCGTCGGCGTGCCTCTGACTTGCGACGACGGCGACGCCTGCACCCAGGACAGCTGTCACCCGGAGCGCGGCTGCCAGTCGCGCCCCAGAGGCCCGTGTCCCGGCGACGGCGTCTGCCAGGTCGGTCGCTGTGACTCGCGCTCGGGCTGTGTCCTCGTCCCCGCTGCCGACGGGCTGCCCTGCGGCCCGGAGCGCAGCTGCACGCGCGCCGGCGTCTGCCTGGCCGGCCAGTGTGAGGTTCGCACGCCTCCCGAAGGCTTCCTGTGCGCCGAGGCGAGCCCGTGTCAGGGCGAAGGCCGCTGCGTGGCGCAGGCGTGCGTGCGGGCCGGGCCGGC
>JALHOS010000307.1 GCA_022842905.1 Myxococcaceae bacterium | reverse complement strand
CGCCGCCAGTGCCTGCTGCGCCGCCAGAGCCCGCCGCACCGCCAGAGCCCGCTGTGCCGCCAGAGCCCGCTGCGCCGCCGGTGCCTGCTGCGCCACCAGTGCCTGCTGCGCCGCCAGTGCCTGCTGCACCGCCAGAGCCCGCTGCACCGCCAGAGCCCGCTGCACCGCCAGAGCCTGCTGCGCCACCAGTGCCCATGTCGCCACCGACCCCCGAGTCACCCTGGCCCAATTCGTCAGCCGTGCACCGCCCGGAGGCGACGCAGGCGTCGAGATCCGCCCCGAAATCGCGGCAGCCGCTCAGCGTGAGCAGGAGGACTCCCAACAGGAAGCGACACATGAACCCGTGGATAGGGACGAGACGGCGCGGAAGGCAACTCCAGTGGGCGGTCGTGTGAGGGCGTTCGCATGCCGGGTGTGGGTCGTCGACACCGCGGTCGCGGCGCGTTGAGAACTGCCCGGGAGACGAATGATGCGCCGAGCGACGTGCTTGGCCGTGGCGCGCTGTGCCGTGAAGCCCAGGCCGCGCGCGGGGACCACGACCAACGCCTGCGCGCCGACTCACCGCGCCTGTCGCAACACCGCGCTCAGCGCCGCGCTCAGCTGCTGTGCGGAGTGGACCGTGTAGTGAGACCTCGTGCAGGTCCGGCTCGCCGGGTCGCAGGTGCCGTGGCCCTGACACTCGGCGTCCGTCCCGTTGGCGCAGGTGATTGTGGTGCCGCCGGCGCGCGCGAACTCGTCGTACGAGCGCTGCGCCAGGTCCGCGCCCAAGTCCGCCCCGAGCAAGATGAAGAAGACACGCTGGCCGCGCTGGACGAACTGTGCGGCGGCGCTCGTGACGCCCAGCACGTCCAGACAGCCGTGGGAGCACGGCTGGAATGCCATCGAGCCGGCGTTCTGGCAGGCGGACAGCGGCCCCAGCGTGCACTGACACGCTGGGTTGGCGCCGGCGCAGGTGTTGTTCGGGTTCTGGTCGTTGCAGTTGGGCACGCCGTCGGACACGACGACGACGGTGCGGGCGTCCTCCGGGGGAATGGTGAGGGCGAAGCTCAGCGTCGCCGCCGTGGGGGTTCCTCCGTTGGCGACGAAGTTCGCGATCGCGTGCCGCGCCGTGGTGGCCTGGCCCAGCGCTGACGTCGCCTCGCTCGTGTGTGGAGGGACCGTCGGCGACACGTCGAAGCTGTCGGCCGGGAAGCAGCCTCCGTTGACGTGAGGGAACAGGAGGAGGCCGAAACGCTGGCGCCCAGTCGCGGCGGCGAGCGCCGTGTCGAGGCCGGCACGCAGCTCACTGGCCCGAGTGGGGCAGCTCGCCGCGCACGGGTTGCCCGGTCCACACCCGGGTTGGCACCGCGGGTCGGAAGGATCGACCGGCGACGCGAGGGACCCCGAGCGGTCCACCACCAGCACGACGCCGGGGAGCTGGCGCTGCAGCGCAGGCCCTCCATCACTGGAGCCGCCGCCGTCAGCACCGCCGCCGTCAGGACCGCCGCCGTCCGGGCCACCGAGGTCGACGGGCGTGAAGCACGCGCTGAGCAGCACGGTGAAGGTCAGACTGTTCAGAGCGACGCGCATGGCGAACCTCGGTTTGGATGGCGCACAGTAAGTGGCCAGTGCGCGCCGACTCCGTTGCTCAGCGCACGAGCCCAGACCACACGCGGCCTCGTTGAGTCGGCCCAACGCTTCCCACACGAGGGGCTCGGCTCTCGGTGCGCGCGTTGCTTTATCAGCGGTCGGCGCGTTCTCACGCCGTCCCTCAGCTCACGGGCCGCAGCGCGACGCGCGACGTCTCGGGCGGAGACCACACGCGGCTTCGACGACGTCGCCCGTCGCACGGCGCGCCAGCACGTCCTGCACGAGGGCCTCGGCGCTCTGTGAGCATGTGCCTGTGCCGGTGGCCGCCGCGTCCCCACTGGCGTTGCTCAACGCCCAGGCCGTGTCCCGACGCAGGACGTCTTGAGCCGCGAGGCCGCCGGCGTGCGCTCAGCCTGCGGCGGCAGCGACTGCGCCAACGCACGCGCCTGGTCCACGTCGCCCAGCGCACAGTGTGCCAGCACTTCGAGCACGAGCGCTTCGGGGAGCAGCGCCGCGTCCGGGAACTGCCGGCGGAAGCGCTGCGCGTCGTCCCGTGCGTCGGCGGCGTGCCCTGCTTCGAGCGCGGTGGCGATGGCGTCCAGGGCGGAGAGCTCGGCTTCGAGGGAGCCTCGCTCGTGAAGCGCGGGGGTGGCCTGCGGTGGGCTCGGCGCGCCCCGCTGGGTTTCGAGCGCTGGTCCCCGTTCGACTGCGTGGGGCTGGGCAGTGATGGGCGAGGACGTCTTGGCGCCGAGTGGCTCGCGCGCGCGCGCGTTCGTCGGGGGCGCCGTACCTGAGGGAGCGGTCGGTCGCTGCTGCGCCGCCGGGGGCGCGCTCGTCGCAAGGCCAGCGCTCGCAGCGACACCCTCCGGATCAGCAGTCACCGTCGCCGCGCCCGCTTGCCTTCCTGCGCGTGCCGTTGCCCCGCGCTCCGCCTGCGCTTGGACCACGTCGATCCGCGCCGACGCGACTTCCCGCGATGTCGGCGCGAGCGCAGGCAGCGGCTGCAGTCTCGGCGCTCTTGATTCGGGCATCCGCGCCGCATTCAGGTCGGGCAGATGCGCCGCGGACCTGCGCTCCGGTTTCGCTTCGACCGCTTCGACCGACGTCGACCCGGCTTCCCTCGACGGCGGTGCGAGCGCAGGCGGCGGCTGCAGCCGCGGAAGATGGACGTCCGGCGCAGGCGCCGCAGGCCCGAGCTCCGGCTGTGCTTCAACCGCTTCGAGCGGCGCCGACGCGACTTCCCGCGACGGGGCCGGGAGCGCAGGCAGCGGTTGCACCTTCGGCGGACTGAAGTCCGACGCGCGCGCCGGGCTCACCGCAGGCCCAGCGACCGCGGTGCTCGGCGCGGACTGCCTGCTCGCGCGGACGACCGAGAACGTCGCGCCCGCCCCCACGACGCTCGCCGACACGCCGAGGATGACGAGCTTGAGCACCGTCCCTCCGCCGACGACGGACGCCGTTGCCGCTGCCGTCGAGGGAGACGCGCTCGCCGAGGCCGCGGACTTCGCCAGCACGCCCGCCGTGAGGCCGGTCGCCGCGCCCGCCACCACCGCGTCGCGCATGGCCCGGCGCTGCGCGCTCGTCGGTCCTCCAGCCAGTCGGCTGTGCTGCAGGAGGGCCTTGGCCTTTGGGGAGAGCTCGCTCATGGCTCGGCTCCTTCACCCAGCGACTCCACCAGCGTGTTGAAGCGCAGCCGCGCGGTCCGCAGGCGCGTCGAGACGGTGTTCACGTTGACGTCGAGCAGCCGAGAGACCTCCGGGGCGCTGAGCCCGTCCAGCTCGACCAAGACGAAGACTTCGCGCAGCGGCTCGTCGAGTTGGTCCAGCAGCGCGAGCACCTGGGCCAACGCCTGGCGCTGCGCCGTCAGCTCGTCCGGGCCGGCGGCGGTGGTCGCCCCGGCGTCGGCGGCGTCGAGGCTCTGGTGCGGCCCGCGACGACCCAGTGCTCGGCGAACGTCCTTCGCCACCCGCACGGCGATGCCGGACAGCCAGCTGGACAGCTGCGCTTCACCACGGAACGTGGCCAGCTTGCGGTGGGCGATGATGAAGACGTCTTGCACGGCGTCTTCGAGCTGCGCTTCGGGCACCCCCAGGCGCGCCAGCAGTCTCCAGACGCGGTCGACGTGCGCGTCGTACACGTCCGCGAAGGCGGGCGCCGCGGCGACAGTCGTCGGGTGAGGCAAAGCCGCCTGCATGTCGAACGTGAGTGGCCGCAGGGCGGCGTTTCCGTTGCGGCTCAGAAGCGGTACCCCACGTCGAGCCCGAGCTCCGCCGACCAATGGCCGGGTCGAAACACCGTCGTTCCGCCAAGTTGGGTGTCAGGTTGGACGAGCCCAAGCCGTGGCCCGCCCTTCGCCGCGAGGAGCAGGCGCCGCCCGAGTGGAAGCCAGACGAGCAGATCGACTCCGGCGTAGGCGACGGCGACGGTCGTGCTCCGCGCGCCGGTGAAGCCCTGGCCCGTCAAGCTCAGCGCGCCGACGCTGCCGAGCACACACGGGCCGAGGCTGATCGGCCCGAGTTGGCCGACGGCGCAGCCTGTCACCTCGGCGGTGATGACGGGGTGCGCGACGAAGCGCAGCTCGCTGGAGACCGTGGGGTAGTCGGCAGGGACGCCAGCGGACACCGCGACGCTCAGCCGCAGCGCCTCGAGCTCGAGCCAGCCGCGGGCGCCCAAGCGGGGCGTCAGGCCGGGGTGTTGAAGCGCGCTCGCGCTGACTTCGGCGGCCAGCGTCCAGCGTGGAGCCGGCGCCGGGGTGACGGGCCGCGCCCTGGCTTCGACGAGCGGCGGCGGCGACGAAGGTGGGGGGCCGCTGAGCCGGAGGACGAGGTGCGCCGCTCGCGCCGCGGCCTCACAGGTGGACGTGTCCAGCTGTCGCTGCGTGCCGTCGGGGAGCGAAACGGTCAGCCGCCAAGCAGCGCCCCGCGGCTCGGCCAGGACGAGGCCGCTGGACAGCGCACGCCACGGCGCGGACTCAGGCTCCGGCACGCAAGGGACTCGCCAGGCGCGCTCGCCTTGCGAGTTCTCAGGTTGTGCGAAAGCGAGGGCGAACAGCAGTGGGAGCGGAGCCACCGCGTGGGTTGTCGCGGCGCGGCGTGCCGGGTTGCGGCGGGGCGCGAGCGGCAAGGCGCGATGGCGTTGGGGCAGCTCATGCCACTCACGGGCGCGACCGGCGGAGATCAGAACCGACAGGCGCTCGTGGCCGAGTCAGGCTGCGGCGAGACGTCGGAGCTCGCGTTCGTGCAGGTCGTCGCGTTGATGCGAATTCGCCCGACGCTCCCGCCGCCTCCGCCTCCAATGCTGCTTCCGCTCCGGTCGGAGTCTTGGCCGTTGCCTGCCGCACTGTTCCGCGCCCCGCCGTTTCCGCCGTAGTCGCCCTCGTGATCCGAGTCGTCTCCACCCGACGCGGGTGACGTCGTGCGCCCGCCGTTCGAGCCTTCCTGGGGGAATCCGTTGCCTGCGGAGAAGCGACCCTGCCCGCCGCCGCCGCCATTCGCGGTGAGCGAGCCGTTGGAGCGGAGGTCGACCGTCGCCGCCTCGAGGAGGATGCCACCGCCACTGCCGCCACCGGAGCCAGGCACGTTCGTGGCGACTCCTCGGCGCCCGCCGCCACCGCCCGCGTTCAGCGGTCCGTCGATGCTCAGCGTTCCCGAAACGCTGATCTGGAGCGCGCCTCCGCCCTGACCTGGCCGCGTGACAGTGGTGTTCTCGATGACTTCCCCGCCCGCGCAGCCACCACGCAGGGGCACGAGCGTCGGGTCACCCTCGGCGGCACCGCCCGGGGTGAACGCCACACCGTCGCTGCTTCCCCACCCGCCGTTCGCGCCGAAGGCCCCACCGCCCGAGCCCGGCGCGCCGCCGTCAGTCATCGAACGCCCAACCCCGACGGTGCAAGGCCCAGCGCCAGCGCCAGCGTCCGGACCGTCCGACTCGACGCTCAGGGTGCCGTCCAAGTCGAAGTCGCCGCGAACCACGAACACCACGGGCCGCGGGCCGACGAAGCGCAACGAAGCGCCGTTCTCGATCTTGAACGTGCTCGCCAGCGGCACCACCATGACTTCGAAGCCCGTCGTCAGCTGCGGCACGACGACGGACGCGTCGAGCGCGGCGATGAACCGCTGGTCGGTGCAGCTGCTGCTGGACACCACGCTCAACTTGGGACCCGCCGTCGACAGCACCGCGTTGCAGCTGCCGCCAATGCCCGGGTTCCCTGGAATCGTCGCGAAGGTCAACCTGCTCTCGTCGACGTTCGACGGGGGCGTGAGGAAGCCGTTCGGAATGCAGCCTCCGTCACCGTCGCAGGAGCCCCCCGTGCACGCCCGGTAGCGTGGGTGCGGCGTGGAGACGCAGCCCGCGTCAGGGTCGCAGCGCACGTCCATGCAGACTTGGGGTGTGCAGGTGACGGCTGTCCCGCCGCAGCCGCCATCGGCCTGGCAGCTGGTGTTGGTCAGGCAGCGGTTGTTCGACGTGCAGGACGCCGTGAGTGGCGTCGGAACGCAGGCGGTGCCCGCGTCGTTGCGGCAGTTGGCGAGGCAGCCTGCGTCGTTGGTGGGACCGCAGCGGAGCAAGGCGGGGGGGGTACAGGCGCCCTGTGAGCACGTCTCTGCTTGGGTGCAATCGAGTCTGTCGTTGCACGGGCGCATGTTGCAGTCGCTGTCCTGACAGTCAGCGCCGGCCGACCCCCCGTCACCGTCGTTGTCTTTCCCGTCGGCGCAGTCCGTCTCGATGCAGGTGCGATTCGACCCGCTGCTGCACACGGCGCCCGTTCCGTCCCCAGCCCCACAGGGTGCGTTGGCGCCACACTGGGGATCCGCGCAGTCGATTCCCGCATCGCAGTTGTTGTCCTTCCGATCGAAGCAGACCTCGGTGAGGCCGGGGCGCACTTGTGGATCCCGGTCGTTGCAGTCGACGCCGAATGGGCTGCCGTCGCCGTCTTGGTCCACTCCAGCGTCGGGGCGCCCCGCATCGACGCCCGCGTCCGTCCCCGCGTCTGGGAAGCCCGCATCGGCTCCCGCGTCCACTGGTCCGGCGTCGGAGCCGGCGTCGAAGCCAGCGTCGACTCCTGCATCGAGCCCCGCGTCGAGCCCCGCATCGTTCGCACCTCCATCGTCCGACCCGCCCCCGTCACGGTCGGGGCGCTTGAGCCACAACGTCAGCGTGCCTGGCACCTGCGCGACGCCGCGGGCCGTCTCGTCGACGACGGTCGTGCAGGTCGCGTCGGAGTACCCCTGCACGTTGACGCTGGCGACCTCCCCGGTCGCACCCACCAGCGCGATGGTCACGGACGCGTCTGGCGAGCCGAACGGCTGCGGACGAGACAGCCGCTCGGGGCCTCCGTCGCGCTGCGCGCGCACCAGCACACACTTCGACGCGAAGTCGCTGGGCGCGCGGACCGTCACCAGCGCGGTGTTGTTGGCGCTGACGGGTGGACTGCAGCTCGACAGCGCCCCGCCGCACGCGGCGACGCAGCACCACACGAAGAGGCGGAGAGGACGGGGCAAGCGCACGGGAGACCTCGGCGGCAGACGGTCGGCCACGCGAAGGTTACGCCGAACCAGGCTCGCCGTCGCATGCGCAGCCTGCGCACATGCAACTGCCTCGAGGGCCGGTGGAGGACGCTGCTCACCCCGCGCGGGCAACGGCCTCCCCGCGGCTGAGTCCACACGCGAGCTCGACGACGTGAGGCGCATCGAGCGGGCCGACGACTGTCCGCAGGGTGGCTCGCCACAGGAGGGCTCGAGACCGATTCGGTGGCTGGACCGCCGAAGCAGCCTGACGACGGCTACTTCGCTCGGCGCAGCAACCCCGCCTCGTTCGCCGGCGAGAAGTAGAGCCACGTCGGGCTCTCGCTCAGGCTCGAAGCCGTCAGGCGGAGCGGTCCTGCGGGACTCCACACGCCCGCGTCGCTCAGCGACAGGAGCCGGCCTCCTTGCCGTGCGTAGATTCGCCCGCCGACGCGCTCGAACCCCGTCAACGACAGCCCCGCGCCGGCGTTCGTCACGGTCCACGACGCGCCGTTCCACCGCGCAAACTGATTCGACGCGCCGACCAGCACGTCGTCGTCCGCCACCGCCAGCACCGTCTCGAGCGAGAACGGCCAGCCCGCATCGGCCAGCGGCCCCATGGCCACCCACCCCGCATCAGTCGAGCGGAAGAGGCTGGACGAGGACCCCGCAGTCTGCGCCGCCAGATACACGGTGTCGCTCGCGCTCACGCTCACGTCGCGCAGCACGCGAAAACCAGCCGTGACGCCCCCGGGGAGCGGGAGCGAGGTGACGGCGCCCGTCCAGCGCGCGAGGGCTCCCTGCTCGGTGATGGCGATCGCCCCGCCGTCGCGCTGCAGCGCGAGCTTGGTGACGCGACCCGACGTCGTGCCGTCTTGTCGGAAGCTGCCCCCATCGAACACGCCGAGGGCGCCGCTGGGCGTGCCGACGACACAGACGGTCGGCTGCGGGCAGGCGAGGGCGCTGACTTCGAGCGGCGAGAACAGCTCGCTCGAGCCGCCGTCTTGCACGTTGAAGGCGCGGGGCCGGCTGAAGTTGGACGGGAACAACCAGACCGTCTCGTCGTCCACCGCGTGAATGAGCGGGGCCTGGAAGGGGAAGAACGACGACGTGAGGCTGGACGGCAAGCGGTAGGGGCTGCGCACGACGTCGACTCCGCCAGCGTCCCAGCGGAAGAGGCTCGCGTTGAGCGCCGCGTAGGCGGGGCCGGTGGGTGGGCCGCCAACCCAGGTCAGGTCGTGCTGCTGCGAGGAATACGGCAGCACGCGGGTCCAGGTGTCGTTGGAGTTCGCTTCCAAGAAGCCGTCGCCGGCGACGAAGACGCGCTCACCTCCGTCGGCGCTCGCGAAGGTGAAGACCGCGCCCGGGTTGCCGGAGAAGTTGCCGGTGGGAAAGCGCCAGAGCCCCGCGTCCACCGGTCCGGTCCCGGCGTCGAGCTGCGTGACGGTGCCGTCGAAGCGCCAGAGCCCAAACCCGGCGATCGCCCACAGCCGCTGCGCGCTCTGCCCGTGCAGCATGCGCGCGGTGCCGTCGCTGGTGAGGACTTCGTCCCAGCTCGTGCCGTTCCACCGCAACACCCGCCACCGCTGGGGCAGCTGGAAGTTGGTGGCGACGGCGAAGAGCGTGACGCCGTCGGGGCTGAACACGTCGATCAACCGGAACCCGCCGGTCGGCAACGGAAGGTCCACCAGCGCCGAGCCGGTCCACAGCTTCGCCGCCTGTTGCCCCACGATGAAGACCTGCCCATTCGAAAGGCCGTACACGCCCGCGTACATCGGGCCGCCCGGAGCGGGCCCAGACAACGACGTCAACACGCCGTTGCGAATGCGGCCGATGAGTCCCGAGCTGCCCACCACCCAGACGTCGGCTGCGCTCGCGCCCCAGATGTCGATGACGGGCAGGTCGGCAACGCCGACGTCGACGAGCCGAACCGTCGAACCGTCGAAGGAGGAGAGCCCGGGTGTCGTGACGAAGAGCGCCGTGCCGTCGGGAAAGAAGAAGCCGTTGGTGAGCTGACGGCCCGAGGGGAGCGGCTCGACCCACTGCCAGCCGAAGGACTCGAGTGTTGGATCCGTCGTCGCGAAGCGAGGTCCTGCGTCGGGACCTGCGCCGCCGCTACCTGCCATGCCTCCGCCGGCGGTGCCGCCACCGCCAGCCGTTCCGCCTGCGCCAGCCGTTCCGCCGCCACCAGCCGCTCCTCCGCCGCCAGCGGTTCCGCCGCCCCCGGCCGTTCCGCCGCCACCAGCCGCTCCGCCGCCACCAGCCGCTCCGCCGCCGCCAG
>JALHOS010000306.1 GCA_022842905.1 Myxococcaceae bacterium | reverse complement strand
GTTCCCGGTGCGGAAGTCGCCGTGCACCAGCACCGTCGGCTCGTCGATGGGCGCGTGCTCAGCGAGCCACGCCAGGCAGTACTCGAGGCCCGGCACTCTGGCGGGTTGCCGGGCCAGCATGGTGCGCAGCGTCTGGAGCGCGACGAGGGACGGCGCTTGGCTCGGCGCGGGCAACGGGAGCTCCGCGTGGGTCGCCGGCGTCACCGTGTGGAGGCGCGCCAGGCTCTGCGCGAGCTGGTCCGGCAGCCGTTCCCGCGCGGCAGCGAGCTCGGGGTTGCGCACGACGCGGCGCCCCAGCGCTTCCCCCGGGGCCCAGTCCATGAAGTACGCGTGTGCACCCGGACGGACGAGATCGGCCTCGAGCCAGCGCGCGGACGGGGTCTTCACGCCGGCACCGACCGCGGCTTGCACGACGGCGTACTCTTCGTGTCGTCGGAGGCTGCCGGGCAGGCTGCCGCTCGCGTCGGAGCGCAGCGCCAGGCGCCGGGGCGCTCCCGCTTCCACGACGTCGACGCGGTAGTTGTCCTGGCAGGCGCCGCCGTGCAGCGCCGACACCGCGACGAGTGAGGCACCGCGCCGCGCCAGGGCCGCTTCGAGTCGCGCTTCGAATTCGCCGCTCACGGGCGCAGGCGTGTAGCACGCCTTTTCTGCGCCAGACGGGAAGGGTAGAGGTCGCGCATGAGCGTTCGCGCCGAGAAGCACGGGCCGGTCACCACCGTCATCTTGAGCCGCCCGGCTGTGCGCAACGCCGTCGACCGACCCACCGCGGAGGCCCTGGCGCAGGCCTTTCGCGACTTCGAAGCAGACCCGAGCGCCGCCGTCGCGGTGTTCTGGGGCGAAGGGGGCACGTTCTGCGCAGGCGCGGATCTCAAGGCCATGGGCAGCGAGCGGCAGAACCGCGTCGACGCGCTGGGCGACGGGCCCATGGGTCCTTCTCGGCTGGTGCTGAGCAAGCCGGTGATCGCCGCGATCGCCGGGCACGCCGTCGCCGGTGGGCTCGAGCTGGCGTGCTGGTGTGATCTCCGCGTGGCCGAAGCGGACGCGGTGCTGGGCGTGTTCTGCCGGCGCTGGGGCGTGCCGTTGATCGACGGCGGCACCGTGCGGCTGCCTCGCCTCATCGGCCTGTCCCGCGCGCTCGATCTCATCCTCACCGGCCGCGCCGTGGGCGCGGGCGAAGCGCTGGGCATGGGCCTGGTCAACCGCGTCGTGCCCACGGGCGAGGCGCGCGCGCAGGCCGAAGCGCTCGCCGCCACCATCGCCGCGTTCCCCCAGGCCTGCCTCCGAGCCGATCGCGCGTCGGCGCTCAGCCAGCACGCCCACGCGCTGCCCGAAGCCCTGCGGCGTGAGCTGGAAGGGGGCCTCAACGCGCTCGAGCGCGAAGGGACGGTCGGGGCGCAGGCGTTTCAGGCCGGCGCCGGGCGGCACGGCGCGTTCTAGAAAGAGCGGCACGGCGCGAGCCGGTGGAGGAGAGGACATGAGCGGGGCCAAGGTAGACAAGCAGTGGGCGACGAAGGGCATCGACACCTATTCGACCGACGCCATCGTCGGGACACTGGCGCACTACGGGGTGCTGCTGGACGAGCCGGGCTTCGTGCTCCTGGCCAAGTCGCACTACCCGCTGGACCTGGCGCAGGCGTGGCACCGCTCGTGGAAGGGCACCGGGCAGTTCGCGCACTTCCCCGCCGCGGCGGCCGAGGAGCTGTGGCGGCGCTGGTGCCCAGGGCAGATCGCCCCGACGGATGTGGCGCTCGCGCTGGTCAACTTGATTCGCAGCGCGGGCAGCCTGCTGGACAACACCCCGGACGGCTTCCTGGACGCGCGGCTCCGCGTGGTCGAGGCGTACCTCCCGAGCCTGCCTGACGGTGAGGCCCAGACACGTTTCCTCGCCGAGGTGTTCTTCGCGCTGGGGCCCGACTTGTCCGACGAGCTCGAGTCGCTGGCGACGGAGCTGGCGCGGGCCAAGCACGACGCGTTGGCCGATCGGCTCGCGGCGATCGAAGAGGCGCTGGTGCCGGTGCGCGCCGGGCTGGCTCGGGTAGCAGTGCTCGCGGCGCGGGGGCAGCGTGAAGAAGCGCTCGGCCAGCTCAAGGCCTTCGCCAATCCGCTGCCGGAGGACCGCTACCGTCGCTTCGCGATCGTCAGCGAGCTCAAGCGCCTGGAGGCCTTCGACGACGTGGCGCCGCTCCTCGTGCGGGTGCTCGAGGCGGCGCAGGCGGCAGACGATCGAGCCCTTGGGGCGGATCTGGTCGACGTCCTGGCGGTGCTGGCGGAGGAAGACCCCGGCAGCCGGAACCGCCCGGAGCTCAAGCATGTCGCTCGAGAGCTCGAAGCGTGGCTCCTGCCGCCCAAGGCTTGACCGCGGGCGCAGCCCTGCCGCGTGCCTTCGTCGCCGAGGTGGTCTTCGCGCGCGAGCTGTCCCATGCTCCGCCGTTCTCTTTTCAGGGGAGGGGTCGATGGTCCGAGCCGTTGCGTTGGTCTCGTGTTGCATCGTGTTGGCCGGGTGTGCGAGCCGCGACACCACCAAGCTGTCCACACTGTCCGAGGGCTGCCTGCTCAACTCGGACTGCGCCGAGCCGCTGGTCTGTGTGTTCCGCCGCTGCCACCAGCCGTGCGCGAATGAGCGCGACTGTCCCGACAAGCAGGAATGCCAGCTCACGGGCGATCCCCCGCAGCTCGTCTGCAACCTGGCTTCGTGTGAAGGCGGGCAGCGCTGCCCGGTGGCGCAGGTCTGCGGCGGCGCCGACACGCAGTGCCGCGCGCGGTGTGACGTGTCGAGCGACTGCGCCGACGGCCAGGTGTGCGTGGCCGGCCAGTGTGCGTGGAGGAGCAAGCTCGGGCTGGACGGTGGCTTCCCGGCGCCCCGTGGATCGTGTCGGCTCACCAGCGACTGCCCGACCGACGCGGGGGAGTTCCAGGTCTGCGCCAACGGCCGGTGCACCCGGCAGTGCGTGGACGCACGCGACTGTCCGGTCTCTGGGCAAAGCTGCACGGCCGACGGCCAGTGCGTGGGAGGAATGAGCAGCGCGACCTGCGTGCTGAACAGCGACTGCGGCGCCGACGCCGGGAGCAGCTTGGTGTGCCTGTCGGGGACCTGCGGTCCGGAGTGCAAGACGCCGCGAGACTGTGGCGGGCGGGTGTGCCTGTTGCCGCAGGGCGCTTGCGCGCCGCAGGGGGGCTTGGCCGCCGTCTGCCGGCTGTCCTCGGACTGCGCCGACGGGCTGCGCTGCGTCAGCGGCTTCTGTGGTGAGGAATGTCGCAGCGACCGCGACTGCGTCACCGGAGGCGTCGGCTTCACGTGCCAGCGCGGCAGCTGCGTGTCGCCCCCGGACGCCGGCGCGCTCGAGTGCCGGTACACGTCGGACTGCCAAGTCGGCAAGCGCTGTGAGGCCCAGCGCTGCGTGCGCGAGTGTGTCGGCGACAACGAGTGCGCCGCGGGCTTCAGCTGCCAGCTGCCGGACGGCCGGTGTGTCGTCGCCGCAGTGGATGCGGGGAGCGGGCTGACGCGCTGCGCGTACAACAGCCAGTGCGCCGTCGGCGAGCGCTGCTCTCCGCTGGGCCTCTGCGTGCCGGAGTGTCTGCAGACGGTGGACTGCCCGCAGGGCTTCGTCTGCAACGCCTTTCGCGCCTGCGTGCAGGCCGCGCCCGCCGATGCCGGCTCGGCGGACGCGGGGGCTCGGTGCACGTACACCAGCCAGTGTGCGGCGGGGCTGCGCTGCTCCGCGCAGGGCATCTGCATTCCCGAGTGCCTCGATAGCCGGGACTGCGTCAGCGGTTTCATGTGCCAGGCGCAGCGGTGCGTCGCGCTCGATGCTGGCACGGCGTGCACGCTCAACAGCCAGTGCCAGCTCGGACAGCGCTGCTCCGCGCAGGGCCGCTGCGTGCCCGAGTGCCAGGACAGCCGCGACTGCCCGCTGGGCTACGCCTGCCAGGTCGATCGCTGCGTCGCGGCGGACGCGGGCGCCCCCTGCCAGTTCAACAGCCAGTGCTTGGCCGGGCAGCGGTGCGTCGCTGGGGCCTGCGTCGCGGAGTGCCTGACGTCCGTCGACTGCCCTTCGGGCGCGGTCTGCTTGGGCAACCGCTGTCTTCCCCCGGTGCCCGGGGGGGACGGCGGCATTCCACCCGGGTGGGGCACGCCCTGCGCCGTCGATTCGACCTGCGCCGGCTTCGGGCTCGTCTGTGGTCCGACGGGCGTCTGCGTGTACCAGTGCGCCGAAGATCGCGACTGCTTGACGGGGCAGGGGCAGTGCTGTCGGCAGAACCGCTGCGCGCTGGCGAGCGCCTGCTTCGTTCCGCCCGACGCAGGCCCGGTCGATGCGGGCAGCGACGGCGGCTTCGTTCCGCTCGGCGGCGCGTGTGTGGCCGACGTGCAGTGCCTGGACAACGACTTCTGCAACGGCACCGAGGCCTGCCGCGCCAACCGCTGCGTCGCCGGCTTCAACCCCTGCCACGACGGCAACCCCTGCACGCTCGACGTGTGCAACTCGACGCTGCGGACCTGCGCGTACCAGTCGCAGGCGATCGACGCCGACGGCGACGGCCGCTACCCGACCACGTGCCTCGGCGTGAGCGCCGACGGCGGGCGTGGCGACGACTGCGACGACTCCGATCCGACGGTCTTCCCCGGCGCCACGGAGGTCTGCGACTGGAAGGACAACAACTGCAACGGAAACATGGACGAGCTGCTCTGGCGCGAGCGCGTCGGCGCGCGCGGCACCGTCAGCGCCACCGGCGGCGCCTTCACTCGCTTCGGCGGTCCGCCGCATGCCGTGCGCGCGGGGGCCGACGTCATCGCCGTGACGGCGTCGTACGGCATCACCGGCATGCTCGCGGCCTACCGGCTGAGCACGCCGAACTTGGACGTGGTGACGGGGCCCGTGGCGCTGCGGCAGTCGACGACGAGCTGGACCAACTGCGGCGGGTCGACGTTCGGCTGGGGCAAGCAGGCGGCGCGGCCCCAGGTCTTCAGCAACGGCAGCCAGGTGTTGGCCACCGGCTTCGTGTCGTCCCGCACGAGCATTCAGTCGACCTGCTGCGTGAGTGGCACCGAATCCGCGACGAGCGAGTCGGCGGCGGTGCTGGCCGATTCGACGCTGGGGACGGTCGTCTCGGCCCCGGTCGCGACGCTGACCGAGCCCTTCTGTCGCGAGTTCATCGACATGCCGAACGGCTATACCCGCGGGGCGCACATGGACCGCGGCGGCGCGGCGTACAGCGCCAGCCTCGCGCGGTGGGTCGTCACCTGGTGGGACGATCTCGGGCCGCCAGGGACGCCCTTCGCGCTGAAGTTCCGGACCATCAGCCCGACCGGGGCCCTGACTCCTACGCGGGAGGTGTACCCGCTGACGCCGGATCCCGCCTCGTACAACGCGCTGTTCAACTCCGCGTCTGCCTCGTTGGCCTCACCTCGGGTCGCGGTGGGCAGTCGGACGGTGCTCTTCGCTTGGAGCAACGCGCCCATTGGCACCATCACTGGGGGCGATCTGCCGATCCGCATGGTGCTGTACGACGCCGCGCTGGGCAGCCTCGTGGGCGGCCCCCTGCTCCACTACGTGCCCGGGTTGTCGACGCAGCGCATCGACTCGCTGACCTTCGACGGGAGCCGCTACGTCATGGTCGTCTCCGGAACGAACCCGAACCCGTACAACGTGTACCTCGTGGCGTTCGACGAAGACGGCCAGCTGGTGCAGTCGCCGCGGCCGCTCGGGCAGATGCACACGGGCTTCGCGGTCGGGGCGGGGACGAACAGCCAGGCCGGCGTGGCCTTCTTGGGGCCGCGAGGCGTCGCGACGGCCACGTCCTACACGTCGAGCGGCTTCAACTTCCTGCGCTTCAACTACACGCTCGTCACCCCGGACGCCGGCATCGGCACCATCGACATCGACCTGTCGGCGGGCCCGCCACGCACCGAGTTCACCGTCGTCCCGCTCAGCGACACGAGCGCCGGCGTGCTGTGGAACGACGGCGAGCTGCGCAAGACGATCTTCGAGTGCGCCCCGCCGTGACGTGAAGGAGCGCAGCGGGCGCGCTCTTCAGCCCGCGTCGGGCTTCGGCGCCTGCTCCGCGAGCCGCCGGTAAATGGTCCTGGCGGCGATGCCGAGCATGCGCGCCGCCAGGTTCTTGTCGCCCTTGGTGTGCCGGAGCGTCTCGCCGATGACGCGGCGTTCGATCTCGTCCATGGGCGTGCCGATGGGGATGACGATCTGCGACGCCGCGCCCTTGGGGCCCTTGCGGACGGCCTCGGGCAAGTCGTGCACGTCGATGACGTCGTGGCGGCAGAGCACCACGGCGCGCTCCATGGCGTGCTCGAGCTCGCGCACGTTGCCCGGCCAGGCGTAGTTCTCGAGCACGTCCAGCGCCGCGGGTGACAGGCCGCGCAGGGCCTTCGAATTCTTCGCGGCGTACCGACGCACGAAGTGCTCGGCGAGCAGGGGAATGTCTTCGCGGCGGCTGGCCAGCGACGGCACGTTCACCTCGACCACGTTGAGCCGGTAGTACAAGTCTTCCCGGAAGCGCCCTTCAGCCACTTCGCGAGACAGCTCCTTGTTCGTCGCCGCGACGAGGCGCACGTCGACCTTGACGGTCTGCGTGCCACCGAGCCGCTCGAGCTCACCTTCCTGCAGCACGCGCAGCAGCTTCACCTGCGCCGACGGGCTCATCTCGCCGACTTCGTCGAGGAACAGCGTGCCGCCGCTCGCCCGCTCGAAGCGGCCTTCCTTGCGCGCCACCGCGCCGGTGAACGCGCCCTTTTCGACGCCGAAGAGCTCGGCTTCGAGGATCGTCTCGGGCAGCGCCGCGCAGTTGACGGCGACGAAGGGTCCCTTGGCCCGGGGGCTCGCGTCGTGCACCAAGCGCGCGGCGAGCTCCTTGCCCGTACCGGACTCGCCGATGAGCAGGACCGTCGCGGTGGACGGCGCCGCCTGCTGCAGCACGTCCAGGAACGCCCGGAACGCAGGAGACTGGCCCACGAGCGTCTTGGGCCCCAGCGCGGCCAGCTGCGCCTTCAGGTCGCGGTTCTCGGCGACGAGGGCCTGCTTCTCCATGGCCTTCTGGACGGCGCGGACCAGCGAGTGGCGCTTGAGCGGCTTGGTGATGAAGTCGTACGCCCCGTCGCGCATGGCGTCGACCGCCGTTTCCACCGTGGCGTAGGCCGTCATCAGCACCACTTCGACATCGGGGCGCATGGCGCGGGCGGCGCGCAGCAGCTCCTGCCCGTCGACGCCCGGCATCATCAGGTCGCTGACCACCACGCCGACCTCGGGCTTGCGCAGCAGCTCGATCGCCTCGGCGCCGTTGGCGGCGGCGAGCGTCGCCACACCTTCCTTCTGGAAGATGCGGCAGACCGAGTCCAGGTTGGCGCTGTCGTCGTCGACGACGAGGACGGTAGAGCTCATGCGGGTGCCGTCCTCGAGGATCCGCTCAGTCGCAGCTGTAGCCGAAGAACCAGGTGCAGCTGCCAGAGCAGCACTCGTTGAGCGACGGCGTGCAGCTGGCGCCGGCCGCCTTGCACACGCAGGACCCGTTGGTGCAGCTGCCCGTGCAGCACTGCGTGGTGCCGGTGCAGCTCTCCGTCGAGCGCAGGCAGCGACAGGTGTTGTTCGGGTTGCCGGGGAGCACCGGCCAGCAGCCGTAGCGGTCCGCCGCGCGGCACTCGGTGGACGACGCACAGGACTGGTAGCACACGCCGAGGTTGTCGCCGTTGGCCGAGTTGTGCTCGCAGTACCCGCCCGACGCGCAGTTGCGCGTGTCGCCGCGGCAGACGCCCGCGCAGTACCCGCCCGGAGATGTCACGCTGTTGAAGCAGATGCCCGACTCGCACTCGGGTCCCGACGTGCACGCTGCGCCGTAGCGCAGCCGCGCGCGGTCCTTCGCGCCACACAGCTTGCTCCATGGGTTGCACCCGAAACCGCTGCCCTGCACCGCGCATTCCGAGTCCTGGGAACAGGCGGGGAAGCAGAAGTTGTTGTTGTTGAGGGCGTTCGTGTCCGAGTCGGCGCACAGGTAGCCCGGCCGGCACCCCGCGCCGGTGAGCCCGGTGCCGGTGCAGCGCGCGTAGCAGCGATTCATCGTGGTGCCCTGCACACAGACGCCGCCGTTGCAGCCCGCGCCGGAGGTGACGTTGCAGCTCGTCGCGTTGGTGCAGTACCCGTTTGGGTAGCCGCTGCTGCCCTCGAGAATGCAGCTCCCACCCGCGCACTGCGAGTTGGCGCGGCAGGCCCTGCCGTCTTGGAGGTTCGAACAGCTCGACGAGCTGCAGTCCAGGTCGTTGCAGTCGACGGCCTGGTCGCCGTCGTTGTCGAGGCCGTCGGTGCAGACCTCGAAGCCGCTGCCGCCGTCGGTCGGGCCACTGCCGCTGACGGACGTGGTGAGCGTGAACCCTCCCGAAGCGGAGCCGTACCCGTCGACGAGCACGTAGACGTCGGTGGCGCCGCCGTCGTTCGTCCAGCTCAGCGTCTCGGCGGTGGTCGACGCGTACTGCACGTCGGCTCCGTCGACGCAGGTCATGCCCGTCGTGTTCGAACCCGACAGCGTGCCGCAGTTGGTGCTCGGCGCGCGGACCAGGTTCACCACCACGTCCCAGGCCGTCGTCGGCGCGACGCTGACGTTGATGACGCCGCCGGCCGGCACCGCCACCCGGAAGACCTTGTCCGGAGCCGTGCTGCTCGAGCCGGACGACTCGCAGCCGGCGCTGTCCGTGGCCAGGCGCAGATCGTTGCTGGCGCCCGCCGTGGAGTCCGTCACGGTGACTCCGGCGTTCACCACGGTGGCCGTCGCGCAGGTCTCGCCGGGGCCCGAGCCCGCGGTGCCACCAGCTCCACCCGTCCCGCCAGCGCCCCCCGTACCGCCCGTGCCACCGGTGCCCCCGTCGGGCGGCGCGCGGAGCGTCGCCTTCATGGTGAACGGCCCGTTGGCGCCGAGCCACCCGTCGACGATGGAATAGATCGTCGTGTCGGCGCCCGTGGAGTTGGTGAAGGTGGCGACCTCAGGCTGCGTGGAGGCGAGCTGCAGGTCGGCGCCGGCCGCGCACACCATGCCGGTGGTGCTCGTGCCCGACAGCGTGCCGCAGTTGGACAGGGGGCTGTTGACGACGTTCAGCACCAGGTCCCACGCCGTCGTCGGCGCGGCCTCGAGGTCCACCGTGCGGCCCGCTGGGACCACGAAGCTGTAGACGAGGTCGTTCGACGCGGTGCCTGAGCCCGTGCCGCGGCAGCCGCCCGCTGCGAAGGCCAAACGTACGTCGTTGGTCGCCGAAGACGTGTTGCCCGCCATGGCGACGCCGTTGGTCAGCGCGGTCGCGGTCGCGCAGGCCTCGCCCACACCAGGGCTTCCGCCGCCGCTGCCTCCCGCCGTGCCGCCAGCCCCCGCCGTCCCGCCGCCA
>JALHOS010000305.1 GCA_022842905.1 Myxococcaceae bacterium | reverse complement strand
ACTGGTTCCACGGGCTCGACCGGAGCGACCGGAGCGACTGGACAGACTGGCGCGACTGGCCTGGTCGGGCCGACCGGCGTGACGGGCAGCGCGGGGCCGACCGGCGCCGTTGGACCGACAGGCGCGGCGGGGCCGACTGGTTCCACGGGCGCCACCGGAGAGCGCGGGCCGGCGGGCTTCGGCTTTCGAGATCCACAGCTGCTCGCCCTGCAGCGGTGGGACCTGCTGCCCGTCGGCAGCGGGACCTTCGTCGTCGGCAGCTCCCCACAGGGCACCGTGTTCGACGGCACGCACGTCTGGGTGCTCAACCGCGACTCTGCGTCGCTGACGAAGCTGCGCGCGTCCGACGGGGCTTCGCTCGGTACGTTCCCGACGGGCGCGTCCCCCCTCGACGGCGTGTTCGATGGCACCCACGTCTGGGTGTCGAACTTCACCGCCAACACGGTGACGAAGCACGTCGTCGCCGACGGCGGCATCGCCGGCACGTACCCCACCGCGGCGGGCTCGTCGGGCCTCGCGTTCGACGGCACCCACGTCTGGGTCGCCAACGTGAACGCCAACAACGTCATGAAGCTGCGCGCGTCGGACGGAGCCGTGGTGGCGACGGTGCCTCAGACGGGCAGCTTCGGCGGCTCCGTCGTCTTCGACGGCGCGTCCATTTGGTACGGCAACACGTCGACGCGGGCGCTGACCCGCATTCGTCCCAGTGACGCCGTCGTCGTCGGCTCGGTGCCGCTCGGCTTCATCCCCGGCTCCATCACCTTCGACGGCAGCTCGCTGTGGTTCGACAACAACGCGAACCCAGCCGACCTCTACCGCCTGCGGCTGTCGGACCTGCAGGTGTCGGGGCCGACGGCGTTGCCGGGCCCGGTGGGCAGCCTGGCGTTCGACGGGACAAACCTGTGGGCGAGCATTCTCGGAGGGGGCACCAGCACGAACGCGCTCGTGCGGGTGCGGCCGCTCAACGCGTCCATCACCCAGACGCTGACGCTGCCCAATGGCATCCAGCCGTTCGGGCTCACGTTCGACGGAGACGCGCTCTGGTACGTCGGCATCGTCTCGAACCGGGCGTACAAGTTCCGGCCCTGACGCCTGAAGGGCAGCGGGCGCCGCCTACTTGAGCAACGCCTGCACCTTCTGCTTGTCACCGGAGAACGTGAAGTGGCCGAGCAGCTGGAAGCCGTTCTTCCGGTCGACGATGCGCTTGTTCAGCACCTCGACGACGCCCACCTTGTCACTCGAGTGGGACATCAGGTCGACCAGCTCACCGACCTGCTGCACCGTGAAGCTCGAGTGCTCGGCGGCGGTCTTCACCACGCCGAGCTTCTCATCACTGAATGACGCGTCGTCGACGGCCTTCTTGAGCGCCGCGAAGTCCGCCGCGTTGATGACGCCCGACGGCTGCTCCGGCGCGGCGGCGACCGCGACCGCCACCTTCGCGCCCTTCATGCGCAGCGTGCCGCCCAGGAACTGCTTCACCTCGAGCTTGCGGTCGAAGACGACCTGTCCGTCGGGCAGCGTGAGGATGAAGCGGTAGTACGTGTTGCCGCGGCCCTGGAAGTTGAACGGCACCGCGTAGCTGCCTTCGAGCTGCCCGCCTTCGTTCCAGACCTGGGCGATCGCCCCCTCGGGGCTGAGCACCTTGATGGTGTTCGCCGGCACGCCCAGCGGGCTGTAGTCGATGCTGAAGGTGTCCTGGCCGACGACGCGCACGGCGGGCTGCTGCTGGCTCGGAGCCGGAGCCGCGTCTACGTCAGGTGGCGGTTGCTGCTGCGGCGCCTTCGTCCCGCGCACGTTGACCTGGAGGTTGGGCAACGCGACCGACGCGCCGTCGTCGTCCACCTGCACGTCGATGGTCTGCGCAAACACGTTGAACGCACACATGGTGACCGCGGCCGTCAGCAGCTTCTTCATGGGGGTGCCCTCGTGGAGGAAATTGAGCGACGAAAGACAGCACCTTGGACGGCGCTGCGCATCCCATATTCACCCGTCAGTCGATCGCTCGCGCAGGCTCACCACAGCGCCGGTTTGGCCACCATGGCGAAGATGATGAACACCGACACGCCGAAGGCCGGCACGCCCAAGGCCAACCACACCAGGTTGAGCGTGCGAAAGCGCGCGGGCAGCGGCGTGCCGTTGGTCAGCGCTTCTTCCGTCAGGCGGCGCAGCTCGAGCTGAATCCACGCGGCCGGCAACCACAGCACCATCGTCACCAGGTACCCACCCAAGGACGCGGCGATCCACGGCGTCGACCACGGCAGCCCGTAGACGTGCACCAGGTACGCGCCCGTCGCGGGCGAGATGATTCCAGACGGCACGGTGAACACCCAGTCGGCGAGCACGATCTGCCGCTGGGCCCAGCGCACCACGGGCAGCTCGCCCGTCAGGTCGCTGCGGAACTTCCAGAACGCGCTCATGAGTCCGGCGCCGAAGAAGAGGGTCGCCGACAGCACGTGCAGCGCCTTGATGAAGAGGAGGAGCGGCGGCATGGAACGGCCAACCATGGCCGCCTTGGGCGCGCGGGGGAAGGCGGCTCCACCTCACTCGACTGCACTTCAGCCGGACGACGACGGGTGAACGCGCCGCAGCGCCAACAGCGTCCCGAAGAAGATGGGGACGTTCTTCGTCATGGGCCCGAACGGGTGCACCCACAGCGACGGGTCCTGCCAGCTCACCAGTGCGGGCAGCACGAGCAGCGCCGCCGCCTGCGCCCCGAGCAGCAGCCACAGCGGCCAGCCGCGCAGCACCAACACGGCGAGCCCGGACAGAAGCTGCGCGAGGCCCAAGAGCGTGAGGAACACCGCAGGGTCCATGGGCACCAGCCCGCTGCCCGCCACCACCGCCAGTTCCAGCGGCTGTTGAAAGAGCAGCTTCGGGAAGAGGCCCTCCGTCACCCAGACGAGCGCCATGCCGCCGCGCAGCAGCCACGTCACCCGCGCCGTCCAGCCTTCTTGGGCGACGAGCCACGTCACCGCCACCAGCGCGAGGAACGGGTAGTTCTTCGACAGCACCCCGTACGGGTGGACCAGCAGCATGGGCTCGAGCGCCGCGAGAATGACGGTGAAGCTCGCCACCGCGCCGGTCTGCAGGACGAAGGCCCACGTCTGCGGCGGCCGCACGAGGATGAGCCCCGCCAACACCAGCTCCCCCACGCAGGTTGCCCACATGAGCCAGTCGGGCAGGCCCAGCCGCGTGAGGAACTCGTGGCCAATCGCGCGGTACGTCGGGTGGAGCACGCCCAGCGCCGTCAGCAGCCAAATGCTCGCGCAGCCGGCCTTGAGCCACTTCTGCTCGCCGTCGGTCGGAGGCTGGGCTGCGAGCGGGGACATGACGGGCGCACCGTACGCGAAGTGAACGTCCGATTCCGGCGAGACGCGGGCGCTCGAATTGGCCAGAACGCACGCTCGTGAACGCCGAGGAGCCCAACGCCGCGCAGTGGCATGCCGCCGTCGACGCCAGAGACGCGCGCTTCGACGGGCGCTTCGTCACCGGCGTCGTCACGACGGGCGTCTACTGCCGCAGCGTCTGTCCTGCGCGCACGCCGCTGCGCAAGAACCGCCGCTTCTTTCCGTCGCCCGCCGCCGCAGAGAAGGGCGGCTTTCGTCCATGTCTGGTCTGCCGGCCGGAGCTCGCCCCCGGCATCGCGCCCATCGACCGCAAGGAACGGCTGGCGGCCCAAGCGCTCCAGCGCATCGAAGCCGGCGCGCTCGAACACCACGGCCTCCAGGCGCTGGCCGAAGAGCTGGGCGTCACCGCGCGGCATCTGCGGCGCGCCACCGCCGACGTCCTCGGCGCGTCTCCCGTCGAGCTTGCCCAGACCAATCGGCTGCTCGCGGCGAAGCGGCTGTTGCAGGACTCGACGCTGTCGGTGACGGACGTCGCCTTCGCCGCCGGCTTTCGTTCGCTGCGGCGCTTCAACGCGCTCGTTCGCGCGCGCTACCGAAAGACGCCCACGCAGCTTCGCCGAGGCAGGGGGCCTGCGACCTCGCCCTGGCTGTCGCTGCACCTGGCCTCGCGAGGGCCGGCACTCGCCGACCCCGTGCTGGCGTTCCTCTCCTCCCGCGCGCTGCAAGGCGTCGAGCGCGTGGACGACGGCGTGTACACGCGCACCTTCGCCGTCAACGGACACCAAGGCGTGCTGCGGCTTCGGGCCGAGGTCGACGGCGTGCGGCTCGAGCTGTCCGAAGGCCTCGTCCCCGCGCTGCGCACCGTCGTCGCGTGGGTCCGCGGCGCCTTCGATTTGGACGCCGACGTCGACGCCATCGCCGCGCAGCTCGGCTCCGTCTTCGAGGGGGATGACACCTCACCGCTGCGCGTGCCCGGCTGGCTCGACGCGCGCGAGGCGGCGGTGCGGGCGGTGTTGGGCCAGCAGGTGACGACGCAGGCCGGCCGCACGCTCGCCGAGCGCCTCGCCCAGCGCTTCGGCGCCCGTGTCGAGACGCCCGACGCGCAGCTCACCCACCTCTTCCCCGACATGCCGCGCCTGGCTGACGTGAAGGTGGACGCGCTGGCCGCGCTGGGCATGCCACGCGCGCGCGCTGCGACGGTGCAGCGTTTGGCGCAGGCAGTCGCGGACGGGCGGCTGACGCTGGTGCGTGGCGCGGTGGCGGCGGGGCGGCAGGGGCTGGCGGCGCTCGACGGCATCGGCCCGTGGACCGTGGAGTACGTCGCGCTGCGCGCGCTGGGAGACCCCGACGCCTTCCCTGCCACGGACAGCGCGCTTCGGGCGGCGCTCGGTGGAGTTCAACGGCTCGAGCCGTTGGCCGAGCGCTGGCGGCCGTGGCGCTCGTACGCCGCGGTGAGGCTATGGCGGCGGCACGCGGCGTTGGTGGAGACGAGGCGAAAAACCAAAGGAGCGAAGTGATGCCAGTGGCCTGTGTCGTGGACGGTCCGGTCGGTGCGTTGACGCTCGTGTCGAGCGGGGTGGCGTTGACGCGCATTCTGTTCGAAGGCGAAGCGCTGTCGGCGGACGTGCTGGCTGGAGACGACGCCGTCTTGGAAGATGCCCGCGGGCAGCTCGCCGAGTACTTCCGAGGCACCCGCCAGCACTTTGAACTGCCGCTCGACGGCAAGGGGACGGCGTTCGAGCAGCGTGTGTGGAGCGCGCTGCGGGACGTGCCCTACGGCCAGACGTGGAGCTACGGCGCGCTGGCGAAGCAGCTGGGCGCGCCCAAGGCCGTGCGCGCGGTGGGGCGAGCGAACGGGAAGAACCCGCTCCCCATCATCGTGCCGTGTCACCGCGTCATCGGCGCCGACGGCTCGCTGACGGGCTTTGGCGGAGGGCTCCCGCGCAAGGCCTGGCTGCTGCGCCATGAAGCGGCCGTCGTGGGCGGTGCGCTGGGCCCGCTGTTCCACGCCGAGCCGTGAAGGCTCTCGGTTTCTCACTGGCTGAGTGTGAACGCGTGCTCCATCGGCCGGTGAGGGCTCGACTTCGTGTCTCGCCGCTTGTCAGCGCGGGCTCGGTTTCACGCCGCGCCGCGGCGCGACAATGAAGGCATGTCCACCACCGCGCTCTCCAAGGTCTACGTCACCGTGCCGTACCCGCGCGTGAAGCTGCCGACGGCGCCGGGCATGGTGACGAATCCGCTCCGACTGCCCAGCGCTCCGGGCACTGTCGTGGGACCGAGCCGGCTGCCGAGCGCGCCGGGGACGGTGGTTGGACCGGCGAAGCTGCCGACCGCGCCCGGCATCATCGTCGCGCCGCTGCGGCTGCCCACGGCGCCCGGCATCTGGACTGGGCCGACGCTGCTGCCGCCGCCGCCTGGGATGTTGGGCGGGGTCGTCGTGCGCGACGTCTTCTGAAGAGCGCCTGAAGCCCCAGCGCGCGCTACAAGCCGCCGCGCGTGCTGTTCCCGGTTCTCGTCCTCACCGTCCTGACCCAGGCGCCGACCTTCTTCGACCCGCCGCCTGCGGGCGCGCGCCTCCACGTCACCGCGACGCAGCGCCAGACGAGCCCCGTCATCGACGGCAAGCTCGACGACTGGCCCGCGGCGCCTAGCGTCGATGGTGGCTTCATTCAATTCGAACCGCGGCAAGGCGCGCCGGCCACCCGCCACACCGCCGTCTGGCTGGCGTACGACGAGACGCACCTCTACGTCGCCGCGCGCCTCGAGCAGCCCGAAGCGTTCAACCAGAAGGACCTGCGCCGCGACTTCTCGTGGATTGACGCCGACTCCTTCGGCGTGGCGTTGGACCCCTTCGGCGACGGCCGCACCGCGCTCGTCTTTCAGGTGAACCCCTACGGCGCGCAGCGCGACATGCAGGTGCTGGACGACGAGGTGTCGGAGCTGAACTGGGACACGCTGTGGCGCTGCGCGACGAGCCGCGACGCGGCGGGGTGGACCGTGGAGCTCGCGCTGCCGTTTCGCTCCTTCCGCTTCGGGCCCGGGCCGTGGCTGCTGCAGCTGATTCGTCGGCAGCGGGGCATCAACGAAGACTCGTCGCTGACGCCGGTGCCTCGCTCGGTCTCGCTCTGGCGCATGACCTACGCCGCGCAGCTCGACGGCCTCCAGACACCGCCGCCGCGCACCTTCGACTTGCAGCTGCGCCCCTACCTCATCGGCCGCGCGCAGAAGGTGGGCGACGCGCCTTGGAGCGTGCTGCCCAGCGGCGGCGGCGAGGTGACGTGGGCGCCCAGCAAGTCCACCGTCATCGACCTCACCGGCAACACCGACTTCGCGGAGACGGACGTGGACCGCCGCGTCGTCAACCTGTCCCGCTTCTCCGTCCTCTTCCCCGAGCGGCGGCAGTTCTTCCTCGAGTCCGCGGGCACCTTCACGGTGGCGGGCGACCCGCTGATTCAACCCTTCTTCAGCCGCCGCATTGGCCTGGTGAACGGCGTGCCCGGCGTCGTCTACGGCGGCGCGCGCGCCGTCCACCGCAGCACCGAGCGCAGCTTGGGGGCGCTGGTGGTGGCCACGGCCCCGAGCGCCGCGAGCCGCGCGACCGTCTTGGGCGTGACGCGCTACGCGCACAACCTGGGCGCCACCAGCCGCGTGGGTGGGCTCGTCACGTTCCGCCACGACTTCGAGCGAGAAGGGGAAGGCGCCACCACGAACGTCGTGCCCGCGCTCGACGGCTTCGCGCGCTTCGGCAGCGTCACGCTCTCGGGCTCGGCCATGGGGAGCTTCACGAGAGCGGAGGCCTCCGACACCTTCGGCGCCGCGGGCTCGGCCAAGCTGGGCTTTCAGTCGAACACCTTCAGCTTTCAGCTGCGGGGCTTTGGGCTGACGCCGCGCTTCGATGCGCGCTCGGGCTTCGTCTCGCGCAGCAACGTCTTCGGAGCCTCGCTGGACGCGGGCTTCGACCTGCGCCCGTCGTGGCTGCCGCGCTTTCTGCGCAACACCGGCCCCTGGCTCGAGGCGTACGCGCTGTGGGGCAGCGACAGCGCCCGCTTCCAGGAAGCCAACGTGCTGGTGGCGCCGCTGTGGATTCAGTTCACCGGCGGAGACGAGGCGTGGCTGTTCGCGGAGGGCACCGCGCAGGTGTTGGACGAGGGCTTCGCGCCGCTGCGCGCGCTGTCGGTGGCGCCGGGCACGTACGTGTACGGCCGCGGCGGCGTGTCCTTCTTCACGCAGGCCAGCCGCAAGCTCGCCGTCGGGGTCGACGCGTCGCTGGGGCGCTACTACGGCTTCGACGAGCTGCGGACGAACGCGCGGCTGTCGGTGCAGGTGATTCCGCACGTGCAGGTGTCGGCGACGTACGGCTTCAACCACTTCTGGAGCGGCGGGCTGGGGCCGGCGGGCGTCGACTCACACTTGCTGCTCCTGGAGAGTCGGCTCGCGGTGAGCCCGAAGCTCCAGCTCATCGGCAGCTTCCAGCGGGACAGCGCGGGGAACCGGCTGGTGTCGAACGCGCGGCTGGCGTGGGAGTACCTGCCGCTGTCGTTTCTCTACCTGGTGCTGACGGACACCCGCGAGGCGTACGCGTCGAGTCAGCCCGTCGTGCCGGAGACGCGCGTGGTGCTCAAGGCGACGTACACCTGGCAGCCGTGAAGGGGCGCTTCAGCGCAGCCGCTCGACCAGCGCGGTGACGGTGGCGGCGAGGGCCGGGGCCGTGAGGTGTTGAGTCAGCGTGGGTGCGGCGTGCTGCACGAGGCGCAGGAGGTCGGCGCCGTCGAGTTGGCCCGGCGACTCGTGGTGGAGCAGCGCGTGCACGAGGGCCTGGTGTTCGCGCTCCGGGAAGGTGCGCGCTTTCAGCGTCGCCGCTTCGGCGAGCACCGCGTCGTTCACCTTGTGGAAGTGGCTGCGCGTGGTGCCGAACGGCGCGTGGCCCGACGCGACGGCGAGAATCCACTCGTCCGTTCGGCGGTCCGCGAGGCTGGTCGTCGTGGGCGCGAGGTCGCGCACCGTCGCCGCGGTCTCGACGCGCGTTCGCGCCCGCTGGGCCACCGTCGGCGCCGGCGCGCATCGTCGAGGAGGCTGGGCGAGGGCGGCCTGACGCTGCATGGATCGAGTTGTCGAGCGCTGGCGGAGGCTCGTTGTTCGGTCAGTTGGCCGATGCCGTCGTGCTGCTGGGTTGCGGGTTCACAGGGGATCAGAGGGTTGCGCTCGGTCAAGGGGGAGGGCGCGTCCTTCGAAGTTGATCCGCGCGGCCTCGCGGTTCGTCGTGGCGGTCGGCCGAGCGCTCGTCCTCCCTCGTCGCACGAGTGACGCTGCCGGGCACGCACTGCGCGCGGTGCGATCTCCAGCCCGAGCGTCGCGTTCCCGACCGCGTCGAGGCCTCCGCGCACTCGCGTCGTCCGGACATCGGCGCTTCCCCGCCGCGAGGTGGGTTCGTCGACATCCGTCACCACTACCCGTCGTGTCTGGGCGATCTCGCTGAAGCCGAGCGCTGCGCTCCCGGTGAGCAGGGCCCGGACCACCGGGCGGACCGCGGGGCTGGTAGGGTGCGCACGGTGTCGCTCAGTCGCTGGCTGCTCGGGTTGGTCGTGCTCGCTGTGGGCTGCGTCGACACGTCGACGACCAACACCTGCCGCAGCGACACGGACTGCGCGACGAACATGACCTGCTGCAACCGGGTCTGCCTGGTGCGCTGTGAGGATGCGAGCGACGCGGGCACCGGCGGCTCAGCGGGAGTGGGTGGCTCAGCCGGAGTCGGTGGCTCAGCCGGAGTCGGTGGCTCAGCCGGAGTCGGTGGCTCAGCCGGAGTCGGCGGCTCAGCTGGAGTCGGCGGCTCAGCGGGAGTCGGCGGCTCAGCTGGAGTCGGCGGCTCAGCTGGAATCGGCGGCTCAGCGGGAGTCGGCGGCTCAGCTGGAGTTGGTGGCTCGGCTGGAGTTGGTGGCTCGGCCGGAGTCGGTGGCTCAGCGGGAGTCGGTGGCTCAGCGGGAGTCGGTGGCTCAGCGGGAGTCGGTGGCTCAGCGGGAGTCGGTGGCTCAGCGGGAGTCGGTGGCTCAGCGGGAGTCGGTGG
>JALHOS010000304.1 GCA_022842905.1 Myxococcaceae bacterium | reverse complement strand
GCAGCCGCCTCGTCCTCCTCAAGCCCGTCGTGCCCTCTGCCGCCGCTGTGACTCGCGAGCTGGTGTCCCTCTTCGGGGTGCACGGCGCGCCCGAGGCCGTGCTGTCCGACAACGGCGGCTAGTTTGTCTCGGGTGTCTTTGGTGCCGCCCTCGCCGCCCACGGCGTCTCCCACCGCCGCACTCGTCCCGCCCACCCCTGGACGAATGGGCGCGTCGAGCGTCTCTTCGGCACCTTCAAGGCGACGAAGCGTCTCTTTGCGCCGCTCTTCGTCTCCTGGGCCCACGTCCTCTCCTTCTGCGAGGACTTCACCCTCTACTACAACCTCTGCCGCCCTCACTCCGCCTACTCCGGCCTCGTCCCGTCCGAGGTGTTTGCTGACTCCTTCTTCGAGGGCCCTCCTCCCGTCGTCTCCCTCTTCGACGGTCAACTCCTCGCCCACCGCTTCGGTTGACGACGGGCGTCGGCCAGCTTCCGCGCCGACGCCGTGTCCTCGCTCTTTCCCTCCCTCGCGGTGCGGCGCCTGGCGCGCGATGGAGCTCTCCGTCCGCTGGGGCGCTGTGCGCTGGTGAGTGCGTCATTCCGGGCTGGCTTTCGTGCGCTTCGCGCGTCGGCTGTCTGCATGTGATCACCACACTCAGAGCTGGCTCCAGAACTCGTGCGGTTGCGCAGACGCCTGCGCTGGGAATTCTCGTGAAACGTCATGCGGAACCAAGCTGAACGGCGGCTCACGCAGACCGACGAACGACTCGAGCAATACTCGCACGTCGCGAACCATCAAGACCTCGGAAGCATCCACCTCAACAACCCCATCCGGCCCCTGAACCACACTGGGAACATTCGTTAGCGTACCGCGCCCCCACCGCGTATGACAAAACGACCCAGCCAGATAGCGCCGCTGCTCAATCACCAGACGCGTGCGCACGCCGAGCCACTGAAAATAGTCACCGGAGGCCAGCTCGACGCACCAAAACTCTGGACCTCCTTGCGCGAAATATCGCAACAAATACGCAATCGACGCCCATTCATCCAAGAAGTAGGGCCAAACGCCAGGTCGCGAAAGAAGGACCTTTCCTCGGGGCACTTTCCAGTCAGTTTTCTTCACTTGGAACCCTAACCTCCCTTGTCCCTGTGACCTTGAGACCCTTGTGCTTGCCAACGCCAGTTGCGGGCTTGCCCGCGTCGACTCTCCGGTCGAACTCGCGCTGTTCCTTACTCTTGCGTGCACTGCCGGACTTGACTTCAAGGCCGGTCGCGCTTCCGGGGGCTTTTGGATCTCTAACTGCGCCGTCATACACGCGAGTGTTGCCGTTCGCATCCACGGTTTGAACTCGACCACGAACTACGTCCTCGCCATTCGCCTCAAGTTCCGACCAGACCCGCTCCTCGGACTGGTGACCAGGCGACGAAGAGATGCCGTCGCGGCGCGTCCACTTGCCTTGAGCGTCTCGAGACTGGGGCTGCGATTGTGATGTTGTCTTGCCCGACCCCTTCCCGCTCGTCGACTTGACGTCCGATGGCTTCGGCGCCCCACTGCTCGCACCATCCTTGGCCTTCGCAAGAACGGCGTTGTCCGGGTCTGGCCGCAACTCATGCGCCTTCGTCTGCACCGTACGCGAGCCTGACATCTTGACATTGAGCGCTCCGGGAGTGCCCCCCTCCGTCGCCAGTCTCCGGCCTGCGCTGTCTCCAAGGCCATCGAGGGCGGTACCGAGCTTCCCCTGCGCAACGACGAGCTGCTTCTTGACTTGGGCTGCGAGCTGACGCGTAGCTCCGTGAGCAACATCTGCGGTCGCAGCGACTCGGACAGTGCCTTCGACGGCGTTGCCGACACGCTCTCGCGTTGACAGCTCCCGCCCAGTCTCGGACTCACCCGTCTTCGCTCTCGCAAGGTGGTTGAGCCCCGTCGTCTCACCAACGTCATAGGCAACTTGCTCGCCCGGCGATGCGTCGTCGTACGTTGCCCGCTGCAATTCCTTCTCACGCATTGCAGCCACACCAGGGTCGTTCTCACGACGGAATTGCATCGTCTCTGGGGTGACGCCCGTCGCTGGCGACGCTGCCACCGCGGTATCCGGCTGCGGTCCGAACTTTGGTGGCTCAATCGCCTCCGTGACTGCATCCACCACGAGGTTCTGCACGCACTGGACGTAGCCCTCCTCTTCGAGGAAGGGGATGCAGCGCCCGGTTGGATCTGTGTAGCGAGTTGGGTTTCCAAGCGCATACCCCCACGTCAGCAGACTCGCCGGCCGGTGAATGTCCCCAAACACCGGGTCCACCGTCCTGAAGCTCCCCGTCCTCGAGTCCAGCCAGCGCTGCTCCGCATAGCTAAGCCCCAGCGCCTCCTCGACTCGGTGCCCGGTGAAGCCCACCGCCGTCGGGGCAACCCCACTCCTCGTCCCAAACGCCGTGTACCGGGCTGTCGCGTCGAGGCTGGCCGACACCTGCCGCACCACACTCCCCAGCCCGTCATGCTGGAAGCGGTAGACGCCTTGCCCAACGACGAAGCCCGCCACCCTCGCCGTCAGCTGGACGCCGTCCGCGTCCTCCTCCCCCACTTCCTCTTCCCCGTCCGCGTCCCCCCACACCCAACTCCTCGTGCTGACTGTCGGCGGCCCCGTCGGAGGCGTCGTCGTCACCGTCGCCCGTCTCCTCAGCCCCAGCGCGTCGTACTCATACGCTGCGCTGAAGCCCGGCCTCGTCGCACTCACCAACCTCCCGTCCGCGTCGAAGCCGTACGCCGTGCTGACGCCCCCTTCCGTCTGCCTCGTCGTCCGCCCTTCCTCATCCACCTCGTACGTCGTCGTCTCGCTGCCGCCGACGTCCACCAGCCCCGTCAGCGCCCCAAGCCCGTGCTGGTACTCGTACCGCCACTCCTTCGTCGCGTTGGGCGTCGTCTCCACGTCCACCGGCCACGCGTTGGCAAACCGCTTCTCCTTCCTCCTCCTCCCGTCCGCGTACAGCCCGTACGCCGTCGTCTCCCCTCCCCACTCCTGCGTCGCTACCAGCCTGTCTTCCTCGTCGTACGCAAACCGCCTCGTCCCCTCCGCGGCCCTCTCCTCCGTCCGGTTTCCTCTCTCGTCGTACGCGTACGTCCTCCGGTTGCTGCCTGGACTCCCGCACTCGCCCCCGTACTCAATGGCCGCAAGCCTCCCTCTCCCGTCAAAGCAGAAGGCCTCCTCCCCCAGCCTCGTCAGCCGCTGCCCTCCAGCCTCCCACCCCACCGCGCTGACTCCCCACGGCCCACTCACGCTGCTGAGTCTTCGCAACGAGTCATGGCCGAAGCCCACCTCCCCACTCCCCACCACCTGCCTCGTCCGCTGCCTGTCCGCCCCGTACTCGTAGCTGACGCTGCTGCTTCCTCGACTCACTCGCCGCAGCAGGTGCCCCGTGTCGTACGTGAAGTCCTGTGTCGTGCTGCCCACACCCCGTCTCTCCACCGCACGCAGCAGCGCGTCCTCCCCGTCGTACGTGAAGTCCTTCCCCGTCACCCCCGTCGCCACCCCAGCCCCCGGCACGTACTGCACCGTCGCCACTCGCCCTCTGCCGTCCACCAGCCGCGTCCGTCTCGCCAGCGGGCCGACTTCCGTCGCCTCTCCGCCACTCCACGTCGTCGTCCACGTGCTGGTGCCGTGCGTCCGGTGTGTCTCCCGCCCAAACGCGTCGTACACCCACGTCCGCTGGTGCCTCGCCTCGTCCCCGGCCTCTCCCTCCGGAGGCCTCACCGACGTCAGCCGCCCCAGCACGTCGTACCCGTACGTCCACACCGCGCCCCGCGCCGTCTGCGTCGCCTTCACCTCTCCCTTCGGGCCCGTCGCGTACGTCGTCGTCGCCGCCTGCCCTGCCTGGCACGTCCCTCCGTCTCCCTCGCACACCCCCTCCGTCCGACTCCGCAGCGCCCCGCCCTCGTCGTACGTGTACGCCGTCCGCTGCACGTCGCTGCCTGTCCCGTAGGCCTCCGCTTCCACCAGCCCTCGCGCCTCGTACCGCTTCGTCAGCGTCCTCCCGTCCGGCGTCCTCACCGCCTCCACGAGGCCTCTCCCCTCGTACCGGTACGTCGTCTCTTCCGGCCCGTACGTCTCCCTCGCTACCCGCCCGTCCGCCCCGTACACCTTCCGCTGCACTGGCATGCCCGCTGCCTGGCTGGCCACCGTCCGCCCCTTCGCGTCCACCGCCAGCCTGTCCACGAAGCCGCCCCGCCGCCGCTGCACCAACGCCTCGAGTCCGTCCTTCACCACCTCGTCGTCCGGTGCCGTCTGCGCCTGCCCGTCGCTCTGCCAGTCGTGCGTCAGCGCCGCGTGCTGCCCGCCCCACGCCAGCCGACTCCAGGCCGTGTCCGTCGCGTACCGGTAGCTTCGTGCGCCTGCACTCCACTCTTCGACTGCTTGAATCGCCCGGTTGCGCGCGTCGAAGCGGGTGCTGCGCGTCGCCGTCCAGCTGCCCCGCTTCGTCGTCAGCACCCGGCTGACTCTCGTCCCGTCGTAGGTGGTGACGGTTTGCTGGAATTCCGGCGTCGCCGGCAGCTCCGTCGTCGTCGAGAGGAGTGTCTTCCCCGCCCCGTCTCGCACCGTCACCGTCGTGTGGCCCAGGCTGTTGTCCGCCTTCACCTGCCCGCCGCCCGGGTAGTCGTAGTCGACGGTGAGGACACCGCCCGCGGTGCGCTGTGTCGTCTGCCTGACGCGTCCGGCCTCGTCGTACGTGGCCGTGCTGTGCGCGTCCGGGTGCGGCCCGTCCGTCGCTTCGACTTGCCCCAACGCGTTGACGGTGTGCCTCGTCTTGAAGCCGGCTTCGTCCGTCACCTCGAGGAGGTTGCCGGACATGTCGTACTGCCTCGTCGACGTGTGTCCTCCCGGCCTCGTCACCCCCAGGACTCGCCCCATCCCGTCGTAGGTGGTGGTGGTGACGGCAAAGGTGCCACCCTGAGGGGTGCAGTCGTCGGCGCTGGCGCCCGTGCCGTTGACGGCCTCCTGCGTTTCGACGAGTCGCCCGGCCCTGTCGAAGACTTTCTTGGCCCACTCGTTGTGGGCGGCGCCGTCGGCGTCCGTCAACTCCGTGACAATTGTCTCGGAGCTCCCCGCGCCTTCCGTGTAGCAGTGCGTCTCGGTGCCGACGGCCAGCCCCTGCACGCCGTCCACTCGAAGGGTGGGCACGCGGCGGACTCGCTTCGTCAGTCGCCCGCGCGCGTCCTTGTACTCGTACGTCTCTTCCAGCTTCGTCGTCTCGTCGCGCAGCAGCGTCGGGCGGCCCGCGGCGTCGTACTCCCAGGTGTCTTCCACGCCGCCAAACACGTCCGTGCCGGGCTGTGCGACACCTCGGCTGCGGCGCACGCGCCCCAGTCCGTCCGTCTCGAATTCCACCGTCGAGGAGCCATTGACGTGCCGCACCGGCGCGCCCATCGCGTCCTTCTCGAGGCGCGCCCTGTTGAGGGACTCGCCGTAGAGGGCTTCGATGACTCGCGCGAGGGCGTCACGGGTTACGGTTGTCTGCGCCCCAAACTCATCCGTCACTTCCAGGACGCGGCCGGCGTCGTCCCGCCTCCAGCGCTTCTCGATGATGCTGCCGTTCCCGCTGGGTACTCGGATGAGATCGAGGAAGCCCTCCTCGTCGCTGTACACGTACTGGTGCCGGTAGCCGCGCCCGTCCGTACGCGCACTCAGGCGCTCACCTTCGTACTCCAGCGTCTCTGACTGCTCGACGTGAGACACCTGCCCGTCCTGCCCCAGCACGCCCGTCTTCCACTTTCGTCGCCGCAGGTGGCCGTCGACGGACTCGGACTTCTCGTAACGCACCGTCTGGCCGTGTCCGTCGACACAGCTCGTCTCGACGGCCAGTCCGTAGGCGCGCATGGCATTCGGCGGCGGCGCGGCGAGTGCGGGGCCACCCGAAGGCCCGTCCTCCGCTTCGGGCTGCGCTACAACCGCGTCCGCGTTGTCCGTCGTCGTGTAGGACGTCGTACAGGACAGCGTCGGGCTGCCATTGGACGTCGACTCCACGACTCGGCCCAGCGCGTCCAGCAGCTGCGTCGTCCGCGCCCCGGTGCCCAAGTCCTCCGTGGCGATGACTTGGCCCAGCGCGTCGTACGTCAGCTGTCGCGTGAATTGCTGCACCGCACGCGGCGCGGCGTCCTCCTTCGTCGTCTGCACCGTCTCGGGCAGGCCGAGGCCGTTGAAGGTGAGCACCTCGTTGAGGCGGCCCTGTGCGTCGCGCCACCGCCTGAGGCGCCCGTCGGGCAGGTACTCGAGCGCCTCGAAGACGACGTCCTCACCGGGCAACAGCGTGCTGCGCACCTTCACGAGGGTGGTGTCGCCGACGTCATTCAGGGTCGTTTCGGTGATGGAGTGCCCCGGCCCGCCCGTCAGCGTCCGGCCACCTCGGGTGTGTTGAAACTGCGGCACACCAAAGCGGGCGTTGGCGCCGGCCGCGACGCCGTAGTCGGCGACGTTCAGCTCCGTGTTGGGTGGGGCGCCCTCGACGGAGAAGCCGCCCGCGTAGGCGCCGCGAAACCACGTCTTCGACGAGCGCATCAGTGAGTCCAACTCCGTGTAGACGTTGAGGCCCGTGGAGTCCGTCGTGCCGCCACTCCCCGGAATGACTCGGCCCGTGCCTTGGTCCGTCCAGGCCCACTCCGTGGAGTTCCGGCCCGCCGTCTCTCTCTGGAAGGAGCCGTACGGCGTCAGCACGATGTCACTGTCGAGGCGAGACGGCAGGACGAGTCGACGGGCGTTCCACGCGGGCGACTCAATGACAAACGGCACGCCGGACTGCGCTGGCAACGTCACCTTCCCGACGCGCTCCGTCCTCATGACACAGGGGTGCACGCCGACAGAGCCCGCCCCGCAGAGTCCTTCGTCCTGCGCGGCCTCGTACGTCGCCCGCCATTGCAGTGCCGGGAGGCCGCCGGTGGAGCCACTCTCTCGGCG
Organism: Myxococcaceae bacterium; assembly: GCA_022842905.1. Taxonomy (GTDB): domain Bacteria; phylum Myxococcota; class Myxococcia; order Myxococcales; family Myxococcaceae; genus JALHOS01. Next base: position 2,529 of record JALHOS010000304.1, on the reverse strand, counting down.
CTCGACGACGCGCAGCTCATTGGCGGCGCGCCAGGTGGCCGGCTGCGCTTCGTAGACGTAGTTCCACTTTTGAATGCCCGGCAGGACGCTGTGGCGCCGGGCCGAGAGCAGGTTGTGGCGCGCGTCGTGCTTAAAGACGACGGTGTGCAGCGCCTGGCTCGCCCCGCCAAAGAGGCCGACGCTCTGCAAGCGCTGGAGGCCCTGGCGCCGAATCGCGCCCTTGACTCGGAAAGGCAGCCCAATCGTCTCGGGGGGAATGGCCGTGTAGCCGAAGCGCAGCTCCAGCGCCCCGCCAACGCGGTACACGCGGGAGAGGAGGTTGCTGTCGTCGGCGAGGTACTCCAGCACCGTCCAGTTGGCCGGCGGCGGCCCACCAGCGCTGCGCTCGAAGTGGCAGAAGGGGCTGAAGGCTTGGCCGCTCTGGGGAGTTGGCTCGACGACGTGCCCGTCCTCGTAGCCGGTGAGGAGCATCTTGCGGACGACGTAGCTCTGCTGCGGGCCGGAGCCGTTGTCCGTCGCCCACTGCCTCTCCACCGAGGGCCGGGTGAAGACGTACCGACGCCCACTCGTGGTGAGGAGCTCGTACGCCAGCCGCCCGCCGGTGCCGGACTTGTGGACGTACAGGACATTCGAGTGCGTCCCGTCGTTGGGCACCGTGTTCTGCATCCCCGGCACGCACTTGATGATGCGGCGGCTGTCGCAGCCTCCGCCGGCAGGCTCCTGGGCTTGCTCCGCCAACACCTTGCAGCTCGGGAAGTCGAAGGCCTGCCCCGCAACCGAGGCCGTGTACCGGCCTGGCTTCTCTTCCAACACCCAGCCGCCGTGGTTGTGTGTCCACCCGACGCCCAGCGGCGACAACTCGTGCGACATGTTGTTGTAGGTGCGCGTGAAGCCAATGGACTCGTTGAGGTGTGGCACCTCGAAGTCGGTGTGCGTCAGCACCAGGTTGCCGTTGGCCACGCTGACGCCGCCCACCGACTCGTGGGCCCAGGGGTCTGCGTTCTGCATGTCGAATTGGCCCAGCTGCCGTCCCAGCTCGACGAAGTGCGTGCGCCCGCCGGTGAGGGTGGAGTCGAGGACGGCGTACACCTTGTCGTCCTGCGAGACGGCGGCGGAGGGCGACATCACCCCGAAGTCCGTCGGCAGCTCGACGCGGAAGCGGTGGCTCCCGTCGGGGTTGGGCGCCGCGGCCTGCTGAAGCGCCGCCCCCGTCGAGCCTCCCACCGTCCACTGGCTCGGGTCCGTCGCATTCACCGTCAAAATCGCGGAGCCGAGGACGTTCTCCGGCGGGCCGCTGCAGGTGTCGCTCCCCTTGCACAGCCGCAGTCGCGTGTTGCCCTGCGTGGCGAGGTTGGCCCGCGCCACGTCGAATTCAGACGCCGCCGGAATGGCGATGGGCTTGCCGTACAAGGCTGCGCCGCTGGCCGGCCCCTGCGCGTACTGCAGCGTGTAGCTGCTGCCGTTGGACACGTAGTCCGTCCGCTGCGACGTCCCGTAGAAGTTGGTGCGGTACAGCGGATTCTCCGCGTTGCCCGCCAGGTAGAGCTCCAGGTACAGCAGCCCGTCCGCGTCCAGCACGTCGGCCAGTTGCTCTCCGCCGCAGGTGCCGGTGAGGCTCCAGTTGTCCGGGTTGTACGAGACGGCGCACTCCACGCCCAGCTCGTCCGTCCCCAGCCGCAGCACGAAACTCTGCAGGCCCGTCCCAGCGCGGCCTGCCTCTGGCTGCAGCAGCTGGGTAATGAGGCGGTACTCGGTGTCGGCCTCGTCCGCGCGCGCGTCGGGGCCCGTCAGCGCGTCGGCCGACACCGTCCCGGCGGCGCCGCCAAACCGAGACGCCTGCGCCAACTGGGTGGGTGGGTTTCTCAGCTCGACGACGCGAAACTCATGCTCTCGCCGGTAGTCGTACCGCAGCGTCGGCGGCGTCCGGACGTACCGGGGCGCGTCGACGGAGGCGTACACCGCCTTCAGTGGCACGGCGTGCTGCGGCAGCACGTCCCCGGGGCCCACCTCGAATTTCGCGGGCGCCGTGTCTTCGAGCGCTTCTTCGCTGCGGTAGCCGCGCGTTGAATCCACCCACGGCGGCTGTGGCGAGGTGTTGACGGGGCCTTGTGCCGTCGGCAGGCCGACGACGTGGACGTAGTAGTTGGCGAGCACCAGGTTGGGGATGAAGCGTCGGCCTTCCCTTGTCTGGAGTTGCTGTGCGACGTTGACGAGTTGCGTGCTGCGGCCCGGAATGACGCGGAAGTCGAGGATGCTGCCTTGCTCGACGGCGCTTCCGGTCCATTGCGCCACCTGGCCTGCGATGGGCGGCATTCCTTCGGGCACGTCCACCAGGAGTGGCTCCTCGCCGACGCAGACAGCCCGCGCGTCGGCGTCCGCCCCCGCTGGCACCTCGGTGCACGGCACTTCGAGGGGCTTGCCTCGCAGGCCCGTGTCCACCAGCGCCGAGGGGAGCGGCCCTGTCGGCGCTGCACCGCCGGTGCCACCAGTGCCGCCGGTGCCGCCAGTGCCGCCAGTGCCGCCGGCGCC
>JALHOS010000303.1 GCA_022842905.1 Myxococcaceae bacterium | reverse complement strand
GGTGGCGACGCCGGCGCAGCCACCCGTCGGCACCGAAGCCGCGCTCGCGCAGACGACGCTGCGCCCTTCGCTCGGACTCGAGGCGCCGCCACCAGCCGACAGCGGCTCCTCGCCCGGCGTCCCAGCCGAAGGCGACGCTGCGAGGCAGGCGACGCCTGGCGCGAGCTTGACGAGCCACGGCGCGCCACCGCCGGCCCTGGCGCCCCAGCAGAGCGCAGCGCCTCAGGCCTTCGCGCAGACCGTGCTCCGCGCTCCCGCGGTGGCCCCGGGCGCTCCCTCTTCACGCAGCCTGCCGAGCACACGTGCGCTGGTCCTGGGCGTGAGCGGCGTCGTCCTGCTGCTCGCGATTGGAGGCGGGCTGCTGTGGACGTCTGCCGAGCGGACCGCGCGTCGGCAACTGGCCCGTGGCGAAGCCGTCGCCGCGCTGGCGACGCTGAGGAAGGCGGCGCCCAAGGAGCCGAGCGCGGACTTCCTGGCGCTCCTGGCCCTCGCGCAGCACGCCGCGAGCCAGCACGACGACGAGTGGAGCACGCTCGCCAAGGTCCCCGCCGCGGCGTTGTCGGGTCCGGCCGAGGAGCTGCTCGAGCCATTGCTCGAAGACTTCATGCGCTACGAGGCGGACGGCACGCTCCGACAGGTGCTGGAGCGCGTGGCCAAGCACGAGCTGCGGCGCGTGCGGCGGCTGGCGACGGGGGACACGTCGGACCTCCAGTGGGCGGCGACGCGGGTGCTCGACCGTTTGCTCAAAGAGCAAGGCGACCTGGTCGACGCGTACGTGGCGGCGCTCGGGAGCAAGGACTGCTGGCGCCGCGGAGTGGCGGCCAATCGACTCGGCGAGCTGGGCGACGACGACGCGATCGACCCGCTCGAGACACTCAAGGCCTTGCCTCGCGGGAAGGTGCTCATCTTCGACGAGAACTGCGGGCAAGACGAAGCCGCGGCGGCGCTGCAGCGGCTGGCTCGGAAGAAGAAGTGAGCGAGGGGCATCAAGGCGCCCACACCTCGGCCGACGACGTGTGCGAGTCCGACGCGACCTCGAGCACCGGCGCCGGCCTGAAGCACGTCCTCCAACGCTCGGCCTCGTCGCTGCCTGCGCGCGCTGACGCCCCGTCCTTCACGCCCGCCCGCCGCGCACCTCGCCGGCTCGTTCAACCCCTGGCAAGGTGCGCGAGCCCCATGCGCCCGCTGCTCGTCGTCCTCACCGCCGCCCTGACTGCTTGCGGGCCACCGCCTCCGGAGCCGCCCCACGTCCTGTGGAGCGACGACGTGCAGAGCCTCGACAACCCGTTCCCCGACGCCCGCTTCGTCACCGACGCCGGCGTGCAGCTGCGAGCCAACTGGTACCGCCCGTTCCTCCCCCGGACGGCGCTGACGGCGCGGCTCCGAGCGCTCTTCGACGGCGCGACGGCGCAGGCCACGGAGCTGCGTGGCTTCGGCAACTTCGCGCCGGTGCTCCTGCGCACGTCGGAGCCGGTGGACCCAGCGTCCCTCCCCGGCCACTTCGCGCGGTTGGAGAAGCGCGAGGGCCAATGGCAGCTCGTCGAGCGTGAGGTCGACGTGAAGGTCATGAGCGACGCTTTCTTGGGCGCCGCGAAGACCGCGCCGGACTTGCCGCACTACCTCTTCGTGCGGCCGCGCCGCGCGCTGGTGGACGAAGGCGCGCTGGTGGTGCTCCGCGGCGTGAAGACGGCGAGCGGGGCGTTGCTGGGCCGAGGCGCCGCGTGGGACGCGACGAAACCCGCGGTGAAGGAGCTGGCCGCCGCGCTCGGTGTGCGCGAGGCCGACGTGCTCTTCGTCCTGCCGCTTCGGCCGGTCGATCCACGCCCCGGCTACCGCGCGTTGGCCGCCTTCGCGAAGACGACCCAGCCTCCGGTGATGATTCCCCCACGCGCGGTGACGAACGGCGCCGTGCTCGGTCGCTGGGACGCCCAAGACCCCAACCAGCACGGGCAGCTTTCACCGTGGCTCGACGCGCACTTCGCGCGCAGCTCCCCGCACGTCGGGGCCGTCGTCGTCGGCACCGTGGGGCTGCGCGACGCGCGCGGCGAGAACGGCCGCTTCCGCCCGAACACCCTCACCGCCCCGCAAGACGCGCCGGTGGTGCCAGTGCGCTTCGTCGTCACCGTGCCGACCGGGCCCAAGCCCACCGGAGGGTGGCGCACCGTCATCGGCGCCCACGGCATGAACAGCCGGAACACGCCGGAAGTCGGCAATGACGAAGCGTTCTGCGTGGAGCTCGCGGAGCTCTTCGCCGCTCAGGGCTTCGCGTGCCTGGGCATCGACGCGCCGAATCACGGTCCCCGCGGGCCGTTCTTGGACTTCTTCGACCCGAAGAACTTGGGTGCGCTGCGCGACCGCTTCCGGCAAATGCACTTCGACCTCATGCAGCTCGCGCACGCGGCGCCGACCATCGACGTCGACGGCGACGGGCAGGGCGACCTGTCCGAGCGGCTGACGTACTTCGGCCAATCCATGGGCGGCATCATGGGCTCGGGCGCGGTGCCCTTCATGGACCGCGTCGAGGCGGCGGTGCTCAACGTGCCCGGCGGAGGGCTGGCCAACATCCTCACCGGCAAGGGCGTCGTCGACAGCGTGGCGCTGCTGGTCGTGGCGAACACCGAGCTGAGCTACGGCTCCGTCGAAGCGGACGCGGTGCTGCCCGTCTTCCGCGCGGTGGCCCAGCTCTTCGTCGACGAAGGCGACGGCGTCGTGCTCGCCCGAGGTGCGCCGGCGAGCCAGGCGGTGCTGGTGCAGGAAGCGCTCGGAGACCAGACCGTGCCCAACGACACCACGGAAGACCTGGCCGTGGCCTTCGACGCCACGCCGCTCGAGCAAGCCAGGGCCGGCGAGGTCGCCCTTCGACTGCTGTCCCGCATCGACCTGGCCCGACACCTGAGCCCAGCGGACGCGGCGCGCACCGACCCGCACGACGCGTTCTGGAAAGCGGAGCCGGTTCGCACCCAGACGCTCGAGTTCTTGCGCAGCTTCGGTCGGCGCGTCGACACCGTTCCTTGAATACGCTTTGCCCGCGTCGGCCGCGGACAAACGTGGCAACGTCGGCCCGCGCATGGCCCCGGCCCCCGCTCCGCACTTCTGGTTCCCGCCCACGCTGGACGACCCCAAGGCCGGCATGCGCGCCTGGTTCTTCGACCCGGTGGCCACGATGACGGTGCAGGTCTACGGCGACTGCATGACGTTCGCGGCGGCGCAGTTCCTCACCACGCAGTTCGAGAGCGAGTACCGCAAGCGCTACGTCAGCAAGGGCCGGAAGATTCGGGTGGCGCACGACTGGCGGGCCTGCGCGTCGTACGAGCCCGAAGCGCGGGACCTCATTCTCCAGTGGAGCCGCGGCGCGCTGGGCTACTGCGACCGCATCGTCATCTGCATGTCGGAGCAGAGCTCTCCCTTCGTCCGCATCGCCATCGCCACGGGGGTGAGCATCACCCGTGCGCTGGGCATGAACATCGAGCTGACGAAGGACCTGAGCATCTTGTGCGCGGAGCTGGCGCTGCACGCCGGTCCGCGCTGAAGCCCACATGGGGAGCGTCGGCGCCTGGATGATCCCCACCATGAACGTCGCGCTGCTCGCGGCGGTCTGGTGGCTCATGCCGCGCTGCCTGGGTGGACCGCGCGGGGCGTGGTGGGTCGCGACGCTCGGAGTCGCCGCGGCGCTGGTGTTGCCTGACGGGTGGATCTCGGCCCTCGGCGTACTCCCCTTTCTCGGGCTGACCGTGGCGCGCGGCGTCTCGGCGCTGCGCTCGAAGGAGCCCCTCGCCGCGGTCCGCGCAGGCTTCGCCGGAGTAGCCGCTTCAGCGCTGCTCAGCTCTCGACTGGGCTGGTCCTTCTTCGGAAGCGTCGAGCCCATCGTCAAGCTGACGGCCCTGCACTTCTCGTACGCCGGCGTGGGGACGCTCACGCTCGCGTGGCTCGAGCACCAACGTCGCCCGACGAGCCTCACCCGGCTCGCGCTGGCCTGCGTGTTGTTCGCCCCGCCCGTCGTCGCCCTGGGCTTCGTCTTCCGCAGCGCGCTGGGGCAAGTGGGAGGCGCGGGCGTGATGACCGCGGGGGTGTGGCTCGTCGCGGGCCTCCAGCTCCAAGGGCTCGGGGCTGTGAGCGGGCTTCGCCGCGTCGCGCTGCTGATGTCGTCGGGCGCGCCGCTCGTGGCCATGGTCCTTGGGCTGAGCTGGGCGGCGGCGCAGTACTGGCCTCAGGTGCCCTCCTTGAGCGTGCCCGACATGGTGCCCACCCACGGCGCACTCAACGCGTTCGGCTTCGTGCTGCTCGGCCTCTGGGCACACGAGGGCGGTCGTCCGTCATAACGGATGTCGTCTTGCATTGCGGACGGCGCCTCGTTACGGTCAGCGCCATGTCGACCCCCTTCGTCCGCCGCGCCGATCCGTACCAAGACCTGCTCGTCATCGACGCGCGCGCTCCGCGCTTCAACCAAGCGGTCGTGGCCACCTTGACGACCGTCGCGCTGCTGACCGGTGCGTGGCCGCTGTTGGCGTTGGTCGGGCTGCAGCTGGCGGTGACGGTCGTCTTCGGGCGGCGGTACTGCCTGCCCTGCGTCTTCTACTTCCAGGTGATCCAACCGCGGCTCGGGGAAGGCCCGCTCGAAGACAGCCGCGCCCCGCGCTTCGCCAACATTCTTGGGGCGGCGTTCCTGCTGACGGCCTCGCTGGCCTTCGCCGCTGGGCAGGTGCTCGTGGGGCAAGTCCTCGGGGCGATGGTCGCCGCCCTGGCGTCCCTCGCGCTGGTGTCCGGGCTGTGCGTGGGCTGTGAGGTCTACAAGCTGCTGGCGCGGGTGCGCGGCTTCAAGGAAGGGCTCTTGGACCGCGTGGACCTGGAGCAGCTGGGCGTGCTGTCGACCTCCGACCTGGTCGTCCTCTTCACGCACCCCTTGTGCAGCGATTGCCAGGAGCTGGGGCCCAAGCTCGAGCGACAGGGCCGCCGCGTCGTGACCGTCGACGTGTCACAGCGCCGGGACTTGGCGCGCAAGTACGGCGTCACCTTGGTTCCCCTGGCCGTATCCGTTGGAGCGGACGGCCGGGTGCTGGCGCGGCTGTAGCTCCCGTGCGTCGCCGGGCACACCTCGACTCGACCAACGTGCCTCACGCCCCCAGCGCGAACGCGCTGCCCAGTCCCGCGACGACGGCAACACCCAACACCAAGGCCACCCGGCGCGCGAAGACGCCACCGCCGAGCGCCACGGCCATGCCCGCCTTGACGAGCGAGTTGGACACGACGGCCACGACGACGGCGCGGCCGGCCACGGCGGCATCGAGTTCTCCTTTGGCGACGAGGTTGCTCATGGACAGGGTGATGGCGTCGACGTCGGTCAGCCCGGCGAGGGCGCTGGCGGCATAGAGCCCGGACGCGCCGAAGCGGGCGGACGCCCAACGCGCGACGAGGGTGATGACGACGAAGAAGGCGGCGAACTTGACGGCGCTGGACAGCTCGAACGGGTTCTTCAGCGAGAGCTCGGCCGACTGAGCGCCGTTCTTCGCTTCCTTGAGCCACAGGACGAGGACCGACACGAAGCCGACGACGGCCATGACCACGAGCGGCACCGCGACCGCCTTGGCCACGGGCGCGCTCGCGACGGCGGTGAAGCCCAGCACCCGCAGCACCATGATGTTGCACGCGACGATGACAGCGAGCGCGGCGAGGGGGCCCAGGGCTGGCTCGCGCTTGGCCCGGCCGGCGGACGCCAACGTGACGGCGGTGCTCGACACCAGCCCGCCAATGGCGCCGGACAGCAGCAGCCCTCGCCCGCCGAGCAGGCGCGTCGCCGCGTAGCCGACGAAGTCCACCCCGGCGATGGAGACGACGACGACGCCCACGTGGAACGGGTTGAGCGCGCCCCACGGCCCGACGGCCTCGTCTGGGAGCAGCGGCAGCATGACGACGGCCACCACCAGGAACTTGAGCGTGGCGAAGACGTCGTCCTTGGACACCTTGGCCGAAAAGGCGCGCAGCTCGGTCTTCTGCGCGAGCAACAGCGTCGTCGCCACCGCCAGCGCGCCGACGACGAAGATGCGGCGGGTCAGCGGCTCGATGACGGCCGGGGAGACCACCAGGGCGCCAAGCGTGAAGGTCACCAGCGCGCTGATCTCCGTGGTGAGCCCCGCGTGACCGATGGCGACGTCGCGCGCGTAGCCGACCGCGAGCAGCGCCCCCAGCGTCAGGGCCAGGGCGACGAGCGGCCAGGGCCCGTGGGACCGCGTCAAGAGCGCGCCGAGCGCCCCGGTCAGCGCGATGAGGGGGTACGTGCGAATGCCACCGGCGAAGCCGCGATGCGCCTCTTCCGGCGGCCGCGACTGCTCGCGCTCCAGGCCGACCAGCAGCCCGACTCCCAGCGCGACGCCGAGGGAAATGTAGGGCTCGTAGGAATCCACGCACCGAGTCTCGCGCTGCGGTGAGGCGTTGGCGAGCTTCGTCGGGGCGCCCGGGCTGAACGTGGATCAAACCGGCAGCGAGGAAACCGGACCGCGGCGCCCGGTGTCCGTGAGGCCATGACGACGCGGGACGCCCGGCGGCACCTCTACGCCTCCTTTGGCTTCAGCCTGGTGGGCCTGGGCTTCTCGGCCGGTTGGCTCGCGCAGGCGCGCTTCATGGAAACGCCCGTCGCGGTGGTGTGCGAACCCGCGCCCAGTCGGCCGGCGCCTGCCCCGGCCCTCCAGTCTTCGTCGCGCCCACCCCAGGAGCCGCGGCTGGCTCCGCTTGAAGGAGCGCCGGTCGAGCTCGCGGAGCTCGACGTGGAGCTCGACGCCCTGTCACTGGAGCCGCTCACGTCGGACGAAGCCCCCAGCGCCGGCGACGAGCCGCCCCCCGACCTCGAAATTCCGGAAGAGCCCGTGCTGGGCGACGAGCCGCTCGAGCTGACGGTCGGGCAGACCCAGGAGGTGTCGGTGCGCGGGCGCATCGTCCAGGTGCAGGCCGACCCTCCGCTGCTCACCTGGAGCTACACCTCGAGCGGCCTGAGGCTGTTCGCCACGGCCGAGGGCGTCGGCTCGTTGACGGTCGAGACGCAGGACAGCCGAACCACCGTCGCGGTCACCGTCGACGCGCCCTTCGAGCCGGACGCCGTGGTGCGCTTCATCGACCTGAGCAGTCGAGACATCCCGCGGCGCAAGTCGCGCGTGGCGTTGGCTCCTGAAGACCAGACGACGCCGGCTGAGTGACGCTCCTCGGTGCTTCGCTGCCCGGCCCGCGCACGGAACCACCTTTCGGCTCGACGTGTCCCACGCCGCATGCGCTCCCCCGCCTTGCTGTGCGCCACCGCGACGCTCGTCGCCCTGCTCGCGCCTTCAGCCTTCGCCGACGAGGGCCTGCCGACCGTCCTGCTCACCGGCTTTCCGCACGTGCACCAGCGCCCGGACTTCTGCGGTGAGGCCGTCATCGAGATGGCGCTGCGCCAGCAGGGCCTGCGCACCACCCAGGACGAGGTGTTCCGCCGCAGCGGCTTGGACCCGGCGAAGGGCCGCGGCGTGCACGCGGACGAGCTGGCGACCGCGCTGCGCAGCTACGGCGTCGATCCAGGCCCGGTGTGGTACCGCGTGGACCCGGCCCGCGCCGCGAAGGACCTCGACGCCCAGTGGCGCGCGCTGCACCAGGACTTGGCGCAGGGCCAGCCCAGCGTCGTCTGCATGCACTACGACGAGCAGCCGAACACCACGGAGCACTTCCGGCTGGTGACTGGCTACGACGCGCGCACCGACGAGCTGGTCTACCAGGAGCCGGCCGAGGCCGACGGCGCGAACCGGCGCATGTCCCGCGAGCGCTTCCTCAAGCTGTGGACCTTCCGCCCCAAAGCCGACCGCTGGCTGCTCATTCGCCACCGCCTGCCCAAGTCCACCGGCGTCAGCCCGCTTCCCGACGAGACGCCGCCCTTCGCCGCCGACGTCTCGCAGCATGTGCAGACGCTCAAAGAGACGCTCCCGAAGGACATGACGGTGCAGTGGGTCAAGCCGTTCCTCGTCATCGGCAACGAGCCGCCGGACCGCGTGGCGCAGCGCGCCCAATCCGTCGTGAAGTGGACGCGGGACTTGCTGCTCGCGGACTTCTTCGCCGAGGCCCCCGCGCAGCTCGAGGAGATTTGGGTGCTCAAGGACGCGCCGAGCTACGAGCGCATTTCCCGCACGCTCTTTCGCACCGAGCCCACCACGCCGTACGGCTACTACCTGTCCAGCCGCCGCGCGCAGGTCATGAACATCAAGCCGGGCTACGGGACGTTGGTGCACGAAATGGTGCACCCGTTCTTCCACCACAACTGGCCGAACACGCCGCCGTGGCTCAACGAAGGTTTGGCCTCGCTCTTCGAAGGCCCGTACGAGGACCGCGGGCACCTGAAGGGGCGCGTCAACTGGCGGCTGCCCGGGTTGCAGGCGGCGCTCCGCGCGAAGGCGACGCCCAGCTTCCGCGCGCTGACCCACGCCGACGACGAGGCGTTCTACGGCGACGAGACGGGCGTCAACTACGCGGCGGCGCGCTACCTGTGCCTGTGGTTGCAGGAGCAAGGGCTGCTCGTGCACTTCGTGCAGCGCGCGCAGGCGCTCAAGGGTGAGGACCCGACCGGGTGGAAGGCGCTCACGGAGGTGCTGGGAGAGGACCCGGACAAGCGCTGGGCCGAGTGGGCGCGCTGGGCGTTGGGGCTGAGCCGGTCGTGAGCGGGCGCTTCAAGGAAAACACCCGCGCCACGCGCCGATGCCGATGATCAGGAACTCATGGTCGTCCATGCGGCCTTCGAAGCAGCTCGGTGAAATCGACGAGCCCCAGATGACGGAGCCGCCGAACTGTCCGTAGGACATCATGCAGAGGTTGCGGCCGGACGCAGACTGCTGCCAGCGCGCCGGCACGCCGTCGGAGTTGTCGAGGCCCCCGTCGGGCACGAACGTGAGCACCGCGGTGGTCGTGTTCGTCGTGTTGCACTGCGTGAAGGACGTCGCGCCGGGACCACAGTAGCCCGCGTCCATGCTGCGGTTGAGCACGTTGACCGCGACGGTTCCGACGTCGGTGACCGCGGAGACGCCCAGCACCGTGTCGTTGCCTGCGTCGAGGTCGAAGGACGACGTGCGCGCCGTGGCGAACATGAAGCGCGTCGCGAGCGCGGTGGAGTAGGCGACGTTCACCGGCAGGCGAATCGAAGCGAGGCTGGGCAGCGTGCCGCCGTCGCAGGTGATGGTGGACGGGGCGGCGAACGTGCAGTTCGGTGAAGGAAGGAACGTCACACCGGCGGGGAGGCTGACCGACAAAGACACGTCGAGGGCCGCCGAGCCGCCGAGGTTCTCCGCTCCGAGCTGCATCACGCCGGACTGACCTGATTCGACGCAGAGCGGAGGGTCGAAGAACACGGCCAGGTCAGGGGGCCCGCCGTCGCCGGGCATGCCGCCAGCGCCTGCGGAGCCGCCTCCGGTCCCCGCAGCGCCGCCGCCACTGCCCGCAGCACCGCCGCC
>JALHOS010000302.1 GCA_022842905.1 Myxococcaceae bacterium | reverse complement strand
CAGCGGTTGTCCACCGAGCAGCGCGTCCCTCGGCCTTGGCCCGCCGCGCCGCGCGACGGCCGCGTCCGCGCGCGATGGCCGAGCGCCGCCTCCGGCTTCAGTCCACCCAGAAGTGCATCGCCCAGCCCTCGGCCACGCCCGGGCCGTGCAGCGACAGCCGGCACTCACCCGGTGCGCGGAGGACGGCGCCTCCGGCCACCGGCTCGCACACCGACGGCGTCGCGCTGGTGGGGGTGAACCACACCGCGGGGACCAACCCGCACAGCGGGCCCAAAGCGGTGCGCGCCTCGCTCACGCGCAGCTCCACCACGTTGCGCTGCTCCGGGAAGAAGCGCGGGTAGCGCGCGCCCACGGAGATGCGCTCGGCGACCGTCCCCTTCGACGCCGTACGCACCAGGTACGGCAGCACCGTGGCCTGCACCAGCGCCGCCGCTCCGGCCACGTCGAACTGCGCGAGGCCATCGATCGGGAGCGTCGTCTGTGCGCGCACCTCGACGTGGCCTTCACCCACGTCCAAGGAGTCGTCACCCGGCGTCACGCTCATGGGCCCAGTGCTGCTCACGTCGAGCGCGACCGGCGCCGGCGCATTCGCAGCGACGAACTCTCGGCCCAGCGCATCACGCGGGCTCGCCTGCGGTCGAAACACCTTCCCCGCGGCGAACACGAGCGGCGACGCACACGCGCCCAGCCGCGCCGAGAACGAGTGCAGTCGATAGCCCGCGACGCGCCGCACGCTCACGCTCACCGTCAGCCTGAGATCCGCCAGGTCCTCAACCGCTGGCTCGTCCTTCAACCGCCCCGTGCCGAACAACTGCAGCCGCGCGGAGCCTTCGCGCAGAAGCTTCGCCTGTACCTCGCCCGAGGGGAGCAGCTCGGCCGAAAGGGCGTCGCCTTCGACCTCGAGCCACTCCCATCGCGGCAGGGCCAGCAGGGCCGTCCCACGCAGAACGAGCACCTGGGGAAAGGTGAGCGTCGGCTCCGAGGGGAAGTCTTCACCCAGCGCGAAGGTGACGTCGTGCGCGCCGCGGAGGCCCCCGTCGGACGACTCGCGCAGCACGGCGTACCCGAAACGGTAGGCCGGCTCGACCCGCGCAGGCAGCGTCAGGTGCTGCGCCGTCGCGGTCTGCGCTTCGAAGGGCGCCTCTTTGGCCGGCGCGCCAGGGGAGGGGAGCGCGGTCGGCGGAGGCCCACAGGCCGCGGCGAGGAGAAAGGGGAGGAAGCGAGCGCTCGAGTGCATGGCCGTGGGTGTAGCGCCGCGCCAGGTAGCGCGAGAACGCACACCACTGCAGGGCGGACGTGCAACGATGCACACCCCATGAACTGGGACGACCTCCGCTACGTCGCCGCGCTCGCGCGGCACGGTTCGCTGGCGAAGACCGCCGCTCGGCTGGGCGTGGAGCACACCACCGTGGGCCGCCGCGTCGACGCCGCCGAGCGGTCGCTCAACTTGAAGCTCTTCACGCGCACGCCCGCGGGCTACCTGCTCACCCAAGACGGCGATCAGCTCGTCAGCCGGCTGCAGGCGGTCGAAGACGCGGTGCTTGAGCTCGAGCGCGGAGTGCGCGCCAAGACGGACGAGCTGGCTGGGAGCGTGCGCGTCACCTCACCCGAGACGCTCGGGGTGGCGTACTTGGCGCCGCGGCTGGCCCGCTTCCTGACGGACCACCCGTCGCTGCGCATCGAGCTGCTCCCGGCGGGCAAGGTGCTGGACCTCAGCCGGAGCGAGGCGGAGCTGGCGGTGCGCACCTTTCGGACGAAGCACGAGCGGCTCGTGGTGCGGCGGGTGGGGCAGGTGGGATTTCGGCTCTACGCGTCGCGGCGCTACCTGGCGCGCCGGCCGGTGCAGCGGGCGGCGGACCTGGCGAGCGCGGCGTTGTTGGTGCCGACCGACGGGCCCGAGCTGGCGTGGCTTCAACGCCTGGCGCCGGGGGTGGCGCCGGCCTTCGTCAGCGAGGTGTCGTTGGCGCTCGCCCAGGCCGCCCAGGCCGACGCGGGCCTCGCCGTCTTGCCGCGCTACGTGGGTGACGGCTCGCCCGAGCTCGTCGGTGTGCCGCTGCCGTCAGAGCCGACGGAGCCGCTGTACCTCACGGTGCACCGAGACCTGCGGAACACGCCGCGGGTGCGGGCGGTCGCGGACTTCATCGTGTCGTCGATGCGGGGGGACCGGCGGCTGCTCGGTGACGGCTGAAGAGCCGCGGAGAAGACACAACGAGCTTCACGGCTCGATGGCGATGGCGCCGCCGAGCGACGCTGGCGCCTACTCCCTGTGCCCCACCATGCGGGACGAGTGCAGCCGGACCGTCACGAGCGTCCCCGCTCGGGTCAAACGACTCCGTCGGGGTGAAGCTCGAGCTGCGCGTGCCCACCAACGCGCAGCGCGCAGGTACGAACCCCCGTGTCCGAGCGGTGAGGCACGAGCGGCGGTGACGTATGCTCCAGCCGCTCACGACCACCGCGAAGCCACTGCACCGAATGACCTATCCAGAGTACTTGCGGCTCGAAGCGACCAGCACCGAGAAGCACGAGTTCATCGCTGGCGACGTGTATGCGATGGCTGGGGGCACCATCGAGCATGGCGCCATCGCCACGGCCTTCGCACGAGACCTGGCGAACGCGCTCGAAGGCAAGCCCTGTCGTGTCTACAACTCCGACGTGCGGGTGCGCGTGCAGGACTCGAAGTTCAGCTCGTATCCCGACGTCAGCGTCGTCTGCGACCAGGTGAAGACGGACGCTGATGACGAACATGGCCTGTTGAACCCAGTGGTGCTTGGCGAGGTGCTCTCTGAAGGAACGGAGGGCTACGACCGTGGCGCGAAGGCGATGCACTACCGTCGAATCTCGTCGCTCCGCGAGTACGTGCTGGTCTCGGTCGTCGAGCGGCTGATCGAGGTTCAGCGACTCAATCCCCAGGGCATCTGGGAAATCCACGTGTACGGAATGGGCCAGCAACTGCAGCTGGCCTCGCTTGGCATCTCGATTCCCGTCGACCGCATCTACGCCAACCCGCTCTCCGCAGGGTGATCAGCCTCCGTAGAGGGGTCGCCTCCGCCGTCACCCGAGGCGCGCCAGCACATCCAGCGTGACGGTGATGACGTCGTCACCAGAAAGCCTTCGGGGCCGGAGGAGCGAGGCCAAGTGCTGCAAGACGCTCCTCAGCTGCGCGGCGGGTGAGGTGCAAGGCATGAATGGCGCGTCGGCCTCCGCGGCGGCAGCGCAACACGTCGGTTCCGAAGCCGCTGGGAAGACACGACGAGCTTCACGGCTCGATGGCGATGGCGCCGCCGATGGGCTGGACCCTGGCGCAGACCGCGTACACGGCGATCAAGTTGCCCTCACCGACTCGGTTGCAGGTCCACCCGTCAGAGCCGCCGCGCCGAATCGGGCGCTGGTAGCGCACGCCGCTGTCCGTCCAGCAGCCGCCGGAGAGGACCGTCTTGCCGGTCGGGCAGAGGCACTCCGTCGTCGTCACGCAGCGGACCACCTCCAGGCCGATGTCCACCCGGCCGCCGACGCTCAGGTTGGCGTCCACCGCCAGGTCGTCGAAGACGCGCACTCGGCGCGAGCCACCCGCGGAGTTGTTCCCGACGATCATCAAGGACTGGTACGCGCCGTTGTCGTTGACGATGCCGGCGCCGCCGGAGCCGGTCGGACCCCACGTCGAGAAGGCGGGCAGCAGCCGGCCGAGGGTCGTGTCGCCGGCCACCGAGAGCGTGCCGCCCACCGCCACGTTCGCGCTGCCGACCGCGCCGACCTTCTGCGTAAGCCAGGTGACGAGCTGCTGCGTGTTGCCGTTGAGGTCTGACGCGCGCGCCGGGGCGTCGGCGCACAGCGTGACGAGCGGCGTCGGCAGGCTCTGCGTACAGGCCGCCTGCGCCCACGCCGGCTTCGTCCACACGACGAGCACGACGCTGGCGACGAGCGCACAGCCGCCGAGCAGCGCCCAGCGCGCGCGGGCCTGCCGTGCGCGCTCTTCAGCGAGCGCCCGCTGCACGAGGGCCAAGACTCGGGCGTCGTCCTGTTCGAATTGCGAGTCCGGTTTCATGACGATCCTCTTTCTGGTGAGCGCGAACCCCGCGTCCGCACCGCGACACCGTGGCACAGCCCCATGGGCGGCGGGAGTGCGAAGCGCGTCAGCCCGGCTCGTCAGCCCTGCTGCGCCGCCGGAGGAGCCGGTGCGCGAAGAGCAGCGCGCCCACGCTCAGCCAAGACCCGAGGCTGCCGCAGCCCTCCGAGCACGATCGGCATCGTCGCCCAATGGTACGTCGCGCCGTTCGTGTTCTGCCCCACGCCGACCGTGAACCCCGTCGGCGTGAGCTTCGAGATCTCCCCCGTCGTCAGCGCCTGCGCCGCCAGCACCTGTTTGCCGAGGCCAACGGCATCGACCCCAGCCTCAGCGACGCGCCGCGGCTCGTGCCTTGGTACTCCTTGACGAAGACCGCCACGGGCCGGAAGCCCACCGACACGGCCTGCGACGTCATCCCGTTGCCGACGGACGCTGCCGCGAGGCTCTCATGGAGCGTGCAGTCCCGTGGTTGTTCATGTCGAGCTTGGCCGAGGGGCGCCCACGGATCGTCCACACCAACCCCGAGGCCCGCCACTACGACGCGTGCTGCATGGCCGTCACCGGCTTGAGCCGCGCGGCGAGCC
This sequence comes from Myxococcaceae bacterium, assembly GCA_022842905.1. Taxonomy (GTDB): domain Bacteria; phylum Myxococcota; class Myxococcia; order Myxococcales; family Myxococcaceae; genus JALHOS01. The sequence continues at coordinate 4,816 of JALHOS010000302.1, read as the reverse complement.
AGCTGGGCAACAGCGAGATGATCGTCACCACCGCCGTGATGAACACGAGCGTCGCCAGCACCCACTGCGCCGTCGGCAGCACGATGAGCCGGTCGCTGAGCAGCACGAACTGCACGCCCTGCGGCAGCGGAATGCGGGCCGCGTTGAGCACCTGCCCGACCACGACGCCCACCACCGCGCCCGCCGTCGTCGACAGCAGGCCCAAGAGGAACCCCTCGGCCAAGAACATGCTCAGCACCGACAGCTTCTGCATGCCGATGGCGCGGAGCGTGCCGATCTCCTTCGTCCGCTCGCGAATGGAGATCCACATGACGATCATGATCCCGACGCCGATGACCTGCAGCAGCACAAAGCCCAAGAGGAACGCCAGCGCGTTCATCAAGTCCACCGTCCACGCCACGAAGCTCACTTCGTCGTGCCACGTCGTCAGGTCCAGCTTCTGGCCGGTCCACCCTTCGCGCTGCACGCTCTCGAACTTGAAAAAGAAGGCTCGGGGGTCGTCCTCGAGCAGCAGGTAGCCGGCCTTCGACAGCGCGTCCTTCAGCCGCGCCTGCACCTTCTTGGCGACCTCCAAGTCCGCGGTCGGCAGGTAGACCTGCAGCGCGCCCGTCGTCCCCGGCGCGAGCTGGTAGAGCTGCTCGAGCGTCGTCTCGTTCAAGAAGCAGCTGAAGCTGCTCATCATGCCCATGCTCCGGGCGATGGCGACCACCGTCACGTCCACGGTGTTGTTCGTCCCGCGGGTCGTCGGCGCGCTGATGGTGACCGCGTCGCCCACGCGCACCTCGAGCACCGCGGCCTGGTCTTCGAACAGGACGACGGAACCCGGTTTCTTCAGCCCGTCAAGGGAGCCTTCTTTGATCTTCAACACCTCACGCAGGCCCTTCTCGTCCTCGATGACGACGCCGGCCAGGCCGAGCAGCTGGCTGCCCGAGTCGCTCACCACCTTGGCGAAGCCGCGCCCGCGCCGGGCGATGTACTTGAGCTCCGGCACTTCCTTGCGCACCACCTCGGCCACGCCGTCCGCCTTCGTCACCACCGGCGCCGCCTGCCCGGCCGTCACCTTGAAGAAGCCGGCGACGTTGACGTGCCCGCTCATGAGCGTCGTCGACGACTCGATGAGCGCCTGGTTCATGCCTTCGGCCACGCCGAGCAGCACGATGACCAGCGCCGTCACGAAGCCAATGGCGATGCCGAGCACGCCGGTGCGCCGCCGGTGCTGCCACAGCGACAAGAACGCAATGCGCAGGAGCATCATCACTCGGACCCTCGCATGGCGACGACGGGCTGCACCCGCGTCGCGAGGAACGTCGGGAACAGCACCGCCAGCACGCCGACCACTTGCGTCACCACCAGCGCCAGCACCACGCCGGACCCGGTGAGCACCGGCCTGAGCACCGGTCCCGAGAAGAAGAAGTACAGCTCGTCGCGGAACGCCGGAATGCCGCGCGCGTGCAGCCACTGCACCACCAGCGCGCCGATGCCCGCGCCCAGCAGCCCGAACACCAGCGCCAGCACCAGCGTCTCGGCCAACACCATGGCCACCACGAAGCCGCGCTGCGCGCCAATCGCCCGCATGGTGCCGATGGTGGACGTGCGCTGGAGCGTGGCGATCGTCATGCCAATCGTGACGACGATGAGCGCGATGAACGCGAACGCGGCGACGATGCCGGCCAGCAACAGCCGGAAGAAGTCGATGAACTTGCCCAGGAAGCCCGCCGCCGAGCTCCAGCCCACCACCCAGACCTTCGGCTTGGCCGACGAAAGGAAGCGGCTGACGCTCGCCACGGCCGCAGGCTCGAGCGTGGCGCGTTCGGCCTTGAAGGCGGCCTGCAGCGCGAGCAGCGCGTCGTTGGCGGGCTTCAGCTCCCCCTTGAGGCGCGCCTCTTCGAGCGCCACCGCTTCTTTGAGCGCCGCGGCCAGCGCGAAGGGCAGCTTGCCGCCCTCGAGCAGCGCCTTCATCTCGGCGATGGCCTTCTCGTCCGCCGGGGGCTTGTCCTTGGCCAGCGCCTGCTCGAGGTCGAGCTGCGTCTGCCGCATGGCGAGCGCGGACGTGTCCTTCACCAGCACCGCCGCGTTGAGCACGACCCCGCGCTCCAGCTCTTCGGGCGCGTAGGTGTCGCTGCGACGGGCGCGTTTGGCCGCCGTGGCCTCCGCGGTGGGCGCGGGCGCCGCGACCTCGACCGACTTGGCCTGCACGTCTTCCACCAAGCTCGTGTCGTCGCCGAACAGCGCGGCCTCGGCGTCGTCTCGCGTCACCTGTTTGACTTGGGTGGCCGCCTTCAGCGCGTCGAGCTCCGCCTGCTTCTCGGCCGTCATGAACCCGTAGAGGTCGCGGAACGTCACCAGGTCCACCAGCGCGTTGACGCCGGCCAGCGGGGACTTCTCGAGGCCTTTGAGCTCGAAGATGCCGTAGAGCGTGACGGACGCCGTCTCCATGGAGCCCGAGCTGCCGATGCTCCGCAGCGTCAGCCGCTCGCCCACCTTGGCGCGGTACAGCGAGAGCAGCGGGCCCAGCTCCTTGTAGAAGAAGTCGTAGCGCGCGGCGAAGTTGTCGTCCGTCGTCTGGAAGAACTTGCCGAGCAGCGCGGGCAGGTCGCCCTTCTCGCCCAGGAACTTCTCGAGCCGCTCCACCGCCGTCGCCGTGGCCAGCCCGTCGAGCTGCAGCACGAACTCCCGCGTCTGCGCCTGGTTCTCACGCACGAAGCGCTGCAGCTCCTTGTCGTCCTTGTCGGCGAGCTTCCGGCCGGCCTCGAGCGCGGTCTTGATCTTGTCGAGCCGGCGCGCGCTCTTCAGCTTGAGGAATTCCTCGTAGAAGAACCGAGGCAGCAGCACGCCGCGCTGGCCGGCCGGGACCGGGCCTCCTTCGACGATCGACATGCGCCCGAACGTGGCCTGGTACAGCGACAGGTCCGTGCCCACGTAGCGCATGAAGAGCAGGTCCGCGTCCGCCACCTGCGGGGCGATGCGGTTCTCGAGGAACTCGAGCTTTTCCAGCGGCGCGGAGTCGAAGCTCGCCCAGAACTCGTCGGCGCTGGCCTGGCCCAACGCCTCGCGCTCTCGCGCCTCGAGCGCGGTGGCCACCGTCAGCTCTTCGGCGCGTTTCATGTCCTGCGCCAGCACCTGGACGATGTTGCGGACGTGGCCCTTGAGCGACTGGGCCTTCGTCGTGAACTCCCCTTCGGGCAAGCGCGCGGCCTCGTCCTGCTGGGCTCGGTAGAGCGCGCGCAGCTTCTCCAGCGTCACGTCGACGGTGTTGCCCGAGCCGACCAGCGCCGTAGCCGCGCCCATAGGCACGACGCGGTCCACGTTCGGCACCTGCAGCAGCGTTGCCTTGAGCGCCTGGAAGTCGTCGATGGCGGCCAGGTTCGAGTCCGAGCCGTCCACCTTGCCGTAGATCTCCAGCGGGTCCTTCGAGCGGGCGCCGTACACCTGGAAGTGGCCGGTGAGGCTGTCGACGATGGACTTGGACAGCGAGTCGTCGAGCGTCGAGAACAGCGAGCCGCCGACGACCAGCAGCGCCGCGCCGAACAGCAGCACCAGGCCCACGAAGACGTTGAGCAAGCTCGAGAAGATGTTCGCGACCGCGATGCGGAAGAGGACCCGGGCGGTGGAGAGCATGGCGGCCGCGCAAGGTGCCAGGCCGCCGCGGCCGCGTCCACGCAAGAGTCCTTCTTCGGCGCCTCACCGTCACGGCAGGGTGTCGGCGCCACAGCTCGAACGGCGTGCGCGGGCGCTACGGCTCACACGGAATCGGCGGCTGGTAGCCCGCGCGCGTGCGCAGCGTCGCGTCCACCCGCAGGCTGAAGGCCTTCGCCGGGCTCTGGCCTGCCAAGTGCTGCGCCCACAGCCAGTCCTCCAGCGGCTGCGACGGCTCGATGCCCAAGGGCAGCGTCGGCTCGAGGCGCCCCGGGAGCTGCGCGAACTCCTCGCGAAAGGCCTGCGCCAGCGCCGCCGCGAGCTCTTCACTCCACGCGCGGCCGACCTCGTCCGAGGACGGCGGGCTGGGGTAGCGCTGCTCGAGGTCCGCGGGAGGAAAGCCCGGCTGCTCGACGGACGACCACGACGGCGCCGGCGTCAGGCTCAGCGCGCGCCACGGCAGCTGGACGGTCAGGTGCACGGGGTAACGGTAGCGGTGCTGCCGTTCGGTGTAGCGGTACGTCGCGTACACCTTGCGCTCCAGAATCTGCGGCGTGTCGTTCAGCGCGCGGACCAAGCGGTTCAGCTCGTCCACCTCGGCGTTGTACGAGCTGAGCAGCGCGTTGTGCCGGTTGCAGGCCGTCCTCGAGCCGTCTTGCTCGCAGTCGGAGCGCAGCACCGCGAGCTGCCGCTCCCATTCGACGATCTTCTCGCGCCGGCGCTCGACGGTGCGCTGGAGCCTGCGCCACTCGGCGTTCTCGTAGCGGTCGATGCGCTCGAGGTACTCCACCGCTCGCGGGTGGTCGACGAAGGTGTGCTCCACGGCGAGCGGCTGTCCGCTGACCGCCAGGCTCAGCGTGGGCGGCGAGCGCGTGCAGGTCAGCCGGTCGCCGAACTCGTCGGCGAGGCGACGACACAGGTCCGCTGACGCGCCGCCGTTGTAGGTGACGCTCAGGCCTTCGGCCCGCTGCCGCGTGAAGTGCCCCCACGCCAGGCCCAGCGCGTCGTCGCCCGCCGTCGACTTCGACAGACAGCGGGCCAGCGAGGTGTACGCCCACGCCGCGCCGCGCGCTTCCCCGGCCTGCGCCGACGCCGTGAGGAAGGCCTGCGCGGCTTGGCTGCGCGCGGTGCGGTCGAGCTGCGCCCAGCGGTCCGCGCGGGCCAGGGGACTGACGCGGCC
>JALHOS010000301.1 GCA_022842905.1 Myxococcaceae bacterium | reverse complement strand
TGCTGCGGGCGGCCCAGGCCTGCACCGGGGCGCGCGGCGATCTCCTCGTCGTCGACCAAGAGCTGCTGACCTACCCTTGGTACGTGGAGCGGCTGCGACGGGCGAGCCCGGCCCTGCGCTTGCCCGGCACTCGCTGGCACCCGAGCGCGCCGGGCGGGTTTCGGTTGGACGCGCTCCTGGCGGCCAACCCGCGAGTGCCCGTCGTCGCCTGTGGCGGCCTCAAGGAAGGTGACCCGCCGGCGCGACGGCTTCGGCCCGTCGGCCTGTGCGAAGAGCTCGGTGGAGACGACGGTGGCGACGCGGCCGACGACGCCTGGTGGCAGCGGGCGACGGCAGCTGCGCCACCCGCGCTGCGCGGGACCTTCGCTGCGGGCGCCTGGGAGACGGTCGCCCAGCGAGACGTGTGGAACGCGCGCGCGCGCGTGGGCCTGCACGCACTCGAGCTGGGCATTTCGACGGGACAGCGGCGCTGGCTCGAACGGGCCCACGCCGTGCTTTCGGCGGCGACGACGGAGGACCCGGCGCCGGCGCCACAGACGTGGAAGAACCTCGGCATCGCCGCGGGCCGCCTCGGGCGCGACGACGAGATGCGGGCGGCCTTCCGCGCGTACCTGCCGCAGGCGCCTGCGAGCGACGTGGACCTGGCGACGCTTCGCGCTCTGGCTGCGCCCTGAACGCCGGTGTGGCGAAGCACTGAAGCGTCGCGCTTCGAACGTGAAAAGAGGTGGAGGGCCGCGTGCGCGTGCGCCTCCACCTCGTTTCTCCTGCGGCTTCTCTGCGGCAGCGGGCGACTTACGGGACGAACACGTCCTTCACGCCGTCCAGCGTGCCCTTCACGCCGTTCCCCAGCTGCTTCGCGCCGTCCTGGAACACGTCCACCGCGCCGCTCTGCCCCGCCTTCGCCGAGTTCTTCAGCTCCTTGTTTCCCGTCAGCTCACCCACGCCGCGCGCCACCGTCGTCGCCACCGCCCCCATCGCTCCGGTCGCCATCTTCGGCAGCGAGATGAGCGCGTTGCCCAGACCCGTGAAGAACTTCGGCACCGCCGTGTTGATCGCCATGGTGTTGCTCCCTTGGTTGGCCCGAGCGTCAGTGCTCGGCGTCCGTTGTTTGGAGGACACGGCGTGGCGATTCCGGCGCGGCGGCTGAGGTGTAAGCGCGCTGGCCAGGTTCTTCGGTGCGACCCTTTCTTGGGGGTGACAGCGCGAGGGGAGGCGTGTCGCTGGACGTGGCGCGCACGAAGAGTCCGGGCACGAACGCCCCGAGCCGATCGCCACTGCCGCAGCGCGCCGGCCACCCACCGGGTCATCGTGGTCTCGCGCTGCGCGCTTCTTCCTCGTCTTGGCCGCGCTTCCCGGTAGGTTGACCCGCGTGATCGTCGGCGCGACCGTGGTGGCTGGAACGTACGGAGCCGTACTCCTTGCGCTGTCTGTGACCGAAGGTGTTTCGCCGCTCGCCGCGCCCATGCGCGCGCTGCGCGGTTTGGCGCGCGCATGGCTTCCGTGTGTCGTGTCGTATGTCGTCCTGGTCCTGCTCTTCTTTGCGCAGTACCTCAACGAAGAGCGGCTCACCGCGCGCGTGTCGGTGGAGCCCGGGGCGCCGGCGGAGCGGGCGGGCGTTCGCGACGGTGACCTCGTCGTCGAAGCGAACGGCGAGCGCATCCACTCCTTCCAAGACCTGACGCAGGCGAAGAGCCCGGTGCGCCTCGTCCTCGAGCGCGGTGGTCAGCGGAAGGAGGTCGACGTGGAGCGCAACGAGCAAGGCCGCCTCGGCCTGCGCGCTTCCGGAGAGACCGCCGCGGCACCCGCCTTGGAGGCGCTGGCCCGAGCCCTCTTGGCACCGCTCAGGTGGATCGCCATCTCGCTGACGGGGAACGGTGGCCCTCTCTTGATCGCCCAGCCGTCAGCGGGCGCGCTCCGGTGGCTGGCGCTCGTGGCGGTAGACGGCGCGCTCGTGTGGCCGTTCACCATCGTCGTCAGCGTCGTCATCACCGCGGTGAGCTTCCGGCGCCGCGCCCGGGGGACCGAGTTCACGCCGTCGAGCCAGTGAGGGGTGCGCTTCGGTCGTCTGGGCGGTTCGGCCATGGCGTGCAGCGAGCGCGTGAGCACCACGGCTGTGCCAGCGCAGGGAGCCACGCCACGGCTGTCAGCTCATCAGGGAGAGCTTGCGAGCACGCTGCGCGAACTTTTCGCGCAGAACCCCAAAGGCGTCGCGCGGCCTGCCGAGACGCGCGAAGGCCCACACGAGGTACGCGCGCACGCACGTGGATTGTCTTGCACGCGACGATGGGCCGAGCAGCACAGGCGCGGTCGGCGCCCTCGGAGAGCCAGCGAAGGGCCGCTGAGTTGTCGAGAGAGACGTCGGCTTCGTCGATGAAGCCGAGGCACGTCGCTCTGGGCGCTGGCCATGTCCGTCGGTGATCCTGAGCGGCTCGGACGGGAGCTGCCTGGGCGCGACGGCCTCACGCCAGCGCCGGATGTGCTGCACGAGCGGCCAGATGAGGCGCCGACGGTGCTCGACGATCGGCTCGCCGACGAGACCCAGTGGCAGTGCGCGCAACGTGCTGCTTGCCGGCTTCAGTCTTCGGAGTCCTCAACCTCGTCGCCGCCTTCAACCTCGTCCGACTCTTCCACCTCGTCGCCGCCTTCAACCTCGTCCGACTCCTCGACGTCTTCGCTGCCTTCAACCTCGTCCGACTCCTCGACCTCGTCGCCGCCTTCCACTTCGTCCGAGTCCTCGACCTCGTCGCCGCCTTCCACCTCGTTCGAGTCCTCGACCTCCTCGCCTTCTTCAGCCTCGTCCGACTCCTCAACCTCGTCCGACTCTTCCACCTCGTCCGACTCCTCCACCTCGTCCGACTCCTCCACCTCGTCCGACCCCTCCACCTCGTCCGAGTCCTCCACCTCGTCCGAACGCTCAACCTCGTCCGACTCTTCCACCTCGTCCGACTCTTCCACCTCGTCCGAGTCCTCCACCTCGTCCGAGCCCTCCACCTCGTCCGACTCCTCCACCTCGTCCGACTCTTCCACGTCGTCGCCGCCCTCCACCTCACCCGTCGCCGGCAACGCAATCGGCGCGTCAACGCCGCGGGCGACCACGGGCTGCGCCTCGGCCGCAGACGCCGATGACGCCACCGAATCAGCCGCGGTCCCGGCGCTCGCCGCCGTCGGATCAGCCGGCACCGCGTCACTTCGTCCCGCACCAACCGGCGCGACCTGAGCCTCATCAACCCGCAGCGGCCCCCTGCTCGCTGCGCGCAGCGCTCCAACCTCGCCGACTGCGAGCGCGCAGGCCTCACTCGACCCCGGCCGCCCCCGCAGCGGCATGGTGAGCGGAGGCGGCGCCAAGCTCACCGGCGCGCGGGCCGGCGCACCGTCAAACCCGTCCCGCTCTGCGGCAGGGCGCGCGGGCGGGCGCGCCTCGGCAGCAGCACGGCCTGGTGCAGCGCCGCGAACCTCCGCGCGCGGGGCACACGACGAGTGAGCGCACGACGGGGTGCGCGAGCGAATGGCGGACATGGCGGCGTTCCTCTTTGGTGAGCGGGCCCGTGGGTGTGCAGCCCGCAAGAGAGGTCTCGGATTCTGAGCGGAAGGGGTCCTGTCAGCCCTGTTGACCGACCTGCTCGGAAACGAGTGATTCTCTCCACCGAGCTTTACAGCCTCCCTCAGCCGTCCGACGACCGGACGCCGCGCAGACCACCTGACACCTCCGCCCGGCGCCGCCTTCAGCCAAAGCCGCCTCCCACCGACGGGCAGGCCCCAGCCTTCACGACGCACACCGTGCGCCGGCAGGCGCGTGCTACACGCTGTGCCTTCTTCTCCCGCATGGCGCTGGTGGACGCGACGATGTTGGCCCGGCTCTCGGGCGTGAGGCTGCGGGCGCGCGCGGTGGTGGAAGGCGTGCTCTCCGGCCTGCACAAGTCGCCGCACCAAGGCCAGAGCGTCGAGTTCAGCGAGCACAAGGAGTACGCCCCCGGCGACGAGCTGCGGCACCTCGACTGGAAGGCCTACGGCAAGCTCGACCGCTTCTACGTCAAGCGCTTCGAACACGAGACGAACCTCAAGGCGGTGCTCGTCGTCGACGCGTCGGGTTCCATGGCCTACGGCACCGCCGGCCTGTCCAAGCTGGACGTCGCCAAGGTGCTCGCCGGGGCGCTCAGCCACCTCCTCATTCGCCAACAAGACGCCGCCGGCCTCGCGCTGGTGGCCCAGGGCCGCCTCGCCGAGCTGCCCCCGCGGGCCACGCCGTCCCACTTGAACCACGTGCTGGGCGCGCTCGAGACGGCCACCGCCGCGGGCCCGACGGACTTGTCCCACGTCGCCGACGCGCTCGCCGAGCGGCTGGCGCGGCGCTCCTTGGTGTGTGTCTTCTCCGACTTCTTCGACGAGCACGAAGGCGCGCTCCAGCGGCTGCTGAGCCTGCGCGCCCGGCGCCACGACGTCGCCGTCTTCCACCTGGTGGACCCCGCGGAGCTCGAGTTCCCTTTCGATGACCCGACGCGCTTCCTGTCCATGGAAGACGAGCGGAACGTCGAGGTGAACCCCCGCGAGATCCGCGAGAGCTACCTCGAGGAGTTCCACCGCTTCCTCGACGAGACGAAGGCGGCCTGCGGCGCGGCGGACGTCGACTACGAGCGCGTGCGCACCGACGAGCCGCTCGACGCGGTGCTGCTGCGCTTCCTCGCCCGTCGCGGTGGAGGGCGCGCGTGACCTTCGCTCACCCGTGGCTCTTGCTGGGCCTGCTCGCGGCGCTCATCCCGCTGGTGGTGCACCTCTTCGACCGGCGGCGGCCGCGTGTGGTGCCCTTCGGCGCGCTCATGTTCGTCCTGCGCTCACAGAAGCGCACCGCGTCCCGCCTCAAGCTCAAGCGCCTGCTGCTCTACGTCCTGCGCACGCTGCTCTTCCTCGCCGTGCCCTTGGCCGCGGCGATGCCGTCCTGCGTCGACGAAGCCAAGGCCCAGGCCGCACAAGGCGCCGCCGCCACCGCCGTCGTCGTCGACGTGTCGTTGGTGCTGCGCTTCCGCGCCGACGGCACGCCGCTCTTCGACGAGGCCCGCCGCCAAGCGAAGGACGCCATCGCCCAGCTGCGCACCGACGAGCCGGTGACGGTGCTGCCCTGCCCGTCTTCCGCCGCCCCGCTCGCGCCCGGCTTCGACAAGGTCCGCGCGCTGGCCAGCGTCGACGAGCTGCTGCCGACCGCGTCACCCGCGGACCTCAACCGCTGCCTCGACGCCGCGGCCCGCGCGCTCGACGACAGCCCCCAGCCCAACCGCCGGCTCGTCGTCGTCAGCCCCTTCACGTCCTCCTCGCTCCGGCTCGAAGTGCCCGCCCCCACCATTCGCGGCCCGCAGGGCACGCCGCTCAAGCCCCAGGTCGTCCTGCGCGACGTGGCGGCCGAGCGCGCGCTGCCCAACCGAGCCATCGTCGACGTGAAGGCCGACGCCGCGCCGCAGGCTGGGCCCAAGGCCTGGCAGTTCACCGTCACCGTCCGGAACTTCTCCGACGAAGCGCTCAGCGACGTGCCGCTGGAGCTGCGCGTGGGCGGAGTGCCAGTGGTGAAGGGCTTCGTCGACGTGGGCGCGCACGCCACCGCCCAGAAGGCGCTCACCCACCGCTTCCAGCAGGCCGGGCTGACCCGCGTGACGGCGGCGCTCCCGGCGGACGGCCTGGCCGACGACGACGTGCGCGAGCTGCTCGTGCCGGTGCCGAAGGACGCGCGGCTGTTGGTGGTGGACGGCGCGCCGAGCCCCAACAAGTACAAGGACGAAGCGTACTTCGTCGTCTCGGCGCTCTCGGCCGCGGGCAGCCCGGTGACACCGGTGCTGCGCGACACCGAAGCCGCCTGGCGAGAAGACTTCGCGACGTATGACGCGGTGGCGCTGCTCAACGTCGAAGCGCCCCCCGACGAGGTGGCCGCGCGGCTCGAGAAGTTCGTCGCCGCGGGCGGCGGGCTGCTGCTGGCCATGGGCGACCGCGTGGACCCCGACGTGTGGAACCGCCGCGCGCGGGGGCTGCTGCCGCGGCCTTTTCGCGTGGTGAAGACGGCGGTGGAGCCGAGCGCGCCCGAAGCCCAGACCCAGGCCGCCCGCGTGGACACGCTGTCGTCGAGCCACCCGGTGCTGGCGCCGTTCTCCGGCGAGGCCCGCGAAGGGCTGCTCGCGCTGCGCGTGTACCGCTACGCGCTCTTCGAGAGCACCGGCGCGGCGGACGACGTGCTGGCCAGCTTGAACGACGGCGCGCCGCTCCTCGTCGCCCAGCGCAAGGGCAAGGGCCGCGTCATGGCCTTCGCGACCAGCTTGGACCGCGACTGGTCCGACGCGCCGGTGCGCACCGCGTTTCTGCCGCTCGTGCAGCGCTCCGCCGCGTGGCTCACCGCGTCGCTCGACGAGCGCGAGGCCGCCAAGGGCCGCGTGGGAGACACCTTGAGCCTGACCGTCCCCGACGGGAAGCAGGTCGGCGCGGTCGACGCTCCGAGCGGCCAGCCGGTGCCGGTGCGTGCGGGGCCCGGCGCCGTGGCGGTGGGGCCGCTGCCTGAGCCTGGCCTCTACGCGGTGGAGGACACCGGCGGGAAGCCGCTGCCCGAGCTCGCCTTCGCCGTGGCGTTGGATCCGCTCGCCAGCGACACCGAGCGGCACCCCGCGCAGAGCGTCCGCGCGTGGTTTGGCGAAGACGTCGTCCTGTCCCAAGGCGGCGGGAGCGGCGGCACCGAAGCGCCAGTGTGGACGTGGCTGCTCGTGGTGGCGGTGCTGGCGTTCTTCTTCGAGGGTGTGCTGCTGCGCAGCTGAACGGCGGTACGCGCCCGGCGGTTTCGTTGGGGAAGCACCGGGCGCAACGACCGGTGCTTCCACGGCGACAATCCCCGACGTGAGTGGCTCTCCCGGCGCCCGACGGCCTGCACACTGTCACCCGCTGGCGTGGCTCGGGTTGGGTCTGCTCTGCCTCGGGTGCGGCGGCGCGGGGACTGGAAGCGACGGACCCGCGCTGTGGATTCTCGTCGTGGAGCGCGCTGATGCTCGCGACTCGGCCTGGACGGAGCGCGCGCCCGACGTCACCTTCGTCCTACGCGACGCGACCGACGCGCCTGCCCTCGTCGCCGAGCGGCTCGACGGCGCGGAGCCCTCGCGCGCGGGCCCGAGCGCGGTGCGGGACGCCGACCTCTTCAGTCGGTTCCCGGTGCGCGGCGAGGGCGACTGGCCTGTCGCGCTGAGCGCTCACGGAGGCTGGCGGTGGACCCGCCTCGGCGTGCCGGGGCCGGGCGACCTCTTCGCTGTGCGGGGTCCGCGCCCCACGCCCGAGCAGCTCCTGCGTCTCCAACACCTGACGGCCGCCGAGGGCGGTGACGGCGCGGTGTTCGCCCTCGCGGTGACGGATGAGCGCGGGCCGCAGCTCGAGGTGTCGGCGGCGCTGGCGGAGCGTGCGGTAAAGCCCACGCCGGCAGCGAGGCCTGGCCGGGTGCTGCGTGGCTTCGCCTGGCCGCCGGCCGCGCAGCCGACGAGCTCACCGTCCGCTGAGCCCGAGCCCTCACTCGCCCGACCAACGGCGACGCCATCACCCGTCACGCCGCCGGGCGCCCGGCGTCCCGTCACGCCACACACTCCGGAAGCGTGGCCGGCGCCCGGCGCCGAGCCGTCGACCGTCACGCCACACACGCCCGAAGCCTGGCTGGCGCCCGTCGCCGAGCCGTCGATCGTCACCCCACACACGCCCGAAGCCTGGCTGGCGCCCGGCGCCGAGCCATCGACCGTCACCCCACACACGCCCGAAGCCTGGCTGGCGCCCGGCGCCGAGCCGTCGACCGATGCCGAGCCGGTTACCGCGATGACGGCCTTCGTCGCTGGCCGCGTCGTCGCCGAGGAAGGGCCCGAAGCAGGCGCCGTCGAGGTTTGGCTCATCGAAGACGTCGACACCGGCAACTGTCCCGTCTGTGGCGTCGCCGCGTTCTTGTGCCCCCACCCGGCGGCGCTGATCGCCCGAGCGGCAGCGGACGAAGGCCGGCGCAGCGTAGGGCTGAGCACCACGGTCGGCCCAGGGGGCCATTTCACGCTGCCGGCGCCGACGCGCGACGGCACCTTCGTCCTCGCGCGGCGCGGCGACTGGGTGGGCTACCGGCCAGCCGAGCGCCCTGAGCCCATCGTCCTCCGGCCTCCGACCACGCTGGTCCTCACCGTCTCCGAGCGCAGCTCGGGCCAGCCGGTGCGTGACGCGACCGTCGACGTCTTCCAACTCGCCACGGGGCACCACGTCAGCGGCCACGTGGACACGCGGGGGCGTGTCGTGCTGTCGGTGCGCAGCGAGTTCTCGCTCGTCGCGGTCCAGGCCCCCCGGCGCGAGCCCGCGGCGACGTTGTGGTACCCGCACGAGCCGAGCCGACTGGCGCTACACCTCGAGCCGAGCCGCAGCGCGACGGTGCTGGTGACACGTGGGGGACGCCAGGTGAGCGCCCGGGTGAGCGTGCGCGCCTACTCCGGCGAAGACACCTTCCCCGGCGGACACGTCGACACCTTCGAGGTCGCGGGCCGAACGGCCCTTCCCCACGTCGCCGGGCAGCGCGTGCAGCTGTCGGTCAGCGCGGGCAGGACGACGCGCGTGGCAAGCGAGCTCCGGCTGGTCGCCCCACAAGTGGACCTGACGCTCGAGTTGGGCGAAGGCGACGACGACTTTCCAGCCTCGGTGTCGTGCCCCCGCCGCGCGTGTCGCGTCACCGCCGAACGCTGAACGCGTCAGCTTCCGAACCGATTCGCCGCGGCGCACTTGCGGGCTGGCGCGCCCACCCATGCGCAGAGCAAGAAGGGCGGCATGGAGCCCCTGCAGACCTCACCGCCGAGCGGTGGCGTTGGATCCACTCGCCAGCGACACCGAGCGGCACCCAGCCCAGAGCGTTCGCGCGTGGTTTGGCGAGGACGTCGTGCTGTCCCAAGGCAGTGGGAGCGGCGGCACCGAAGCGCCGGTGTGGACGTGGCTGCTCGTGGTGGCGGTGCTGGCGTTCTTCTTCGAAGGGGTGCTGCTGCGCAGCTGAAGCGACACCCTCGGCAAGAGAGGTCCGGCTCGTCGCCCGCACGTCGACCAGCGCTCTTCCGGGCTGGCGCGCGCACCCATGCGCAGCGCAAGAAGGGCGGCATGGAGCCCCTGCGGACCCTCACCGCCCAACGCTGGCACACGCTCGACGCCGCCGGCCGCGCGGTGGCGCAGGACGCGATGCTCACGCAGCTGCCGCCGCACTTCTGCCCGGCGCCCGGCACCCTGCCTTCACGCGTCGCCTGGCCCCGCTTCCGTCACCTGCCCACGGGGCTCGAGTTCGTCGTGGTGTTCGGCCACACGCTGACCATGGGCGGCGCGGCGCCAGACGAGGACTGGCAGCCGTGGATGCGGGACTGGCCCCTCGTCGACTGCGCCACGGTGCAGCCCGCCCGCCTCGCCCGGCTGCGTCCGTTCTTGCTCGCCGACGACTTCGTGCCGGTGGACGTCTGGCGGCAGTGGGGCGTGCCGC
>JALHOS010000300.1 GCA_022842905.1 Myxococcaceae bacterium | reverse complement strand
CCGTCGGCGGCCCGCAACGGCTCGGAGCGCGGGCAGACGCCGCAGGCCGTGGACAGCGTGAGGAGCGCGCTGAGGAGAAGACGCATGGAGCCGGAGCGGCGCTTACACCAGAATCGAGATTGGGGAAGGCCGCGCGGCAGGTGACAAGAGCGGCTCCTCGCCACGGCGAAGACCGCTGCAGACGGCGCGCGGCCGTGGGCTGACGAGCGGGCGGCTCGCCGGGGAACACCAAGGCTGGCCGTTGGGCAGCAAGGGCCAAGACCGATGCCGAGCTTGGGCGTAAGGGGCTATGGCAATACGGCGAGGCTTTGGCAGTCGGACTCTGACGCCCTATGGCTAGCGTGTTTGACTTTCTCGACAAGGTGCAGTCGCGGCCGTTGATGTACATCGGCTCCCTGCGACCGACGTCATGCGGCGTGCAGCACGGCGCGCTGGAGCACACACGGTGCGGCTACCAGGTCGCAGTCGGACCTCACGCCCGCACCTACTCAAGACGCGCGGCTGGAATGCAGCATGCGAACCCCGGATGCGGTGCTGCGAACAACCAACACGGACAGAGGCATGGACATTCTTCCGGACGCTCGAAGTGCAACGTCCTATGTTGGCCATTGTGTCGCGCGAAGAAGACAGCAAGTGTCACGACCAGAGGGGTCTCAAGTGAGTTCACTCAACACAAGAAGCACGGTGAGTCAGGCTGGGAATGAAATTCGAGGCACCAAACCGATTCGGGTGTGGTGTGTTTGGCACGAAATATCAACTGACGCCTTCGATGAGGAACGCCTCATTGGCGTGTACTCATCCAGAGCGAGAGCGAGACAGGCCCGCCAGCAGGCGCGCGACCTACCTGGCTTTCGCGAGCACCCAAGGCGCCTGACGATATACGATAATCTCCTTGACATGCGCTCCTGGCAGGATGGCTACGTTAGGATTGGGGGCTCCGAAGAATGACGCGACAGCGCGCTGATCGGCACATGTCATTGCGGCCCGAAAAGTCTCGCCTCGACGTTGTTTGGATGCTCTGGCATGCAAGTGAACTCGACCTGCGAGGAAACTGGAAAATACTCGGCTCATTCACCAGCCCAGAAGGAGCCCAGCGCGCGGTCGAGGACGAATCATCCTCCCCTGGTTTCTGCGATGCGCCAGAAGGGTTCTTCGTCGTGCGAGTACCCCTCAACCAGAACCTCTGGGCGAAGGGCTTCGACTCGCGAAAGCAGACGCGAACGACACGGTGGCCTTGGGGCAGCGCACCGGCCACCCGGCTGCCTGGTCGTTCGCAGACCAAGGCTGCGAAGCGCCGGTAGTGGGCGTGTCGATCCCCACGGTGTCGGACCGCGGGGGAGACCGGACGGATTCACACACGGCGACGGTGCGCTCGCACGGGCCCCCGCCGCGCAGAGCAGCAGCAGCGCGACAGCGACACCGACGAGAATGACCGCCACCAGCGCCACGCCCACCTTCATCCGCAGCCGGGCGCTCTCCGGAGGCAACTCCGGACCGCGAGCCGCAGGACGGGCCTCCGGCCGCTTGCCACTGGTCCGGTCGGCGTCACGTCGACGCTCGCGGCCAGGCACGTCGGCGGTGTTCGCGACGACACTCCGCTCCAAGTGCTCGTCGGCGTCGTTGCGCGCTTGGCGTCAAGTCCAGTGGCTACGTGCCGGCGCAGCCAATGCGAGCAGGGCTGGGCTCGCCGTGTCCTTGGACGCGCGACCTGAGCACCGCGGCCGTTGAGCGCCGCACCTTGAGTGGCGTGAAGCGCTGCGCCCAAACGGACTGCAGCTGGTGGCTTCGTTCAGGGCCACTCATCCCCGGCTCCTGCTCCGCGAGCCCAAGCGGCGCCGTCTCACCACACGCCAACACAGCGCAGCCAAGAGTGGTGTCGTCCCCGTCGAGCAACCGCAGGGCTGTGGCGTGGGCGCGGGCTGTGGGTCGACCACGCCTGCGTCACGAAGCGGCGCACCACCGTCGGAGCCCATGGCGTCACCACCCCCATCCATCGTCTCCACGCCCGCATCCTCGGCGCTGGTGCCTCCGTCCGCGACGCCGGCGTCACTGACGGGCACCCCGGCGTCACCGGGTCCAGAGCCTGCGTCCACCGGATTCACCCCGGCATCAGGCAGCCCCGCATCAGGCACGCGCACGCCCGGCATGAAGAGCCGCACATGCGCGGACAAAGCCTGGCCCGCCAGTGAGCCCACCGCCGAGACCGTCAGCGAGTTGAGCCCTGGCCGCAGCGCGCTCGCCGGCACCGTCGCGACCCGCATGGGGTTGCCGGCGTGCCACGGGGCCAACAGCTGCGGTGGGTAGTCAAAGAGCTCGTCGTTCGGGAATTCCCAGCTGGGGCCGACCTGAGTCAACGTCCCCAGCGCCACTCCGTTCAGGGACGCGGTGAACGCATTCGACGACGGAGGGTCGAGCTGGAGCGTGAGCACGCCGGCGGTGTGCCGTCGGCCAGGGCTCACGAAGCGCAGCGTGGCCGAGGGGTTCGTTGGCCGAAGCAACAGCTCCGTCGAAGGCTCAACGTTCCTGCGCGCGAAGGTCCACACGTTGGGGTCTGACGGTAGCGGCCGGCGGCCCGCGAGGCTCACCAGTTGGCTCCAGGAAGCGCGCACGCTCGACCCCAACGGCAGCGCACGGTTCACTTCGTCGAGGTAGTGAAAGTTGAACAGCACCACGCCGTCGGCGGGCGCCACGCCTCCATCGAGGTCGGTCATCACGCCTTCGGCCACGCTGCGCAGCTCTTGCGGGGTGATGGTGCGGTCGAAGGCGGTGGGTGCGCCGCCGTTGAGGCTCCACGTCTGTGCGTCGAGCAGCTGGTACAGCTCGACGTACTTTCGCGCCGTGGGAAAAAGCGCGGCGGCTTGGGCCAGCGGCGGGGGTTGAAACGACTGATACGGCAAGTCATTGGCCAGCACGACGACGTCGATGGCGCCCGCCGACGGCAGCCCTGCCGAGAAGCCCAGCTGCGCAAGGTCGGTGTTGAACGGCAGCTTGACGATGAGGTCGACATGCGTGGGCTGCCGCGCCCGCGCCGCCACCACCGGCGCCAGAATGGACTCTATGAAGGCGCGCCGCTGCGACACCGTGGCCACGTCGGCGAAGAGACACGGCGTGCGGGTGAAGTCGAGCTCCACGCCGTCAGGGCGTGGTGCGGTGCCGACCAAATCCACCAACGCCTGCACCCGTTCTGACCGAACGATGCTGTCCGAAAAGTCGAGGTGATACGTGCCGTGTGTACAGCCCACGTCGCTGCTGAAGCGGCCCAGGCCCCCAGTGAACCCGCGCACGACGGCTCCGCGCGCGAGTGCGCTCATGAACTGGGGCGACACCGCGGCCAGCCGGCGCGAAGGCGCGGAATGGGCGGTGGAGATGGGACCGCCATCGAACAGTTGCTCAGCCTCCAGCACGTGGTGGTGGTCGTTCATGCGCACGCTCGCCACGAAGTAGCCGCCGTCACTCCGGCTGAGCAGCCGCGCGACCACGTGTGGGCCTCCGTCGAGGCGGCCGTCCAGCAAGTCGTCCGTCGCGTTGGGCGCGAGCGCCGTCGCGGCCACCGGTCCCAGCCGCTGCGTGAGCCAGCTGTGCGGCGTCCCCGCGTCACCGGGCCACCAGGTGTGAATGTTCTGCCCGTAGGTCACATTCAACGCGAAGCCCGCGCCCAGCGCGTCGAGCTCACTGCGGTTTTGGTCGAGTCGCGCGACGGCGAAGTCGAAGTCCCGCGTCGTCGTCGACTGCCGCGCGCCGCCGTCGAGCGAGGTGGAGTAGGCGTAGAGGTCGTGGTTCACGAGGACCGTCGGTCGCGCCCCAAGGAGCGCGCAGGCGAGCGCGAGCAGCATGAGGCGAGCCTAGGGCGTTGAGCGCGACGTCGCAGCCTTCCGTCGATTGCACCGGCTCCCGGACGAAGTTCCTGCGCGTGGAGCGAGAAATCCGAAGAGCGATGGCCTTCTTCGCCATGGGAATCAGCATCGCTCGATGGACCTCCCACGCCCCGCTCAGAGCAGCAGCAGCGCGACGGCGACGCCGACGAGAATGACCGCCACCAGCGCTACGCCCACCTTCACCAGCAGCCGGGCGCTCTCCGGAGGCAACTCCGGACCGCGAGCCGCAGGACGGGCCGCCGGCCGCTTGCCACTGGTCCGGTCGGCGTCACGTCGACGCTCGCGGCCAGGGACGTCGGCGGTGTTCGCGACGACACTCCGCTCCAAGTGCTCGTCCGCGTCGTCGGCGTCGCCCCCTTCGTCGTCCCCCGACGAGCCGGAATCGTCCGCCTGTGAAGCACGCCCCTCGGCCTCGTCCTCGGCGTCGTCGGCCTCGTCTTCGTCGCCCGTCGTGGACAGGCCGCGAACGCCCTCGGCCCGCGTCGCGTCGGGGCGCCGCGCCGGCGCGCTCAGCGTTCGACCCTTCTCGTCGGTGTCGCCCGCCTCACTCTTCGCCGGCCCGAGCCCCGCATCCTCGTCACCGCTGCTGGCGAAGGACACCGCCGTCTCGTCGCCGCTGTTGTCTTCGTGAACGATCGTGCGCGCGGCGGTCGCGCCGTGCGGCGCGGTGCTCGCCGCGACCTTCAAGACCGGCAGCGCTTCCGTCTTGTCGGAGTTCTCCGGTGGCACCTTGAGCTGCGCTTCTCGACCCGACCGGCTGCCACCGCCTGGCATCGAAGGCCGGGGGGGCTTGGGCGAGCTCAGCGGCCGCTGCGGCGTGGGGCCGCTCGTCTCGTCGATGGTGTGCTTCGTCGCCTTTCCACTGCGGACGCGCTGCTGGCTGGTCGCGGGGACCGAGTCGAGTTCGAGGAGCGTGGCGTCGAGCTTGGGGACCTGGTCTTTGGACAGCGTCCGCCGCTGCTGCGCGGACTTGCCAGCGAGCGCCGAGCGCAGCGCCGCCCGCGCCGACATGGGGACGTCGACCACCCGCTTCTCGGCCTTGAGGTAGTCGGCGTACAGCTCCGTCAGGTACGCGGACAGCCAGGCCTGTGAGACGCCCGGGTAGTCGCGGTGCAGCATGTCCGCGGCGGCGTCGAGGAGGTGCTGCGCCGAGCGGAAGCGGTCCGTCTTGCTGACCGCCAGCGCCTTGCCCACCAGGCGATCGAGCTCGGTGCCCAGCGCCGGGTTGACCTCCGAAGGCTTGGGCCCGTCGCCGCGCCAGAGCGCCATGAGCGACTCGTAGGAGCTGCCGTCGACCGGCGGGCGCCCACACAACATTTCGAACAGCACGATGCCGGCGGCCCACACGTCGCTGAGCGAGTCGACGTCCATGGCGCGCGCCTGCTCCGGCGACATGTACTGGACCTTGCCCTTCATGATGCCGGCTTCGGTCTTCGGCCGCTCAGGCAGCGCGGAGTGGGCGATGCCGAAGTCGATGATCTTCAGCTGCCCCTGCCAGCTGAGCATGACGTTCTCGGGCGAGATGTCGCGGTGGACGATGCCCAAGGGCTTGCCCGCGTCGTCGCGCGCGGTGTGCGCGTGGTGGAGCGCCTTGCACAGCTCGACGATGACGTAGAGCGCCAGCGGCACCGGCATGCCGGACCCGGGGTTCGCTTCGACGGCCTTCTCGAGGACGGCCTTGAGCGACGGCCCGTCCACGAACTCCATGGCGATGTAGTACTCGCCGTCGACCTGCCCGACGTCGAACACCTGCGCGATGTTGCCGTGAGACAGGTTGGCGACGACCTTCGCCTCGCTGACGAACATGGCGATGAACTGCTCGTCTTCCGAGTAGCCCGGGAGAATGCGCTTGATCGCCACCTGCTTGCTGATGCCGGCGCTGCCCAGGCGCTTGGCACGCCAGGTCTCTGCCATGCCGCCGCGGCCAAGCCGTGCCTCCAGCGTGTAGGGTCCGAATTGCCGGCCGCTCATGGCGTCGCGTCGAAGGTGAAGCGCGCCGGAGTCTGGCACCCGCGCCCGGCGTTGGCCATGACGATCACGGCGGCAGCCCGCGCAGCATCGCCCCCATGGTGACCTTCTGCGGGCCTTCGGGTGCGCACTGCATGTAGCGCTGGCCGGCGAAGCGCGCCTGGCCGAAGTCCTTGAGCGTGTGGTGGAGCAGGAACGCGGCTTCGTGGCAGTCGCACCCTTCCCGGTTCGCGGCGTAACACTGCGCCACCATCGCCTTGGCGGCGCTCACGTTCGGCGGCTTCGCGCGCAGGAAGTGCTTGGCGTCCATGGCGGTGCGGGTGGTGAGCTTGCCCTGCTGCTCCGGCGGAAGAAACCGCGCGAGCTCGTCGATCTGATTGTCCAGCGCGGTGAGCGCGGCGTCGACGGCCTCGACCTGTCGCTTGCTGACGGCGGCCAGCGCCTGCGCCTTCACGTCAGCCAGCTGCTGCTTGAACGCGGCGGGCTCGTGCCGGGCCTGCCGCTCGTAGTGGGTCAGCCGCTCGGCGAACAGCCGCTGCTTCTTGGCGTCTTGGGCGAACAGATCCGCCGGCGCCGACGGCAGCTGCGCGGCCTTCAGGTACGCGGCGGCGGCGGCTTCGAAGCGCGCGCGGAACCGAACGCTGTCCCCGCCCGCGAAGAGCCCCGCCCGCGCCGCGCTCAAGTCTCCGACGGCCAGCGCACGCTCGGCCTGGGCGATGCCCTCGAGCGGCTCCGCTTCGGCTTCGAGGCTCCCCCGCGCCGCGCGGCACCGGTCCAGCTGGCACTGCGCCAGCAACGCAAACGCCGAGTCCACCGCGCCCTGCTCGAGCTGCACCTGCGCTTCGCTGAGAAGCCACTCTTCGAACAGCGCGCGATCCGCTCCGCCGAAGCTGGGGCCCCCCAGCGCCGCGTCGAGGAAGGCGAGGTTCTTCTCGACGCCGGGCTGCTCGTCGGGCGGGACCGTGGGCAGCTTCGCGCGCAGCTCGTCGAGCTTGGGGTACAGGGCGCGCTGCAAGGGCACCGTCGCGCCGCGGCTCTTGATCTTGCTGACGAGCTTTCCCGTCACCTGCTCCCAGCCCTCTTCGACCACCGGGAGCTGCGGGTTGCCGACGGGCTCGTCGGGCTTGGAGAACGCGACGTACGCGCCCACGCCCACGAGCAGCGCGAGCCCGAGCACCCCGGCGAGCACGGTGAGCAGCGTCTTCGTCGTCGCGTCGAGTGGCTCGGCTTTGGGCGCCGGGACGGCCTGCTCTTCCTTCGACGGCGGACGGACGTCACCCGAAGGCGACGGCGCGTAGGTCCGTGACCGGGTCTGCCCGGTCTTCATCGCCTCGAGGCCTTCCTTCACCGGCGCCGAGACGTCGACCTGCTTGCCCTGCTCGTGGAGGTCCTGCGCGAAGACCTCGGCCAAGAACGCCGCCACGTAGGCCGACGAGATGCCGGGGTAGTCGCGGTGGAGGATTTCCCCCAGCGCGTCGTGGAACTGCTGGCAGGTGCGGAAGCGCGCGGCCTTGCTCCCGGCCATGGCCTTGAGCACGACGAGCTCGAGCTCTTCGGTCAGCGACGGGTTGACGACGCGCGGCTTGGGCCACTCCGCGAGCTGAATCTTCCGAATGACGTCGTACGCCTGGCCGGTGACCGGCAGCCGCCCGCACAGCATGAAGTACAGGACGACGCCGACGGCCCACACGTCGGTCTGCGGGTCCACCGCTTCGCCGCGGGACTGCTCGGGCGAGAAGTAGAGGAACTTGCCGCGCACCACGCCGGCTTCCGTCTCCGGCCGCGCAGCGACGCGCGCCTTGGCGATGCCGAAGTCGATCAGCTTGACCTGGCCTTCGTAGCTGACGAGCACGTTCTCCGGGCTGATGTCGCGGTGGACGATGTGGAGCGGCTTGCCGTGCTCGTCCCGCGCGGTGTGCGCGTAGTGGAGGCCCTTGCACATTTCCATGGCGATGAAGAGGGCGATGGCCGGCGGCAGCGCGGGGCGTTCCTGCTCGAGGAGCCGCTTGAGGAGCTGGGCGAGCGACGGCCCGTCCACGTACTCCATGGCCAGGTAGTACTCGCCCTGCACTTCGCCGAAGTCGAAGACCTGGGCGATGTTGCCGTGGGACAGCGACGCCGAGACGTGCGCTTCGCTGATGAACATCTGCACGAAGCGCTGATCCGAGCTGAGCGACGTCTTGATGCGCTTGATGAGCACCTGCCGCGTCACGCCGGCCGCTCCCTGCTTGCGCGCTTTCCAGGCCTCGGCCATGCCGCCCTGGGCGATCTTCCGCTCGAGCCGGTAGTCGCCGAAGACTTGTGAGGTCCCCGTCGAGCGCAGCTGCTGGTAGGAGCGGTTGGTCGCCATGGGCGGGAAACGGCGCGGGAAGTGTAGATCAGCCGTCGACGCGGCGCGAAAAGTTCCTTGAGTTCAGGGAGGTTAGTGCGTGCCAGCGAGCACTCTCGGTCAGCAAGAAACTTTCTCTTAGCCACTGCGAGAACTCTTCAACTTCGGCGGCTCGGGAGACCATCATGACGGGAATCACCAAAGGCGGCGGCAACCCTCTCAAGGGCCTCGGCAAACAGCTCCTCGGCAAGCTCAAGGAAGCGCTCAAGGGCAAGCTCGAAGGGTTGATGGAGAAGTTCAAGAGCCTGCTCGGCGGCGCGGGGGGCGGCGCGGGCGGCAAGGGCGCGCAGGAGAGCCAGGCAGCGTCGGCGGCGCAGCAGGGTCACAGCAGCGGCGAAGCGAACTTTGGCGAGTTCGCGCAGTGGCTCAAGAAGGCAAAGAACATGATCGGCTGAGCCGATTCCTTTCAGTAGCACCGGCGGTGGCTGCGCCAGAATCCTCCGAGCGGCTGGCGTGCCCCGCGTTCTTGTAAGCAGCTCCGCATGACACTCCGCGTGGTGCTCGGTGGCGGCCGAGCACCAGCGACGTGAGTCGGCGGGTACAGGGCGGCGGCGGTGGCGTGTATGCGGCTTCTCCCGTGCTCCCCGGGGGAAGCCGCAGGTTTTTTTACGGAGCGCCCGCGCCGAAAGCCACTAGCGTACGGCCCCTCCCGTGACGACGAGCGGCCCCCCATGAGCGCGACGGTCTCGTTCCAAGGAATCGGCGCGAGCCCTGGCGTCGCCGTGGGCACGGCGTTCGTCATGAACCCGAAGCGGCTGCGCACGCCCAAGGTGCGGCTGCTGCCGGAGGACGTAGACGCGGAGATCCTCCGCTTCAAGACGGCGATCGCGCTGTCGGACCGCCAGCTCGAAGACATCAAGGCGCGGCTGGGCGCGCAGGCGAGCAGCGACGGGCTGGAGCACGGGCTCATCCTCGAAGCGCACCGGTTGATGCTGCAGGACCCCATGTTCGTGGTGGAGGTCACGCGGCTCATTCGCGAAGACACCATCAACGCCGAGTGGGCGGTGCGACGCGTCTGCAAGCGGCTCAAGGGGCAGTTCGACAACCTGGAAGACGAGTACTTCCGCGAGCGGAAGAGCGATCTCGAGTTCGTCGCCGACCGGCTGGTGCGCAACCTCATGGGCGAGCTGGTGGACCTCGAGCTCGAGGTGCCCGAAGGGGCGATCGTGGTCGCCCACGACATCAGCCCGGCGGACGCGGCGCTGCTGGTGCGCAAGGGGAAGATCGGCGCCTTCGTCACCGCACCCGGCGGCCAGACGAGCCAC
>JALHOS010000299.1 GCA_022842905.1 Myxococcaceae bacterium | reverse complement strand
AGTACCCGAGGTACGGCGTGAAGGCCGGCCGGCGCGCGAAGTACTCGCCAAAGAGCGTCGAAGCGTCGTCCAGCCGGTGGAGCACCGAGATCAGGTGGAGGTGCTGCGGCAGGTCCACCAGCGGGAGGGAGCCGGCCGCGAAGATTGGCGCAACCCCGCATAACAACCCAAGAATCCAGGCCCAGACGTGCGGCGGGGGCGGGCGGTTCACAGTGGGCGCGCACCTTCGTTGGCTTCGCGCGGTTTGGCAAGAACTGCCCGAATCTGCTAGGGCCGCCCCGAACGCTGTCGGCTGACGGAGCCTGTATGCACACCTTCGCACGCTGGATCTCGCTGTCGGTGGTGTTGGCCGCGCCGGTGCTCGCGGGGAACGAGCGCGCGCTGAGCGTGGAGCCTTCGTCGGCCACCTGCGGCTGCAAGCACGCCGGCGAGTGCACGTGCCCCAAGGGCAAGTGCCAGTGCAAGGGCTGCGGCAAGGCCGGCCTCAAGGTGTTCGACGCGCTGGGTGGCAAGACGGAGCGGACGGTGCTGCCGAACACGGCGCGGCGGGAAGACGCGCGCGGCGGCGTGCTCCTCTGAAGTGGTGACGGCCGTCTTGACGGCTCGCTACGGCCGCTCGGCGGTGAAGAGCTGAATCCCGCCGAGGGCCTGGCTTTCGACGCGAATGAAGCCGTGCTCGGTGAGGCCTGTGGCGACGGCGTCGACGGGGTGCGCCGTCAGCCCCGCGCGGGTCTGCGGCGCCTTGCGGTGCCAGGCGATCGTGTCGAGCACCAGCAGCCCGCGCGGTTTGATCGTCCGCGCGAGCTCGGCGAAGAGCACCACCGGATCGCGAATGAAGCTGAGCAGCCCCAGCGCGACGACACCGGCGAGGCTTCGGTCGAGGAACGGCAGCGGGGGGACGGCGGCGCGCAGGAAGTCGGCGGTCAGCGCGTACTCGCGCATGGTGCCCACCGCTTCGTCCAGCATGGACGCGGCGCTGTCGACGCCGACGAGCCAGCGATCTTTGTGCTCACGGGACAGCGCCGCGAGCAGCTGCCCAGATCCGCAGCCCAGATCGACGATCGGCCCGTCGACCGGCTTGGCGAGGGCGGCCAGCACCGCGATCAGCTCACGCTCCTGCTGGCCCGGCCGCAGGCCCTTCACCGCGGCCGCCGCGCCAGTCAGCGGCGCCGCCGCCAACGCCAACGCGCTGTTGAAGGGCTGGCGCAGGTAGCGCTCCCACCCGCGCGCGAGCCACGGCGCTTGCACGAGCTTGCCCAAGCCCGCCTTCGGGGCCGGCGGCGCGCCGAGGTCCACGACGCCCTCCGCCACGGGGAACCGAGCGTGGCACCCCACGCAGTGCACCGGCCCGAAGCTCACCGTGCGATCGCTGACGGCCTCGACGGGCACCAGGCTGCCAGCCAGGCACGTGGGGCACCGCACGACGTCCAACGTCCTTCGCTGCATCGGGAAGCGCTGCCTTACTCCGCG
Organism: Myxococcaceae bacterium; assembly: GCA_022842905.1. Lineage (GTDB taxonomy): Bacteria > Myxococcota > Myxococcia > Myxococcales > Myxococcaceae > JALHOS01. The sequence goes on along the minus strand of JALHOS010000299.1, from coordinate 8,064 downwards.
CGGGCCCGGACCAGCACCGGCCAGCCGCGCGCCATGGCTTCCTGGAAGAAGCGAGCGATCGTCTCTCGCGCTTCGTTCACGCGCACCGCGAAGTCGTCACCGAGGGCCAGCCGCCCGGGGATCGCCGCGTCGAGTGTCAACCGCGCGGCGCAGCCGTCACACTGGAGGGAGACGGGCTGCAAGAGCGCGGCGCAGACGGTGTACCGCTGGCCACACTCGCAGCGCCACGCGGGCTTCTGCGTGCGCAGGTCGCGCGCGCGCTCGAGCAACAGCTGCTCGGAGGATCGGAGGAGCGCCGCCAGATCCACCGGCGATCGCGCCAAGACGCTCGTGGGGCCGGCTTGGAGCAGCTGTGTGGCCCGGTCCAGCAGGGCGGCGCCGCGGTATTCGATGCGCGCGAGCGCGGCTTCGAGCACCCGGCCGTCGGAGCTCCCCGCGTCGAGGCGCACGTCCGCGCCCAGGGCGTCGTACGGCTCGTGGGCGCGCCAGGGCGCTGCCGCATAGAGGTGGAAGGAAGAAGCCATGGCCCCTGCGCCTTTAGCAGGCCGCACGGAGATTGCTTTGGCCAAGCGGCGGTCCCTTCGGCATGGTCAGCGTCGCCCGTGAGCGCGTTGGCAGCAGCACAGTCGGCCTGGCGTCGGAGGCTCTCGGCGTTGCGCGCCGTGGAGTGGGCGGGCCTTGCCTTTCTGCTGTTCGTCTTCCTGCGCGGTGGGCTGGGCGTCTTCCGCGAGTTCCACCAGTTCGCCGGGCTGCGCACGGTGGCCGTGTTCTGCGCGTTCGGCACCGTGGCGACGACGGCGCTGATCGTGCGCATCAGTCGGCAGCCCTGGCCGGACGAAGCGGGGGCCTTCCGCCGGGTCTGGCTGGCGCTGGGGGCGGTGGCGTTGTTGCCGTTGGGGTTCGCGCTCTGGGCCGGGCTGACCGGCGGCACGCTGCGGCACGAGGTGCCGAGCTTGAGGCTCGCCCAGGCGATCCCCGTCGTGGCCAACGTCGTCCTCCAGATCGTGGGCTTCGGACTGCCGACGATCGTGCTGTGGGCGGCGCTCGGGGCGCACGTGCAGGCGAACGGCTTCCTCGAAGCGCGCCGCTTCGTGATCGACTCCGGTCGCGCCCTGCTCCACGACCTGCGCGAGTGGGCTCCGCTCCTGCTGATCCTCTCCGGCTACGCGTGGATGGCGGCGCTCTTTCGCGGCCAAGAAATTCAGGACCTCGACACTTGGTTCGCGGCGCTCGATCGCGCGCTGTTCTTCGGGGTCGACCCGCTCGATCTGCTCGAGCGGCTCATCAGTCGGCCGCTCTCGGAGTGGCTCGCCTTCGCGTATTCCTTCTTCGCGGTGCTGTTCCCGCTGGTGCTCGGGGCGGTGCTGCTCCTGGGCAAGGATCAGGGCGTGCGCGAGGCGAGCTTCACCATCGGGATCTCGCTGCTGATCGCCTACGTCAGCTACGCGCTGGTGCCGGTGAAGGGCCCGGTGCTGTCACGTGAGTTCAGCGTGTCGCTCGAGATCTACGCCGTCGCCGCGGTCAAGGAAGCGATGATGGACGCCACCCGCGTCACGTACGACTGCTTCCCCAGCATGCACACCTGCACGACGGTGCTGCTGTCTCGGCTGGCGTGGCGGTACGCGCGCGGGCTGTTCTGGTTCACGCTGCCCGTCGTCGTGTCGATCCCGTTCGCCTGTGTGTACCTGCGCTACCACTACGTGGTGGACGTGCTCGCCGGGCTCTTGCTCGCGGTCGCCATGATCGCCGCGGAGCGACGGTGGCTGTCGGGGCCTCGGCTCGCCGTCAGCGCGCCTCTTCCGTCGTGAGGTCGGCGCGGAGCTTCTTCACCGCTTCACCGTGGAGCTGGCAGATGCGCGCCTCGCTGACCTCGAGCGCGTGGGCGATCTCCTTGTAGGTGAGCCCTTCGACGTAGTGCAGCGACAGCACCAGAGCCAGGCGCTCGGGCAGCCGGCCGATCGCCTTGGTCAGCCGGAACACGTCGCCGGCGTGCTCGAGCCGGGTGTCCTGGGCCGGCTCGACGCTGACGAGCTTGAGCTCCGGGCTGATCGGGACCGCCGGCTGCGCGACGGACTCCACCGCGTCCAGCTCCTCCAGCGTCATGCCGACCGCCGCGGCCAGCTCTTCGGACGACGGCTCTCGCCCGAGCCTGGTCCCCAGCTCGGTTCGGGCCTTGCGCACCCGATCGGCGTCGGCGCGGAGCCGGCGGGGGAGGTGATCCAATTCCCGCAGCTCGTCGATCATCGCGCCGCGGATCCGGTGCTCGGCGAAGCTCTCGAAGCGGATCGCCCGCGTCGCGTCGAAGCGGCGGTACGCGTCGATCAGCCCCAGCGCGCCGGAAGACCACAGATCCGCGGCGGTGACGGCGTTCGCGGTCCGCGCGGCGATGCGGCGGGCGGCTCGGTCGATCAGGTGGCCCCACGTGCGGACGACCTCGTCGTCCGTCAGCGTCGCCGGGGTCGCTTGGTAGCTCAGCGCGGCTCGGTGCATGGCGGCGGCCCCCCTCATGCGGCCTTCGAGTCGCGAAGGAGCCGGTTCCAGAGCAGCTTGAGCCCACCGTCGAGCTGCGCCGGCGGCGGCTCGTGGAGCAGGTTGTCGACCACCGCGTTCAGCGCGCGCGTAGCCGGGGACGTGGGGAACGCGTCGATCAGCGGGCGCTGGGCCATGACCGCGCGGTGCACGTTCTCGTCCCGCGGTACCCACCCGAGCATGCGCATGCGGGCGTCGAGGAAGCGGCTGGCCACCGCGAGCAGCCGGTCGAAGATGTCGCGGGCGATCGCCTCGCTGGGCGCCTGGTTGACGACGACGTCGAAGTGGCGCACCCCGGCGGACTGGCAGAGCACCTTCACCGTCGCGTACGCGTCCGTCAGCGACGTCGGCTCGGGGCTGACGACGAGCAGCGCTTCCTGCGCCGCACCGATGAAGAAGAGCACGTTGTCGCCGATGCCCGCGCCGGCGTCCAAGAACACGAAGTCGAACTCGTCTTCGAGCGCGTCGAGCGCGGTCAACAGCCGCAGCTGCTGGCTCTCGTCGAGGCGGCTGAGGGCCTGCACGCCGTTGCCCGCGGGCAGGAGCCGCACGCCGTGGGGCCCGTCCACCAGCACGTCCTTGATGTCGGCTTCGCCGGAAAGGAGGTGGCCCAAGTGAAAGCGCGGCTTGAGCCCGTAGACGATCTCCACGTTCGCCAAGCCCAGATCGCCGTCGATGATCAGCACCCGGTGGCCGGCGCGGGCGACCAGCGCCGCCAGGTTCGACGCGACGTTCGTCTTCCCCACGCCGCCCTTGCCGCTCGCCACACCGATGACGCGCAGCGGCGCCTTCGCCTTGCGCTGCTCCTTCATCAGCTCCCGCAGCCCTCGCGCCTGATCCGTCATGTCAGCGTCCTCCCGCCAGCGTCTTGGTTTCCGGGGTGGCCGTCGCCGCCGTCGCGGGGCCGATGATCCGCTCGACGAGCTCTTCCGTCGGCGGGGAGTGAATGTCTTCGGGCACCCGCTGCCCGTCGGCGATCGCCACGATCGGCCGGCCCAGCCGAACCGACGCAGACACGATGCTCCCGGGCCCGACCGCCTCGTCCAGCTTGGTGACGACCAGGCGGTCCGGCGCCAGCGCCCGGTAGCGCTCCGCCACCGCCGCCGCTTCCCGCGGGCCGGCGCAGGCGCTGAGCACCAGGTACAGGGAAATGCCTTCGACGCTGCGCAGCATCTCCGCTTGCCGCGCCACCGCCTCACTCGCGCTGCGCCCCGCGGTGTCCACCAGGACGAGATCGACGCCCTTGCACCGATCGAGCACCTGCCCCAGCTCGATGCGGTCCCTCGCGACGAAGGTGGGCACGCCCATGATCTCCCCGTAGCGCGCGACCTGCTCACTCGCGCCGATGCGGTACGTGTCCACCGTCACCAGCGCGACCTTGAGGCGGCTCTCCATGATCGCCCGCGCGGCGATCTTCGCGAGCGTCGTGGTCTTGCCGACGCCCGTGGGGCCGACCAGCGCGATCACCCGGCGTCGGCCGTCAGGCAGCCACGGCGCGCGGCCGGAGACGACGCGCTCGGACAGCGCTTCCCGAATCGTCCGGTCGAGTGGGCCCACCATGTTCATCGCCTGGTGCACCAGCTCGTTGGCCATGGCGTCGTCCATGCCGCGCTCGGTCAGCCGCGTGAGCCACGCGATCGCGGGCGGCGGCAGCTTGAGCTCGCGCTCCAATCGCACCTGGCCGACGACGCGCCCCATCTCCCGGCGCACCTCGTCGACGGCGGACTTGAGCTCCTTGAGCTCGTCGGACACCGGCAGGCCAGCGGGGGCGGGGGGCGTGTTCACCAGCCTCAGGGCCGGCGGGGCCGACGGCGCCGGCTTCGCTTCGGGCGGCGGGGCGACGTAAGCGTGGGCAGTCGGCGGGCGCGCCAGCGGGACGGGCTCGGCCAGCGCGGCGGTGACCTCGATCTCCTTGGCGCGGAACAGGCCGTTGCTGACGTCGCGGGTGGAGATGATCACCGCCTCGGCGCCGAGCGCCGCCTTCACCATGGCCAGAGCGGCTCGGGCGTCGGGGGCTCGGAAAGTGCGCAGTGTGCTCATGGCGTCCTCGTCTCGTGCGTCAGGCCAACGTCAGGGTTCCAGCGGGGTCAATCGTGGTGCCGGGCACCAGCTCGCGGGCCGTGACGACCCACAGGTCCGGCACGAAGCGCGACGCGAAGTCGTAGAGCGGGCGGCGCAGATCCGTCGGCGCCAGGATCACCGCGGGCTGGCCGGCGGCGACCAGCTGCGACGTCTTCGTCTCGAGCGCCGTCATCAGCCGGCGCGCCGTCTCGAGATCCGGCGCGAGCGTGGGCTCACCTTCGTTCTGCCCGAGCGCCTGCCTCAGCGTGTCCTCGGCTGGGCGATCGAGCGTGAGCGCGCGCACCACACCTTGCTCCGACACCCGCGCGGTGATCTGCCGGGCGAGGCGACGCCGCGCCTGCTCCACCAGGAAGTGGGCGTCCTTGCTACGCGGCGCGGCGTCGGCGATCGCCTCGAGGATCGTGCGGAGGTCGCGCACCGAGATCCCTTCGCGCAACAGCCCTCGGACGACGCGCACCAGCTCGCCCAGGCCGATCGCGCTGGGCACCGTGTCTTCGACCAGCTTCGGCGCTTCCTTCGCGCAGGCGCCGAGCAGCTCCTGCACTTCCTGACGGCCGATCAGCTCGTGCGCGTTGCGGCGGAGCAGCTCGCCCAGGTGGGTGGTCAGCACGCTCGCGGCGTCGACCAGGGTGTAGCCCTTCGCTTCGGCGGCGGCGCGCTGCTCGGGCGTGATCCACACGGCGGGCAGGCCGAACGTGGGGTCCTTGCCCGGGACCCCCGCGATCACCGGCGCCGCGCCCGTGCCGTCCAGGCACATGAGCCGCGACAGGTGCGCCGACCCGCGGCCCAGCTCGAGCCCGCGGAGCTTCACGCGGTACTCGTTGCCGTCCAGGCGCAGGTTGTCCTTGAGGTGCACGCTGGGCAGCACGATGCCCAGGTCCGACGCCAGCTGCTTTCTCAGGGCGGTGACGCGCCCGGGGATCTCCCCGCCCTTGTCGAGGTCGATCAGCGGCAGCAGCGAGAAGCCGACCTCGAGCTCGAGCGCGTCCAGCGCGAGGAGATCTTGAACGCGCGGCTCACCCTTCACGCCGGCCTTCTCGTCACCGGGCTTCTTCGCGCCTGCCTTGGCGTGGTCCTGCTTGGCCTGTGCACGGCGCGCCAGGAAGTACCCGCCGATGGCCAAAGGCGCGAAGGCGAAGAGCGGCATGCCGGGGAGGACGCCGATGAGGGCGAGGACGATCGCCGAGTAGGTGAGCGCGCGGGGGCTGGCGAAGATCTGCCCGCCGACCTGGGTGCCGAGATCGGCGCCCTCGGCGCGGGTCACCAACACACCGGCCGCGGTGGAGACGAGCAACGCCGGCATCTGCGTGACGAGCCCGTCGCCGATCGTGAGGATCGTGTACGTCTCGACGGCCTTGCTCAGGCCCAGGTTGTCGCGCAGCAGGCCCGCCAACAGCCCACCGACGATGTTGATCGCCGTGATCGCCAACCCCGCGACTGCGTCGCCGCGGACGAACTTGCTCGCGCCGTCCATGGCTCCGAAGAACTCCGTCTCCCGCGCCAGCGCCTGCCGCCGCCCCCGGGCTTCGCCGTCGTCGATCACCCCGGCCGCGAGATCCGCGTCGATCGCCATTTGCTTGCCGGGCAGCGCGTCCAACGTGAAGCGCGCCGCGACTTCCGACACGCGGCCCGAGCCCTTGGTGATGACCGCGAAGTTGACCACCAGGAGGATCAGGAAGATCACCGCGCCGACGATCAGGCTGCCGCCGACGGCGAAGCGCCCGAAGGTCTCGATCACGTGCCCCGCGGCCCCGGCCCCTTCGCCGCCGTGCAGCAAGATGAGCCGCGTCGTCGCCACGTTGAGCGCCAGCCGGAACAGCGTGGTGAGCAGCAACAGGCTGGGGAAGACCGAGAACTCCATCGCCTTGGTCAGGCCGAGCGCCACCAGCAACATGAGCACCGACAGCGCCACGTTGAGCGCGAGGAGCCCGTCGAGGACCGGCGCCGGCAGCGGCACCACCAGGATCGACAGGACCCCGAGCACGGCGAGCGCCACGTAGCCTTCCGGAGGGATCCGCGCGGGCGACGGCTGGCTCATGACCGCGCCTCCGTGCCCGAGCTCGACGCCGCCACGCCGCTCGTCCGGCCGGTGATGCGGTAGACGAACGCGAGCACCGCGGCGACGGCCTTGTACGTCTCCGCCGGCACCGGCCCGCCGACCTTGACCTTCTTGTAGAGCAGGCGCGCCAGCGGCACGTCCTGCACGATCGGGATCGCGCTCTTGCGAGCCTCTTCGCGCATGGCCTCGGCGAGCACGCCCTTTCCCTTGGCGAGCACTCGCGGCGCGGCCCCTTCTTCCTTGCGGTAGCGCACGGCGATCGCGATGTGCGTCGGGTTGACGATCAGCGCGTCGGCCTTGCGGGTGTCGCGCACGGCGTTGCGCTTGACCAGCTCGCGGTGCTTGCGCTTGCGCGCGCCGCGAATGAGCGGGTCGCCCTCGTCTTCCTTCATCTCCCGCTTGAGCTCGTCGCGCGTCATCATGTGCTTCTTCCGGTGCTTCCAGCGGACCAGTGCAAGGTCCACACCCGCGAAGAAGGCCAGCGTCAGGGCGACCCGAGTGGTCAGCACCCCCAGCGGGCGAAACAGCCCGGCAAGCTGTTCGGCAGGTTGCGCGTCGAACAGCCGCGGCAGCGTCAGGAAGTCGGCGCGCACCGAGGTCCAACAGACCCAGGCGACGGCGGCGGCCTTGACGAGCGCGATGAAGAGCTCCGCCACGAAGGTCTTCGACACGAAGTGCGTCAGCCGTTCAGTGGTGAAGACGCGGCTCAAGTCCGGCGCCGCGCGGTCGGACCACACGTGGCCCTGGGTCTGGCCGAAGGTGGCGGCCGTCGCGACGAACGCGGCCACGGCGACCCCCGCTGCGACGGGCCAGGCCACCGACGGGATGCGGGCGACGTAGGTCGAGAACGGCGTCTGCGCCGACAGCTGCAGCGACTCGGCGACGAGCGCGACCAACGCCTGCCCGGAGCGCGGCGCGAGCTGCACCAACGCCACGCCGGCCGCGAGCAGCGCCGCGGCGCCCACGAGATCGTGCGAGAGCGGAACGTCACCTTGTTCGAAGGCCTGCGCCAGCCGTCGCTCCGACGGGGCTTCGGTCCTGGCTTCTTCGTCGAGGTCGTCCGCCATGGGCCGTTACCGGGTAAACGTCGCCGTCGCGGCCGCGGCACACGCGTGGGCTGCGGTGGGACCGAAGGCGTACAGGGCCGCGGAGCCGATGGTGATCGTCAGCGCGAACCCGACGTTGGACAGCGACAGCTGCGGCGCCGCGCGACCGAGCAGGCCCATGCTCACGTTGGCCAACAAGGCCGCGGCCAGCAGCGGCAGCGCCACGCGCACCGCCAGGCCCGCGCCGGCGACGAGCTGCACGGCCAGGCCCTTGGCCAGCACCGACACGTCCACCACGGTGCCCGGAGGGAGCTCACGCACCGACGTCGCCAGCCAGGCGATCGCCTC
>JALHOS010000298.1 GCA_022842905.1 Myxococcaceae bacterium | reverse complement strand
CGCGCGCGCCCCTCGCTCGTCCACGGCGACATGCGCCCCGGCTGCTGGGGGATCGCCGCGAGGAACGCGGCCTCGAGCCACGACAGGTCGTCCACCGGCTTGTCGAAGTACAGGCGCGCTGCCCGCACGACGCCGTGCGCGCGGTTCCCGTACGGCGCGACCGTGAGGTACTGGCGCAGCAGCGCGTCGTGCCCGTGCCGGCGCACCAGGAGCAGCGCCTCTGCGGCCTCCCGCAGCTTCGCCCAGACGGTTCGGGCCTTCGGGTGTTGGAGCCTCGCCACCTGCATGGGAATGGTGGACGCCCCGGAGACGACCCGGCGGCTGCGCAGGTTCTGCCACGCCGCGCGGGCCACGCTGGGCCAGTGCACGCCGTCGTGCTCGTCGAAGTGGCGGTCCTCGGTCTCGAGCGTGGCCACCACGAGCTTCGTCGGCAGCACGTCGGGCAGCGGCCAATAGCCGTACGCGTCGTCGGTTCGGCTGGGCAGCTCGCCCAGCGGGCGGCCGCGGCGATCGACCAGCAGGTGGGACGGGGCGTGGGCGTGGAGGCTGTCGTCGAGCGAATGCAGGAACAGCAGCCCCCCGACGAGCGCGGCGGTGAAGCAGCCCAGGGCCGCCCACCTTCGTCGCCGACGACGTCGGCTGTGCTCCGGCGGGCTCACGTCACTTCTCGTGCGCGCCGGTGACGACGAGCTTGGTCCCCGCGCCGCGGCCACGCACCTCTTCGCGGTACATCAGCTCGGCCGACGGCGGCGGCGAGGTGTAGCGGCCTTCGCTCGACGCCCGCGCGCGGAAGTGGAACGTGTGCGTCCCCTTGGGCAGCTCGGTGAAGTAGTAGCGGACCTCGTCGTCGAGCCGCGCCACGTGCGTCGGGCTGAGCGAGTCCGACTGCGACGGCTGCGCGTCGGAGCTCGCGTTGGCGAGGTTCGGGTTCATCGGCTCGAGGCCCGCGGGCAGCGGGACGATCAGCGCCACGTGGGTCCGCGCTTCGTCCGTCGTCAGCTGGGTGTGCACTTCGACCACGTCGCCCAAGGCCACCTTGAGCTCCGCGCCGGGCGCGTCGGGGTGGTGCGTGGGTGGGCTGCCGTCGGGGTGCAGCCAGGTCACCGTGCGCGAGACGATCAGGCCTTCTTTCTTCGGCTCGGCGGCGGAGCCGGGCGCGGCGGGCACGTAGCGCGTCTGCACGCGGGCGTTGAGCGCCGCGGCGCCGACGACCTTCACGTCGAGCGGCTTGTCCGACTCGACGGTGCGCCGCCCGGCGATGCGCCCGTCCGTCAGCGCGACGTCCTTGGCGCCGCTGACGGTGACGGTCGCCGAGGGCGCGGTAAAGGCGGCGCGCTCGAGGTAGCTGCCCAGCGCGGTGATCGCCCGGCGGTTGCCGTGCGTCGTGCCAAAGCCGCGGGCCGAGCCCTGCGCCAACAGCGCGTCGCGAATGAGCGTGTGCTTGGCGTTGGACGGGTCGATCGCCAGGAGCGCCTCCCACACGGCCGCGGTCGTCGCCACCGGCGAGCCCAGGTACAGCCCCGCCCAGCTGCTCCGGTCGCCCTTGACGCGGTCGAACACCTGCTGGCCCTTCACCAGCTTGAACACGGTGCGATCCCACAGGTCTTCTTTGAGCGCGGTGAGGTTCGTCGCGAACACGTTGGGCCTGAACGCCATGGCCCGGGTGAGGTCGGCGACGCTGGTCGCGTCCATGCCCTGGCGCTGGTGGAACAGCTCCACCAGGTAGTTCTCGTCGAGCTCTCCGGCGGCGGCCAGCGCGCGCAGCGCCGACGTCTGCTGGTTGTAGCGGTACTCCGACCACAGGCCGGAGAAGTCGCTGCGCAGCACGCGCTTGAGCGCCTCGACGGCCTTGGCGCGCACCTTGTCGTCGACGGGCAGCCCGGCCTTCTTCGCGTGGGTCAGGAACTCGAGGCCCGCCGCGGTGAGCGCGAGGTCGCCGCTGCTGCCCGGCCAGTAGCCCAGGAAGCCGCGATCGTCCTGGTGCTGCCCCAGCTCGTCGACGATGCGCCGCACGTTGGCCGACAGCTGCGGCGTGAAGCGCGTGTCGAGCTCGAGCTTCTTGAGCAGGTTCGCCAGCGCGACGTCGGGCGCCAGCTGGCTCATGCGCTGCTCGAGGCAGCCGTGGGGGTAGGCCGACAGGTAGTCGAGCCCGCTGGCCAGCTCGAGGACGCCGGGCTGGTTGGTGACGATCAGCGTCTGCGTCGCGCTGCCGGGCCGCGCCGCTTCGGGGAACGGCTTGAGCGTGGTGGGCCCGGGGGCCAGCTGCGTGAAGTAGCTCGAGCGCTCCGGCGGGCGGTCGGGCAGCACCGGGAGCTTCACCTCGAACGCGTCGCCCACCTTGTCGGCCTTGCGCTCCACCTCGACGCCGACGGTGAGGTACGGCTCGCGGGTCGGCGCGGCCAAGTTCACCTGCACGGCCGTCAGCACGCTCGACGCCTTGTTGTTCTTGAGCTCGATCGCCTGCGTCGTCGACGGCTTGCCGTCCACCGGGCCCTTGATCTTCACCGTCACCGAGCCCGCGCCTTCAGCGCCTTCCACCAGCCGCGCCACGCCGCCCAGCCACACCGTGTCGCCTTGCCGCACGAAGCGGGGCAGCTGCGGCTGCACCAGCACCGGCAGGCGGACCTTGAGCGTGCCCTGCCGCACGCCGAAGCGCGGTCCGCTGACGGCGACGGCGCGCACGCGGAACTGCGTGAGGTCGTCCGACAGCTGCACCGGCACCACCAGATTCCCCGTCGGAGGGACGACCAGCGTCGCCGCGTAGTACGGCACCGTCTTGAACTCCTTGCGCACGCGCTTCTTGCCGTCGTCGCCGTCTCCTTCGCTGCCGTCGCCGCCGGGGTCTTCTTCGAGCTCACTCAGGCGCCCGACCACCAGGTTGCGGGAGTCGTGGATCGTCGTGCTGCGCTGGTTGCGGCGAATGAACTCGCTGAGCGGATCGAGGCTCCCTTCCGGCGCGAGAGACAGCACCGCCTCGTCCACCAGCCACAGCGTCACCTCACCGCCCAGCGGCTTCTTCTGCTCGTCGGTCAACAGGATCGTGAAGTCGTGTTTCGTGCCCGGCTTGGCGACTTCGGGGAAGAGCACCTGCACGGTGGCGGTGTTCTTCACCGGGGCGATCTCCAGGTCGATCGACGCCGCGGCGGTCGCCGGCTTGTACCGCGCGTCGTCCGTCTTCCCTTCGCCGATGCGGCCTCGCATGAGCACCACGTGCACCGGCAGGTTCGGCGTGAAGCGCTCGCCGATCGCCACGTCCACCACCACCTTGCCGCCCTGCACGTCCTTCCACAGGTAGCGGTTGGCGCCGGGCTCTTCGATGACCACCAGCGCCTGGGCCTGGGTGTACGGGCTCTGCACCAGCAGGTGCGCCGTCTCGCCCGGCGCGTACACCTTCTTGTCCGGCTTCAGTTCGAAGACGCCTTCGCGGGACTTGGCCCACGCCTGCGGGCCCTGGCCGCCCATGTAGAGGTCGGCCGACAGCGTCTGCACACGGCCCAGCTTGTCGCGGGCGAACAGCTCGACGACGTACACGCCGGCCTCGGTGGTGGCGAAGGACAAGGGCAGCGGCTTGCCGTCGCTCTTCACGGTCTGCTCGAACAGCTTCACGTCTTCCTGCTCGGTGACGTACTTGGCCTGGCCCGTCGCGAAGCTCGTCTCGCGCAGCGTCGAGTGCCACACGCGGCGGAAGACCCGCACGCGGATCTCCTGGCCGGCCTGCGGCTTGTCGTCGACGCCGACGGCCACCAGCTCGGCCTTCAGCTCCGCCGCCTTCTCGAGGTAGCGGGGCACCTTGAGGCCCAGCACGAAGGCCGGCAGCGCCTTGACCTCGGTCGCGTTCGTCACCGGCTGCTCGTCGGGGCCCGTCACCGTGGCTTCGAAGCGGTACACCCGCGCCGAGCCGTCGAGATCGAGCTGCGGGTTCATGGTGATGACGCCGGCGCCGTTGTCGTCGAGCTCCTGCTCTTGGCGCACCGTCTGGCCCGCGCTCTGCGACGCCTCGCGGGCGAACTGCGTCGACGACGCGAAGAGGTAGCCGTCGAGGCCCTTGGGGATCCAGTGGAACGGGCGCTGGGTGACGAGCCACTTGATGGGCTGGTTCCCCAGGTTGCCGCCCGCGTAGTAGCGGGCGATCGCCTTGACCTTGAACGGCCCGTCGTTGCGCGTGCGGTTGGGTCCGGACAGCTGCACCTCGAACGTGGGCACGCGGTACGCCTCGATCTTGAAGCTCCGCCGCGCCACCACCGCGTCCGGTCGGCCGTCGGTGAGCAGCACCTCGTAGTCGCCCGTCGGCACGTCCTTCTCGGTGAACTCGGCGGCGAGCGCGCCCTGCGCCGTCACCGCAGGCTTGAGCGGCCAGTCGGTGCCGTCCGGCCCGCGCACGAGCAGCCCGTAGGGCTTGAGGTCGGGGGGAATGACGAGCGCGCCGGAGCGCTTGTGCCGCACGTACGCCTTGACGAAGACGGGCTCGCCCGGCTTGTAGATGGGCCGCTCGGTGAAGACGAAGCCCAGCGTGGCGTCGTTCGGCGTCGCCACGGGCTCGCTCTTGAGCCACGAGAGCCACTGCGAGCTGGACGACCAGTGGTTGTTGGCGAAGCGCGTCAGCCGCTCGTTGGGGTCGAGCACCAGCACGTCTTCCCCGCTCTGAATCGAGACGCGGGTGATGCTGGCCCAGGTGCGCAGGAGCCCCACCGAGAAGCGCCCGTCGGCGTCCGTCGCCCCCGAGACGCGCACCGGCTTGCCCGTGTCCTTCGCCGTGCCCTCGAGCGTCACCGTCGCGCCCTTCACCGGCAGGCCCGTGTCCAGCGCGCGCACGTAGAGGTGCGCTTGGTTGGGCTCTTCGACCGATGTCACCGTCAGGTTCGTCACCTGCACGCGCATGTACGAGCGCTCCGGCCGGCCGGTCAGCCGGCGCAGGCCCACCAGGTACGTGCCCGGCCGGTTCGCCCCGACGACGCCGTCGAGGAGCGGCTTCAAGTCCAGGCCGAAGTTCGTGGTGCCGGCCTTGTCCGCCAGCGGCAGGTCGACGACGCGGCTGACCAGCGGCGAGCCCAGCAGCTTGAGGTGCGCGCGCAGCACGTCGGCGCCCACCGTGCCCGGCTGTTCCGGCACGTCCGGCTCTTCACCCGGGAAGGGCGGCGCGGCCTGCTCGTCGATCACCACCGGGCTCTGTGGAAACGGCCAGAGGGCGTTGTGGAGCGCGTCGACGCGGTACACGCGCACGTCCGCCTTGGGCTCGCCGTAGCCGGACAGCGGCAGCATGCGCGGGCCCTTCGCCTCGAGCACCGCGGTGGCTTGGGTCCAGCGCAAGAACGACGCCTTCCACCCCAGGTGGAAGTACACGTCGGCCGGCTTCACGTCGCGCAAGGGGCGGCTCGCGTCGTCGACGATCGCCGCCGGCCCCAAGGTCAGCTTGTAGAGCGTGTCCGGCAGGAACTTCCCGCCGAGCTGCACGCGGGAGCCGTACAGCGTGAAGCGCAGATCGGCCACCGCGGGCTCGAAGCGCACCAGCTGGCGCAGCTGCGTCATGGTCAGCGAGGGGAGCGGGGCGGAGAAGACCAGCTGGGGCGCGTCGCCGCGGTTGCCGCAGCCCAGCGCCATGTCCTTGGGGGTCGAAGCACCGCCGACGAGTGGGAACTCCGCGTTGCCGCAGCGCACCGCGACCAGCCCGAAGGCCGTGCGGGTCGACGCGCGGCCCTGCCACAGCGTCGTCGCTTCGCTGCCCAGCGCGAGGGCCACCGACACCACCAGCTGTTTCCCTTCGGGGACGTCCTCGGGGAGGGTGACGGTCCAAGTGACGGGATCGCGGTGTGAGTTCCGCGGGAGCTGCGCCAACACGTACTCGGTCAGCCGCTTGCGCGGCGAGTCGGCCAGGCCGGGCAGCTCGCGCAGCTCGAGCGAGAGCATCTTCTTGAGCGAGCCGACGGGGAGGGCCTGCGGGAAGGTGAGGGTGACGACGCGGAAGGGCTTGAGGCCTTCGGCGCCGGGGCTGGGCGCCATGGCGCTGGGGGCCGACATCATCGTCGTCAGCGTGCGCCTCGCGCCGGCGGCTTCGAAGTTGAAGCGCGCCAGCCCGGGCCAGGGCTCCGCGGGACGAAACTGAAGCGTGCGGCGATCGACCCAGACGTAGGCGCCCGGCCAGTCGGGGGCGAGCTTGAGCCGCTTCGCCCCGTCGTCCGCGGTGGCGATCGACGAGACTTGATCCGACGGGAAGTAGACGGTGACCGGGTCGTACCCGCGCAGGAACTGCTCGGGGAGGATCGTCGTGCCGCCGGCCTGGGGACGCTGTCCGAGATCGGCCGGGCGCGACTCGCCGGCGCTGGCCGACAGGGAGAAGCACACCGCGCACAGCAACAGCCCGCGGGGAGAAGTGGTGGACGTCATGGTGTCAGTTGCTCCCGATGCGGCGGAAGAAGTCGTTCAGGTACGTCTCGGGGATCTCGTTGGTCTCGCCGGTCAGCCCGAGCAGCACCGGCTTGAAGGCGATGGGCTTGGCGCCCAGCCCCGGCGGGTTGCGCACCGTCAGCACGTAGCTGCCCTGCTCCAGCGCCAGGTACTGGTGGCAGCCGGTGCCCAGCGGCTCGTTCTTGTCCGTGTAGGTCGCGCACTCGAGCAGCTCACTCTTGGCCTGCACGCCGAAGCCGACGCGGCCCTTGGCCTGAGTGCTGAAGCGGAACAGCCGCACGTCGCCCGGCGCCAGCCACTGCTCGGCGCCGACGCCTTCTTTGAGCGTGTCGATCGGCTCGAGCGTCGCCCGCACGCTGCCGGTCATGGGCATGGCAGCGAAGGGGCGCACCAGCAGCCGGTAGCTGCCCGCGCTCACCAGCCGCACCAGCTCGCAGCCGCCCTCGAGCCCGTCGACTGCGAGGAGCTCCGCGCCGCGGAAGAGGCCGCACACTCCAGCCTCCGCCGTCACGCGCAGCACGCCGTCCTTGTCCAGCACCAGCGTGCGATCCGTCCGGCCCGCCTGCAGCGGCGCGGCGACGGCGAAGGGCAAGCTGGCGCCCTGCACCAGGGGCAGGTCCACCGCGAGCTTCGCCCGTCCTTCCTTTCCAGGCGCGAAGGTGAACGCGCGCAGGGCGCCGGCGCCGTGCTCGACGATCAGCTCGGCGGTCGTCCCAGGCGGCACCGTGCCGCGGCAGCCCGACGTCCGGGTGTTGTCGGCCAGCACCAACGTGCAGCCCAGCGCCGGCTCGACGACGTACCCGCGGCTCGCCGCATCCGCCGCGAGCTTGAGCTTGAGCGTGCCCGCCTCACGGAACAGCTCTTCGTGCAGCGCGCCGAAGTCCACGCGCTTGGGCGCCGTCTCGAGCGCGGTGACGGACAGCGCCGCGCGGCTGCCCTTCGGCGCGTCGAGCAGCAGCTGCTCCCCCGGGCCCGCCGTGAAGACGCAGCGACCCAGCTCTGCCGTCGGCGCGCACAGCTCTGTCGCCTGGCCCTGCGCGTTGACGAGCGCGACCCAGGTCTCCGGGCTCACCGTCAGCTCCACGCGCGTCCTGGGGCCGCTCAGGGCCAGCAGCAGCGGCTGCGAGACGGTCAGCTCGAGCCGCCCCACGCCCAGCGTCGTCGCGCTCGCCGGCCAGCTCACCGCCCGCCGCTGCACCTGCGCCGGGACTTCGGCGTCGGCCGCGGCCCAGGTCCGTGCGAGCGCTTCGCTCGACTTGGCGCTGACGGCGAAGCACTCCGTCGGCTTCGACTCCGACACGCTGCCCGGTCCGTCGAAGCGGCAGGCGGGCCCCGCGCGCTCGCCGAAGGGCACGACGCTGCGCAGGAAGAAGATCGACGGGCTGGCCGCCTTGAGCCACTGCAGCAGCGGGCGTTTGGACAGCCCGACGCTCAGCGGCGCGTCCTGCGGCGTGGCGATCACCTCGGTCAGCGGGAGCGGGTGCACCACCGCGCCGAAGCCCGAGAACAGCGTCGGCCCCGCTTCGAGCGAGACCTCGGGGCCGCAGCGCTCGAACACCCCTCCGGCCGCGCCGGGCAGACACAGGACCTGCCCGCTGGTGAGGTAGCGCCCGGCCTTGGGCACGGTGAGCAGCACCGCGTTCGCCGCACCGACCTCGCTGCCACCCTGGACGATCGCCCGCGGCTTGAGCGCGACCTGCACGTTGGCCACGCCGTCCGTCGTCCACAGGCGCAGCCGCGAGGGGGCGGCCTTGGTGTGGACCAAGAAGCTGCAGCTCGTCACCCGGGCACGCCGGGCGCTCAGCGCGCCGCCTGGCTCTTCGATCGCGCAGGAGAAGGGCGTCTTCCCTTGTCCCTGGACGACGAGCTCGTGCACGGCCTCACTGGCCGGCAGCGAAAGCGTGACGACCGCCGCGCCGAGCTGCGTCTTCAGCCCGTCGCTCACCGCGCCCTTGTCGTCGATCGACGGGAGCGCCAAGGACACCGTCGTCTCCCCGCGCTGCTGCGTCTCGCTCTCGATCACGAGGGTGTAGCTGCCCTTGGGCAGCGGCTCCGCCGTCGCGCAGTTCCAGTCGGTGCCGTTGTCCCCGTTGTCCAGCACCAGCTTCCCCGCCGCGTCGAACAGCCGGCAGCGCACGTCGGCGTCGCCCGTCGTCTTGAGTCGCAACGTCCCGGCGCGCGGCACGTTCACCGGGAGCGTCGTGGGCGTCGGCACCGTGCGCGTCATGCCCGGCAGCAGCGTCGCGCTGCCCAGGTGGAGCTGGTACTCGATGCCGACGTCCCCGCGCGCGTGCTCGGCGACGAGCTTGTACTTCCCGGCGGCGAGGCTCACCTTCGTGCCCGACGGCGGAGGCGGCGCCGCGGTGGCCGCCATGACCTCGACGGCCGGCGTGCTCTGCTCCTGCTCGCCGCAGCCCTCTTCGCCGCACTCGCGCTCGCCTTCGTGCTCGGGCGGCGCTTCGTACTCGCCGTCGCCGCCGCCCTCACCTTCACCTTCTTCGGGCGGGGCGCCCTCGTTCACCACCATGGGCGGGATCACCTCCACGGCCTTGGGCGAGGCGGACCCGTCGAGCAGGTACAGCCGGCCCTGCATGCCGCCGGACAGCACCACGTCGAGCTCCGCGTCGCCGGTCAGCTCGAAGGTGAACTCGTCCTTCCCGTCACCGCCCAGCTCGGCGCGGTACCAGTGGAAGAAGTCGACGGCGTGGGGCTTGTTGCCGGTCAGCGGCTTCTCGGTGCGCGTCTGCTTGAGCTGCGTGCGCCGCATCGACTCCACCGTCAGCGGCCACTGCGTCCACAGGTAGCTGCCCGCGACGAACTCGCGGCTCTGGGTGCAGCTGGTGGGGACGCGGTCGACGGGCCAGCCCTGGGGGTCGTCCAGCCGGCAGGACAGGCTCTGACCCTGGCTGGTGGTGGACAGCTCGAACGTGCCCGGGCGGGGCAGCACGAGCTTCTGCTGGACCAGCTCTCCGGACTCGACGCGGAAGAACGCCTCGCCGCCCGCGCCGACGGTGCCCAGCTCCTTGGCTGCCCGTCGCGACAGGCTCAGCGCCGCGCGGCCCTTGCTCTGCCCGGTGGTCCTCGCGGTGAACAGGTAGCGCCCCGGCTGCAGGAAGGACTGCACCAGGCAGTTCCGCCCGCGGCCTTGGGTGG
>JALHOS010000297.1 GCA_022842905.1 Myxococcaceae bacterium | reverse complement strand
CTGCGCCGCCCCCCAGCGCTGCCCCGCTGGCACCACCTGCTCCGCCCCGGCCGACGGCGGCACTGAAGGCGCGTGTGAACCCGAGCGACCCCAGGGCGCGCCCTGCGTCAGCTCGACGGACTGCGCGCCCCACTTGGCCTGTGGCGCCGAAGACGGCGGCTTCGTCTGCGGCCCCCGCCGAGGCGCCGACGCCGGCTGCGTGGACGATCACGACTGCCAGCTGCTGCACCGCTGCCTGAGCCTGCGCTGCGTCCCCCTGCCCCGCCTGGGCGACGGCTGCACCGACGAGCTGCCCTGCCGCTGGGGCGCCTGCTCGGACGTCGGTGGAGTCCGACGCTGCGTCGAGCCCCGCGCCCCCGGCGCCCCGTGCCTGACCGACGCCGACTGCGCGTCTGGTGAGTGCGCGAGCGGGCGGTGCACCGCGGCGTGCACGCCGTAGGCGGCCGCTTCGAACCGAGACCCCGTCTTCGAACCGAGACTCCGTCCTTAGAACCCCGCGGCCAGCTCGAGCCAGAACGTGCGCCCGTACTGCGGCGCGAAGGGCACCGACGCCTCGGTGGTGATCGGCAACAGGTACCGGCTGTCGAGCAGGTTCTTCACGCCGGCGAAGTAGCGCACCGGGCCGTACTCACCGGACAGCCCCAGGTCGAGCAGCAGCGCCTCGCCCTGCGCCGCCCCCGCCGCGTCCCGCCGCGCCGATTGATAGGTGCCCTGCCCCGACAAACGCACCCACCCTTCCTTGAGCGGCACCATGCCCTTGAGCGAAGCCAAGTGCATCGGGTAGGCGGACGCTTCGTTCACGCCGGTGCCTCGCAGGAACACGAACGAGTACGTCGCGTCGACCAACGTGAAGCGGCCCGGCTGCCAGCGCACCTGGGCCTCGGCGCCCACGGCCTGCAGCTGCTCCCCCACGTTGACGAACACCAAGCAGGGCTCGTCCATGCGCCCCCCGGGCCCGCAGCGGCGCACGCCCGACGGCTCTTCTCGCAGGCGCACCAGCCGGTCGATGAGGTTGAAGTACGCCCCGACGGTGGCGCGGAACTCCGGCGTGAAGTCGTGCGAGTGCTCGAGCTCGAACGTCGTGATGAGCTCGGGCTTGAGGAACTCCGCCGCGCGCTGCGAGACGTTGTCGTCGCTGAAGTACAGCTCGTAGGTGTTGGGGGCGCGGAACGCCTGCCCGACCACCAGCTTCGTCGTTCCAGTCAGGTACGGCTTGCCGACGATCGCCGCGCGCGGCGCGAACGCGAACTCCACGTCGCTGTACTTGTCCAACCGCGCCCCGGCCTGCACGAAGAGCCTCCCGGGGACAATCTGCCACTCGTCGAGCACCGTGGCGGAGAACAGCCAACGCTGGCGGTGATCCTCCACGGCGTCCAAGCGCTGGCGCTGCCGCACGAGCTGGAGCTGCCCTTCGACGTCGACGGACAGCCGGTTGCGCTCGAACAACGTCACCTGCACCCGCGCCTGCGCAGTGATCCAATCCGCGTGGCCTGAGTCCCCCTGGCGTTGAATCTGCCCTGACTCCTCGTCGAGCCGGGCGAACCACCCTTCGTACCGGCTCCCGTCGTAGCTGAGCCGGCCCAGCAGCGAGACGCGCTCGAAGCTCCGTTCGTACTTGAGCTCGGCGAAGCCCCGCGCGTCCCAGTACTCGGTGCCGGCGACGTTGAGCTCGGCGCGGGACACGCCGGTCGGAATCTGCTTGCGCCGCTGCACCCAGCGCCCCGACAGCGTGAAGCCGTTCCACCGGCCCTGCGCGCTGCCCATGAGCGAGCGCTCGCCGTCGAGCCCTTGCACGAGGCCCACCGGCGGGCCGAAGTCCGTCTGCTCCGCGCCGGCCGACGCGAAGCCCGCGACCGACGCGATGACGCTCGTCTTCTCGTCCTTCTGGTAGCCGACCGTCAGCCGCCCCTTGCCGCCGCGCTGATCGCCCACGCCGCCGACGGCCTCGACGAAGCGCCCGCCCAAGCTCGCGCGCGGCACCACGTTGATGACCCCGAACACCGCGCCCGTGCCGAAGAGGGTCGACGTCGGGCCGCGGACGACCTCGATGCGCTCGACCTCGTTCAGGTCGACGCCGAACTCGCGGCCCAGGTAACCCTGGCCCGCCCACACGTCGTTCACCGGGTGGCCGTCCCACAGCACGAGGATGCGGGTGTTCAAGTCGCCCGGCGGAAAGAAGCCGCGCACACCGGCGTACGAGTAGATCCGATCGTCGGTGAAGAAGTACCCGCGCACCGCGCGCAGCGCGTCCGGCAACGTCTGGTACCCGAACGCGCGAATTTCTTCCTGCGTGATGACGGTCACCGACGCCGGCGCCCAGTCCACGTCGAGCGACGACTTCGACGCCGCGCTGACCTTCGGCGGGGCGTAGCGCAGCTCCACCGTGAAGCGCTGCTCGGTGTCCGGCGCCACCTTGACGCGCTGGCGAAACGCGGCCACGTCGGGGGCCGCCACTTCCAGCTCGTGTTCGCCGACGGGCAGCGACAGCACCGTCGGCGTGAAGCCGGCCTCTTGGCCGTCGACGCGCACCACCGCGTTCTCCCGGTTGGCGGTGACGATCAGCTTCCCCGTCGGCCGCGGCCGCAGCGGGAGCGTGGCCTTGGCCTCGACCAGCTCGTCCGCCCGCACTTCGAGCAGCAGCTGGCCGGACACGTGCCCGTCTGCCGTCACCACGTACAGCCGCTGCCCCGGCGGCGCTTCGAGCACGTCCCCGACCCGCGCCAGCGCCGGCCCTCCTTCGCTCTCCCGCAGCACCGCGTCGGGCGGCGTCGCCTGGAAGCGCACCTTCCCCAAGATGCGGTCGAGCTTGACGTCTCGCCGCACCTCTTCGCCCAGCACCGCTTTCACGTTCGCCAGCGCCAGCCGGTAGCCCGGCGCGCGCAGGACGATGGCGTGGGTCCCCGGAGGAACGGCCACCGTCCGCGGCGTCTGCCCGCGGCTGCCCAAGTCCTCCCGGTCGACGAACAGGTCCGCCGACGCCGGCGTGGTGGTGACGGTGACCAGCGCCACGTGCGGCTGCAGGCGCTTCAAGTTGAGCCCCACGTCGCGTCGATCGCTCTCGGACAGCGCGCGGTCCACGAACAGGTCGTTCCAGTAGCGGTACGCCTCGTCGAAGCGCTCCAGCGCCTCGTAACAGCGGGCGATGTTGAAGAGCACGTTCCGGTTGGGCACCAGCCGGTACGACAAGAAGTACTGCGCCAGCGCCCGCTCGTAGTCCCGCTTCGCGTACGCCTGGTTTCCCAGCGAGAACGCAATGTCCGCCTCGTCGGCCGTGTTGTCAGCCAAGGCCGGCGCGCAGGTGACGAGAATGACGAGCCAGAGGAGCCGCACGGGAGTCGCGCGGCATGTTGCCCGTTCCCCCGCCAGGGCTCAAAGAAACACGCCGCGTCTTTGTTGGGCGTAACTTGGGCGAAACGCCCTGGGCGTCGCGCCTTCAGCGGCAGAAGCGCAGCCAGGCCTCGGGCAGCGGGCCGCCCAAGAGCTTCTCCGCCGCCTTCTGCTCGAGCAGCGCGAAGGTGAACTCCCCGGTGAAGCACTGCTCGCCGGCCTGCTCGAGCCGAACTTCGGTCTTCACCAACCGACTCCCGGGCTTGGTCACCCACGCGCGGGCGACCAGCTCTTGTCCGACGCGCACGGCGCGGTGCAGCCGCACCTGGAAGGACGTGGTGAAGCCGAACTTGCCCGTCGCGGCGATCAACGCCCACGCCGCCGTCTCGTCGGCCACCGTCGACACCAACCCCCCGTGCATGATGCCCGGAGGGCCTTGGTGCCGGTCGGTCGGCACCAGCCGGGTGACGACTCCGTCTCCGTCTCGCTCGTAGCGCAGCCGCAGGCCGTGGGGGTGCGTGGGGCTGCACCCGAAGCAGGGCTGATCCGGTCCGAACAGGCTGCCGTCCAGCGGGGTGTCGGCGGAGAGGCTCATGCGCCTGCGCCGCTTAGTCGCCCAGGACCTTCACCACCACTCGCTTGCGCCGCTGCCCGTCGAACTCGGCGTAGAAGACCTGCTGCCAGGGCCCCAGGTCCAGCTTGCCCGCGGTGATGGGCACGACGACCTGGTGGTGCAGGAGCAGCGACTTGAGGTGCGCGTCGCCGTTGTCCTCGCCGGTGCGGTGGTGGCGGTAGTCCTTCTCGGGGCACAGGTGCGCCAGCCAGTCCCAAATGTCGTCCCACAGGCCCGGCTCGTTGTCGTTCACGAACACCCCGGCGGTGATGTGCATGGCGCTGACGAGGACCATGCCTTCCTTCACGCCGCTCTTCTTGACGAGCTGCGCGACGGTGTCGGTCACGCGCACCAGCTCGCGCTTGGCCTGGGTTTCGAACCACAGGTACTCGGTGAGGCTCTTCATGGTGCGCAGGACGCTCCCCGACGCCGCCCGCAAAGGCAAACACCGCGCGCGCACTTCACGTCACTGGACGAGCCGCGCCACCTTCAGCACCGACTGTGGCAGCGCCACGTTGGCCGCCTTGAGCGCGACGGGGTTGATGAGTGGCTGCGGCCGGCCGTCCTTCGTGCCGACCCCGAGCATGACGCCCTGCCGGAGCGCGCCCTCGTCGAGTGTCAGCGTGTACGCGTTGGCCCTCGCCCCCGCCTTGAGCGCCGCGCTGACGACGCCGCTGGAGTCGCTGCCGACCAACAGCACCGCGCCGGCCTTGTGCTGCACCGCGGCGCCTTCGAGCGCGTCCGGCCCCGCCCGTTCGACGCGCAGCTGCCGTCCCGCGAGCTTCGTCTGAGGCAGGCTCGCCAAGTCCACGAGCACCTTGTCGCTCGCGTCTCCCGGCTTGCCCGCCACCAGCAGCACGAAGTCGTCGCCGCCCCGCCCCGCGAAGCCCGGGTCGTAGCTGAGCACCCGCAGCATGACGACGACGGCCAGCTGCGCGGGCACCGCCGGCTCCGGGTGCTGCGCCCAGCCGGACACCCCGGACAGCATGACGAGCAGCAGCAGCAGACAGGGCAAGCGACGAGGCACGGCTAGTCTCCGAGCCTCCGCGAGTAACCAAGTCGCACGAAGAAGTCTCGTTCTCGGCCCGGCAGCGGCGCGCCGCCCCCGTCGTACGCCTGCACGAAGGGCACGTTCTGGTCGAGCAGGTTGTTGACACCCAGCGTCACGGACAGCCCTTTGAGCACCCAGTCCTGCGGACAGTCCCACCCCGCGTTGACGCCGAGCACCGCCGTCCACGGCAGCCGCGTCAGCGCCGGGACGTCGGGCGCGCCGACGATGGCGTAGCGGCTGCCCAGCACCACCGCCGAGCCGTTGAGCGAGAAGCCGACCGGCAGTTTGAGGCGGCCCCAGGCCGTCACCTTGTGTGTGGGGAAGCCCAGGGCCTGCGAGCGCGTCGCCTCGACTTGGTAGGCGGACACGTCGCTGCCGGGCGACAGCTCGGCCAGGGAATAGGTGGCGCGCAGAAAGCCGGCGCTGCCCTTGAGCCGCGCTTCGAACTCCAGCCCGCGGCTGCCCATGTTGCCGAAGTTCCGGTACGCCTCGACTTGGGTGACCGGGTCGACCCCGTAGACGATGGGCTGTGCGACGTCGATCACGAACGCCGAGACGGCGGCATACGCCCAGTCATTCAGTTGATACCCCAGCTCGGCTTCACCCACGCCGGCGCGCTCGGGCTTCACGCCCTGACCCAGGCTCAAGTTCTCGATCGACGGCGCGCGGAAGGCCCCGCTGTAGAGCAGCTTCACGTTGAGCCGCTCGAAGCTCTTCGTGACGGCGATTCGCGGGACGAAGCTCGGCCCCGCCTGGCTGTTGTATTCGAAGCGGCCCCCCACCGTGACCTCGGCCAGGCTCGTCTCCCATTGGACCTGCGCGTAGGTGGCCACGTTCCAGATCGTCACCCGCGAGGGGTCCTGCGGGTTGAGCGACGCGAAGTCGGTGTGCAGCCCCGTGCCCGCGAGGTCCGGTCGCACCACGTAGCCATGGTCCAGCGTGAAATCGACACCGGCCAGCAGGTCGACGGCCTGGGTGATGCCCCAGTTGACCGCGAGCGAGGCCAGGCCTCGGGCTACGGCCTTGTTGAAGAACAGCGAGCTGTTCAAGTCGCCCACGCGCCACGGCTGCTGCCAGCGCAGGTGCACGCGGGGCAGCAGCGTCACGTTCTCGCGCAGGTGAACCTGTCCCCGCGCGTCGGCCGCCAACGTGCGGTAGACGATGCGGCCCGGCGTCACGACGTCGTCCCCGGCTTCGTTGCGCCGCGTCGCCAGCGCCCCCAGCCCGTCCACGCTGTTGCCCCGGTAGTCGTCTACCAGGAGCCGGAAAGTGAAGTCCTTCCACTTCACGGCCAGGTTCGCCTGCCCGGGGTCGGTGGCGCTCGCGCGCTGCTGCGTGAGCGAGAACGACTCTCCGGCGTGCGTTCGGTACTCGCGCCCGCTGCGGTTGCCCTCACCAAAGTAGCCCGTCACGGACAGGCCGAGGTCACCCTTGAGCAGCGTCTTTCCCGCGGCGATGGACAGCGTGCGGTCCGAGAAGGTCGACGCCATTTGTCCGTAGCGCCCCTGCACCTCGAACCCCTCGAGCTCCGCGGCGCCGCGGGTGACGAGGTTGATGACGGCCAGCTCCGCGGTGCCGCCGTACACGGCCGAGCCGGGCCCGCGGATGATCTCCACCCGCTCGAGCGTGTTGGTCAGCCAGTGCATGCCCAGCTGGTTGGTGGCGTAGAGCAGCTCCGTCATCTCGACGCCGTCGACCATGAGCAGCACCTTGCCTTCGTGCGCCCACAGCCCGCGAAAGCCGATGCCGATGGTGCTCTGCACGTCCAGGTGCTGCGTGAAGCCGGGGACCAACATGAGCACGTCGGACAGGTCGCGGGCACCGCTGGCGATGAGCTCATCGCGTGTCAGCACCGTCAGCAGCGCCGGCGCCGCGCGGCTCGCTTCCTTTCGGCGCGACGCGACTTCGATCGGCGTGTCCAACAGCGCGTCGAGCGACAGATCGGCGATGTCCTGCACGACCGGCGAGCCCGCGCCATCAGCGACCCCCGCGTCCTGCGCCCAGGCTGGCGCGGCTGACCACAACAAGCCCACGACGATCGTTCTGAGCGTCACGGCGCGCGTTGTAGCGCGGCGAACACAGCCCGGCGCCTTTCTGGTCCACGCGGGTCGACCCACCACCGCGCGGCGCGTGCGGAAAGTTCCGCTCCCGAACCCGTGTGGTACGTTCGCGCCCCCTTCGGCATGTCGCAGAAAGAACCCACGAGCGAGGCACGGAACGCAGGCCCCGAGCTCCGGTTGGTCGACCGGCGGGCCTTCGTCGGCTTTCCGTCGCTGACGCTGGCGCCCGGGGTGGTGGCGACGGACTTCGCGCTGCAGATCCCCGACGTCACGTTCCCCTTGAACGTGTCGGGTGGGGCCAGCCGCTACCAAAAGAGGAAGCTCGACTTCGGGCTGCTCGAGCTGACGGTGGACGCCGAAGTCATCAACCGCGCGCTGCCCAAGGTGTCCAAGGCGCTCGCCGAGCTCGACGACCTCAAGCTCACGTTCCGCCCCGGCGTCGTCGAAGGCCAAGCCCGGCTGCGCGGGCCGGAGCGCACGCCGGTGACGTTCAAGGTCGCCTTCGACGGCGACGCCGACCGCCTCGCCGTCTACGTGTACGACGTTAGGCTGTACGCGTTCGCGACCACCCCGGCCAGCCGGGTGGCGGCGCTGTTGTCCGAAGCGGTGCGCACCGCCGACGTGCTGCCCGACGTCGAGCGCCGCGGCGCCAGCGGCTTTTCGACTCGAATCCTCCCGCAGATCGTCGAGCAGGCCGCCGTCGGCCGCGGCTACAAGCTGCCGTCGCTCGACCAGGCCCGCTTGGTCGACGCCAGCGTGTCCACCAAGGGGCTCAAGCTGCGCTTCGCCGCCGGCGGCCTGCCTCCCCCTGGCGCGCTCGACGACGAGCTGCTGTTGGCGCTCGAGGGCGCGCGCGCGTACGCCGACGCCGAAGAGCTCATCGCCCAAGGGCAGCTCAAGGCCGCCCGAGAGGCCTACCTGCGCCTGGGGGAGTCCGGCGACGCGCACCCCTTCGCGGTGGAGCGGCTGCTGACGTTGTTGGTGGCCGACCCGCAGACGCACGAGCTGGCGCTCGACGTGGCCGCGTCCCTCGCCCGCCGCCGCGAGCGCAGCGCCGCCCCGCTGTGGGCCGAAGCCGTCGTGCGCGAGCGCAAGGGAGAGTTCGCTCGGTCGGCCGAACGCTTCCTCGCCCTCGTCAACCTCGCGAGGAAGAACCAAGAAGACGCCGGCGCCTTCTTCGCCGCCGAAGCCGCCGCGCGCTCGTCGCGGGACAGCGCGCCGCACATGGCGGTCAAGGCGCTCCACGAGCTGCTGGGGCTCAAGCCCGACCACCTGCCGTCGCTCAAGGCCCTCGCCCGCGCGTCGGACCACGCGAACGACCGCGCCGGCTCCATTCGTGCGTACCGCCGCATCGCCGCGCTCGCCCGGGAACCCTCCGACGCCGCCGAAGCCCACGTCCAGCTGGCCCGGCTCTGCGCGCAGACCGACGACGACGTCGCCGGCGCCCGACTGCACTGCGAGGCCGCGCTGCGCCTGGCGCCGGACCACCCTGACGCCCTCTTTCAGCTCGGCCAGCTCTGCTTCAAGGGCGGTGAGCACCTGCGCGCCATCAAGGCGCTCGACCGGCTGCGCGAGGTGGCGCTGGCCCGTCATGAAGTGGACCGCGTCGGCCGCGCCAACCTGCTCGCCGGGCAGGTCTGGGAGCTGGGGCTCAAGCAGCTGGAGAACGCGTCGCTGCGCTACCGGGAAGCCGCCTCGCTCTTGCCCGGCGAAGCCGAGCCGCTCTTCTTGTCCGCGCGCGTGGCCGAAGCGGTGGGCAAGGTGCAGGAAGCCATCGGCAGCTACCAGCAGGCCGTCGAGCTGGCCGGGCCGGCGCCGCAGACCGAGCAGCTCAAGAAGGTGGCCCACGACTCGCACCACGCGCTGGCCCGCCTGCTCAAGCAGCGGCTGGGTGAGCCGGTGCGCGCCCGCGAACACCTCGAGGCGGCGCTCGCGCTCGACCCGACGGACACCGGCGCGCTCGACGAGCTGCTCCCGTACTTCCGCGACGCGGGCAAGGCGGCCGAGCTGGCCGAAGCCTGTGAGCGCGCCGCGTCCGTCATGGAAGAGCCGGGTCGCCGCGCCGCCTTGTGGGCGGAGGCCGGCGAGCTGTACCGCGGCCGCCTGGGCCAACCCGAGAAGGCCGAGCGCCTGTTGTTGGCGGCCCTCGACGCGGACCCCAAGAACCGCCTGGCGCTCGAAGGCCTGCTCGCGGTGGCCGAGTCCAAGCGCGACGGGCAGGCGCTCACCCGCTGCCTCAAGGCCCTGGCCGAGCTGTCCACCGACGCCAAGGAGAAGACGCGCACGCTGCGGCGGCTCGCGGTGGCGGCGCGGGACCTCACGTTCGATCTCGACCTCGCCGCCTGGGCGTACCGTCGCGTCCTCGACGTGGAGCCCGACGACCTCCCCGCGCTGGGCGAGCTGACCGCGCTGGAGCGTCGCCGCGCAGACATGCCGGGCCTGGCCTTCGCGCTCGAGAGCCGAGCCCGCGCCGCGGAGCTCATCGGCGACAAGCGGCTGGCCGCGG
>JALHOS010000296.1 GCA_022842905.1 Myxococcaceae bacterium | reverse complement strand
GGCGCGACGGATCGCGCGGTGATCGAGGCCGTCCCCGGCTTGGGCGCGGCGCTGGTGTCCGGGGAAGCCCCAGGCGATCGCGCACAGGTGTCCCGCGCCGGCGTGCTGCTCGAGCTGGTGCCGCGGGCGGCCGACGCGCCGTGCCTCGACGAGGGGCTCGCGCAGCGGGTCGCGGCGCTCACGTTCGAGGTCGAGCGCCAGGCGGGCCGGCCGGTAGACGTGGAGTGGGCGTGGGACGGCCAGGCCGTGTGGCTGTTGCAGTGGCGCCCGGTGACGGCGGTCGGCGCAGGCCCGCGCATCGTCTGGACGGACACGAACGCGCGAGAGCTGCTGCCGGAGGTCGCGCGGCCCATGACCATGGACGTGATCCGCGCGTACGTGACCGGCCTCTTGGGCCCCATGACGCGGCCGCTGGGCCTGGACCCGGACAAGCTCGACATCCTGGGCCAGGTCGCCGGGCGCGTGTACTTCAACATGAACGCGGTGCTGGGCTGGATCCGGGCGTTCCCGTTCCTGCGCCCGTGGAAGCCGTCGAAGTTCGCGGCGATCCTCGGTGGTGATCAGCGGGCGCTCGCCGCGGCGATCGACCAGCTCGAACCGAAGGACCTGCCGAACCACCACCTCTCGCTCTGGCGCTTCGTCGCGGGCACGGCGCAGGTGAGCTGGGCGCTGCTGCGGCACAACAGCGGGCGCGCCGACGAGCGCGTGGAGGCGGTGCGCCGACGGACGGCGGAGCACGCGCGGGTGAACCTGGCGACCTTGAGCGATGAGGCGCTCGTCGATCGTGTCGCGATGCTGGGCACCGACGCGTTCGGCGGCGACCAGTCGCCGGCGTCGCTGGCGCCCGCGGGCATCGGCATGCTCATGCAGGGCTTCCTGCCGCACCTGACGCGCTGGTGGCTGGGCGACGCGACCGGTGCGCTCGCCCGGCAGCTGCTGTCGGGCGCGGGGACGCTGGCGTCTGCCGAGTCGGGGCTGTCGCTGCGGCGCCTCGCCGAGGTCGCCCGCGCGCCGAGCGTGCGCGAAGCCATGGCCCTGCCGTACCCCGAAGCGCGCACAGCGTTGGTCGCGCGGGCCGAAGGGCGTCAGGTGCTGACGCTCTTCGACGCGTTCCTGGAGGAGCACGGGCACCATGCCCGGGGTGAGGTCGACGTCGCGCTGCCGCGGTGGCGGGAAGCGCCGGGGCTCGTCTGGCAGCAGCTGCAGCTGTTGGCCCAGCACGACGCGCTGCCTCCGCTGCCGGACCCCACGTCGCGTGAGCGCCTCGAGGCGCAGGTCCTTGGACGCGTCGGACCGCTGCGGCGGGCGCTGTTGCGGGCGGTGTTGACCCGCGCGCTGGCTGGCGTCGCGTCGCGGGAGAACCTCAAGAGCGAGGCGGTTCGCCGAGTGGGCCTGACGCGGCTGACGCTGCTCGAGGCCGGTCGCCGGTTGTGTGAGCGCCAGGTGCTCGCGGCGCCGGACGACGTCTTCTTCCTGCACCTGAGTGAGCTCCTCGTGGCGCTGCGGGCGGGCCCAGACTCGGCGCTTCGAAGGACGGTCGCCGCGCGCCTCGCCGAGCACCGCGCGCACGAAGCGGCGAGCCCACCGAGCGTCGTCTTCGGTCGATGGACGCCGAGCCGCACGGCGCCCGTCGCGGCCGAAGGGCCCTGGCACGCCGGCACCGTCGTGCACGGACTGCCGGTGAGCGCGGGCGTCGCCGAAGGGCCAGCGCGGGTGATTCTCAGCGGCACCGGCCACGCGCGCCTGCTGCCCGGAGAGATCCTCGTCGCGCCCTTCACCGACCCAGGCTGGACGCCGCTCTTCGTCACCGCCAAGGCCGTCGTCACGGACTTCGGTGGGCTGCTCTCGCACGGCTCGATCGTCGCGCGGGAGTACGGGCTGCCGGCCGTCGTCAACGTGGGTCCCGCCACGCGCTGCCTCAAGGACGGTCAGCGCCTGCGCGTCGACGGCGACACGGGCACCCTCACCGTGCTCGACGGGTAACCGACGCGACTGGCCGGCCTCTCGTTCTGGGGTGGTTCAAGTCTGACCGCGAACGTGCCGAAGAGGCGGGCGGGGCCCTCCAACACGTCCAGCACCGCACGCCGTCAGCCGACTGACGGACCCAGAGCGACATGTACGTGCCATGGCGCACCGCACACCCAACGCAGCAGGCCGGACCCAACACGCGCGAAGCCAACTCGTCTGAAGCGCTGGTGATTCGCGCTGGCGCCGCGGTTGCTCTGTCCACGCGTGCGCGCCACCTCTTGGCCGCACACGGGAGCGCCACCATGGAACGAGCCCCTTGCATCCTCATCTCCGACGACGAACCGCTGCTGGTCTCGGCGCTCAACCGCGAAGCCAAGCGACTGGGCCTGTGCGTCATCGCCGACACCTCGAGCCGCGTGCTCGAGCTGGCCGCCGAACATCAACCCGACGTCATCATCCTCGACGTGCACCAACACAAGGACGGCCGGGACCTGCTCAGCGCGCTCAAGCAGGACGACCGCACGCGTGAGCTGCCGGTGATCATGCTGTCGGCGCGGGACGATCACTTCACTCGGCTGCTGTGCTTGCAGCTCGGCGCGCTCGACTACGAAGTGAAGCCCTTCGACCCCAGCTTCCTCCGGCGCATCGCCCGGCTGGCGAACGAACACGCGCACCACACCCACCCGGTGACGCTGCACTGAAGGACGTGGCGGCGCGCCGCTAGCACACGCGGAGGGGGCTCTTGTTCGTGGCTTCCGTCGGTCGCGCTGGGCGTGCTGTTGGAGGACGACTTCTCCTCCGATCCGCGAGGCTCAGGGACTTGTCCGCGCCAGCCCGCAGCGCTCCTTGCCCACCGTCGTGTCGACGATGCGGCAGTCACACTGGTTCACCAACGCAGCGCAGGTGGCCTCGTCGGCCGCCGTAATCACCACCTGGCCTTCGTTCGTGGCCGCGCGGCGAATGCACGCGTCCTTGTCCAGGCTGTTGATCGCGCAGTCGCACAGCTTCTCGGACAGCACTCGGCACTGCGACTTGCAGCCGACCAGACCGAACACCGCCGCGGCGAGAACGAAGCGCTTCATGACGAAGCCGGGCACCCTGCCACAGTCGCGCCCAAAGCCAACGCGCTTTTCCAAGGCACGGAAGCGGCTACCGTCCACGCAGGGCTGCCTCGAGGGTCGCCACGAAGTAGCGCAGCCCGGTGTCGATCGTCCGCGGCGCGCTCTGGGGCGTGCGGGTGAGCGACGGCGCCACCTCCATCAAGTCACCGCCGAGCAAGCCCACCTCAGCGCCTAGCCGCGCGATGAGCGACATCAGCCAGT
This sequence comes from Myxococcaceae bacterium, assembly GCA_022842905.1. Lineage (GTDB taxonomy): Bacteria > Myxococcota > Myxococcia > Myxococcales > Myxococcaceae > JALHOS01. The sequence continues at coordinate 6,289 of JALHOS010000296.1, read as the reverse complement.
CCGGCGTCAGCCCGTCGGGCTCCGGAGTCCCGGTCGCGTCGGCCCACTCGGCGTCGGTGCCGTCGATGTCGTTGCTGAAATACACGCCGCGCACGCCCAGCGACTTCACGTGCGCCAACACCTCGTCGAGCGCCCTGGCAGGATCCGCGCGCACCTGCGCCGCCCAGAACTGGCGCACGCCGAGCGTCGACTCCCAGTGGCTCTGCGGCCGCCCCGACGCGCGAATGCCGACCTGCGTCAGCCGCCCTTGCCGGCCGAGCACCTCGTTCGCGTGCCAGCTCCAAGTCGCGAAGCAGTAGCGAACGCCCAACCGGTGCTCGAGCAGGTCGGTGTGCGCGTCGGACTGCACGATGCCCCAGGGAGAGAGCCCGCGCCCTTTGAGCGCCGCGTCCAGCGGGCGCACCACCGGCCAAGCGGTGGAATGATCGCCGCCGAGCACGAACGGCTTGAGGGCGGGGTTGATCGCGAACATCAGCTCCCACGCCCGCTCGGCGATGGACAGCGGTGACACGGCCAGCGCCTCGCTGCGCCCCGGGTAGAGAGCCGCACGGGTGGCCGCCAACTGCGCCGCGCTGAGCATGTCGTCGTGAAGGAGCTGCGGCACCACGAAGACGTCGCCCACGTCCACCACGCCGAGCCGCTCGAGCCGCTCGGCCCAGTCCGGAAAGCGCTCGAGCAGCCCGAGCCGCAGCGCCTGGGGGCCCAGGTTGGCGCCTCGCTGGAAGCCCGCGCCGACGTCGCTGGGAATGCCCAGCAGCACGCCCTTGGCCGTGGCGATGCGCTCGAGCGCCCGCTCGAAGGCCGGCTGCACGTCGGCGTCGGACGCGACCTGGTACAGCCGGCGCTGGAGGGCGACCTGCTCAGCCTTACCGGTCGACACCAAGTACAGGCCGCCGCCCGCAGGCCGCAGCAACAGCTTCAGTTCTTCCAGTGGGCTCACGCGCTAAGGCTATATGCCAACGCCGAATGCAGCGCCCAGTGCCATGGACGAAGCGCCTGCGCCGCCGCCTGCGGTTCGAACTCATTCGCGTCGCGGTGGGCCTGGCTTCGCTCCTGCCGCTGCCAGTCCTCTCGGCGCTCGGCAAGGCGGCCGCGTCCGTGGCGCCCTTCGTCGCCCGGAAGACCTGGCACCGCACCCTCGCCGGCCTGCGCGTCGCCTTCCCGGAGAAGTCGGACGAAGAGCGGGTGCACCTGGCCCGCGCCTGCTTCACCCACCTGGGCCGCTGCCTGGCTGAGCTCTTGGCGCTGCGCCGGCTCGACGGCACGCTCGACACGCTCGTCGCCTGGCCCCCGGAGTCCCGCGCGGTCATGGAAGCAGCGCTCGCCCGCAAGAAGGGCGTGCTCTACGTCACCGGACACTTGGGGAACTGGGAGCTGCTCGCGCGGCGCGTCGGCCTCGCTGGCTACCCCGCCAACGTCATCGCCAAGGAGAGCTGGCACCCCAAGCTGACCCAGGCCATCGACGCGCTGCGCGCCAGCGGCAAGGTGCACACCATCTGGCGGGGTCGACCGGACGCGGCCAAGCGCATGCTCAAGCTCCTGCGCGCTGGAGGGTTCTTGGGCGTGCTGATCGACCAAGACACCGACGTGCAGTCCGTCTGGGCGCCCTTCTTCGGCGTGCCGGCCAAGACTCCGCGCGGCGTCGCCGACCTCGCGCTGCGCACGGGCGCGGCGGTCTTGGTGGGCGCCTGCCAGCGCGGGCCGGACGGGCGCTACGTGTTGACGGCCGAAGAGGTGCCGCTGCCGGGGGAAGACACCGAAGCCAACGTGCTCGCGCTGACGGCCACGCTCAACGCCAAGCTCGAAGCGCTGATCCGCCGCGCCCCGGAGCAGTGGGTCTGGTTCCACGAACGCTGGAAGAGCCCACCGCCGGCTCAGCCGCCCGACGTCTCGAGCTCGGCCACGAGCTGATTGGCCTCCCCGAGCAGCCCGCGCACCTCGTCGTGCGCCCGCTGGGTCAGCTCGTCGCGCGCGTCCAAGCTCAAGCCCGCGGTGACGATCGGCGTCCCGACGACGAGCGCCGCCGGCCGCGCGTGGATGATCGCCGAGCCCTTCTCGAGGATTCGGTGCGTCCCGGCGATCGCCGCGGGCACGAGCGGCACCTGCGCCTCGAGCGCCATGATCGCCGCGCCCTTCTTGAACGGCCGCAGCTGGCCGTCATCGCTCCGGGTGCCCTCGGCGAAGAAGCACACGCTGACCTGCTCGCGCACCTTCTTGGCCGCCTCGTGCAGCTTGGACTTGTCGCCGCCGCCCCCGTCGCGATCCACGAAGATGTTCCCGGCCTTCTCCGCCGCGAAGCCGAACACCGGCAGCTTGCGCAGCTGCGCCTTGGCCACGAAGCGCATGTGTCGGTGAACGTGGCGGAAGAGCACCATGACGTCGAAGTTCGACTGGTGGTTGAGGACGAGCACGAAGTTGCCAGCCGGCAGCCGGTCCACACCCCGCGCCACCGAGCGCACCCCGGACGCCTTGAGGACGTTGTCCGCCCAGAAGAAGACGACCGGATCCGCCGCGCGCGAGTTGATGAAGGAAAGGAAGGCCACGGCGGTCGACGCCATGCCCGTCAGCCCCACGGTGGCGCCACCGGCCCACAGCGTGCGCAGGGCGCGGTTCATACGAAGTCCTTCGCTGGAAAGAGCAGCACGTCGGCCAACTCCTCTGCGTCCACCATGAGCATGAGCACGCGATCGACCCCGACGGCGATGCCAGCCGATTCGGGCATGCGCGGCAAGGCTTCCAGGAAGCGCTCGTCCAACGGGTACGCCGGGCGCCCCAGCTTGAGCCGCAGCGTCTGCTCTTCCAGCAACCTGCGCCGCTGCTCGGTGGCGTCGTTGAGCTCCGAGAAGCCGTTCGCCAGCTCCACGCCCCTCGCGTACAGCTCCACGCGCTCGGCGACGCGCGGGTCGTCAGGCTTGAGCCGCGCCAGCGCCGCCATGGACGCGGGGTACTCACACAAGAAGGTGGGCCGCTCGTGGCCCAAGGACCGCTCGACCCGCTCGAGCAGCACCTGGAAGAACACGTCGTCGAAGCTGGTCGAGCTGCCGGTGTGAATGCCCTGCGCCTGCGCCGCGGCCCGAAGTGACGGCCCGTCGGGACACGCGGGCAGATCCACCTTCGCGTACCGCCAGAACGCTTCGGCGACCGTCAGCCGCTCGTACGGCGTGCGCGAGAACAGGCCCGGCTGGGAGCGCACCGACGCCTCGGCCGCGGCCAGCGCGCGCTCGGTGTCTTCCATGATCGCCGTGTAGTCGGCGTTCGGCCGGTAGAACTCGAGCATGGTGAACTCGGGGTTGTGCGTGCGCGACACCTCGCCGTTCCGGTACGTCTTGCACAGCTGGAAGATCGGCCCGGAGCCGTCCGCGAGCAGCCGCTTCATCGCGTACTCGGGGCTCGTGTGGAGGAAGAGCGCGCGGCGCTGGCCCACGTCAGTCTCGGGGACGAAAGGCACCTCGAACGGGGTGATGTGCGGCTCCATGCCGGGCACGGGCACCAGCGTGGGCGTCTCCACTTCGAGGTAGCCCTGGCTCGCAAAGGAGCCGCGCAGCCCCGCATAGAGCCGCTGCCGGGCGCGCGCGGCGTCCCACTGCCGAGGGGTGGGCATGGACCTACTCCGCGCTCGATGGATCCGGCGCGTCGGCCTGCGCTTCATCCAGGTGGGCGGCGGAGAGGATTCGCCGGCGCACGGCCTTGGGGCTGGCCTGTGAGCCGTCGGCGACGACGCAGCTGACGTACGCGAGATCCGCCAGCCCTCGCAGCGCCCGCGCGCGGCGATCTTCGTTCTTCGAGCCCAGGTCGTCGGCCGACTTCTCGACGAAGGCGCGGGCGAGGGATTCGAACAGGTACACCCGGTTCTCGATCGTGTCGTCGGGCTGTGCGGTCTTGTTCTCGGAGTCGTTCGGCTTGGCCATGGCGCCGCGCACTGTATCGTGCCCCGCCATGACCGGTGCCCCCGCGTTTCTGACCGAGATCGACACGCTGGTTCGTGCCCGCTACCCGCTGCTCTACCTGGTGTCTTGGGAAGAGCAGCGCCTGGACCTCGCGCTGGCGGACCTGGCCCAAGCCCACGGCAAGGAGCTGGTTCACTGGACCGTCACCAAGGGCCTCCACGGCCTCAAGGGCGCCCAGCGCGGGCTCGACGGGCCGGCGACGCGAGAACCTCAGGCAGCGCTCCATGCCATCGCGAGGCTGGGCGCGCCGGCGCTCGTGGTGCTCAAGGACTTCCACCGGTACCTGGACGACCCCGTGGTGGTGCGCGGGCTCAGGGAGCTGAGCTTCGCGCTCAAGAGCGCGTACACGACGGTAATCATCATCGCGCCGACGCTGACGCTGCCGATCGAGCTCGAGAAGGAAGTGTCGGTGGTGGACGTGCCGCTGCCGACGAAGGACGACCTGCGCGCGCTGCTGCTCGGCATTGCCCAGGTGGTCACCCGGACCAAACGCGCGACGGTGAGCCTGACCGACGCCCAGGCCGAGGCGCTGGTGTCCGCCGCGCACGGGCTGACGCTGGCCGAAGCCGAGAACGCGTTCGCCAAGGCGATCGCCATTGACGGCCGGCTGTCCCAGGACGATCTCCCTCAAATCCTCGAGGAGAAGAGCCAAGTGGTCCGCAAGTCCGGGCTGCTCGAGTACACGCCGACGACGCTCTCGCTCGACGACATCGGCGGGCTGGGGTCGCTCAAGCTCTGGCTGTCGCGGCGGAAGGACGCGTTCAGTCCACGGGCGCGGACGTTCGGGCTGCCGGAGCCCAAGGGCGTGCTGCTGCTGGGCGTGCAGGGCTGCGGCAAGTCGCTGTGCGCCAAGGCGATCGCCGCGTCCTGGCGGCTGCCGCTCGTGCGCCTCGATCTGGGCCGCATCTATTCGGGGCTCGTCGGCTCGTCGGAAGAGAACCTCCGCAAGGCGATCAAAGTGACCGAGAGCCTGGCCCCCGTCGTGTTGTGGATCGACGAGATCGAAAAAGGGCTGGCCGGCGCCGGTGGCTCGGCCAACGACACCGGCGTGTCCGCGCGCATCTTCGGCACGCTGCTGACCTGGCTGCAGGAGAAGACCCAGGCCGTCTTCGTGGTGGCGACCGCCAACCGCATCGATCAGCTGCCGCCGGAGCTGCTGCGCCGCGGTCGCTTCGACGAGACGTTCTTCGTCGACCTGCCGTCGGAAGGCGAACGCCGCGACATCTTCGCGATCCAGCTGGCCCGCCGGCGCCGCGACCCGTCCCTGTTCTCGCTCTTCAACCTGGCGAAGCTGACGCACAACTTCAGCGGCGCGGAGATCGAGCAGGTCGTCGTCGCCGCGCTCTACGACGCCTTCGCCGACGGCGCGGACCTGACGCCGGTCTACCTCGAGCGGGCGATCGCCGAGACGCGGCCGTTGGCCGTCACCATGGCGGAGGACGTGCAGCGGCTGCGCGAGTGGGCTCGCACGCGGACCCGGCCGGCGTCGTAAGCTCCACCCCGCGACCGATGACGAAGAGAGACCTCTCGCGCTTCGAGCGCATCGAACGGCAGCGCGGCGAGCCGACCGCCGAGGAGCCGCAGCCGGAGCCTGGCCGCTTCGACGGCGTCGCCCCGCAGGCCGACATTCCCACGCACCCCGCAGGCCCCGCCCCGCAGCGCTTCGAGCCCGAAGGCGTGCAGGTGGCGCAGGGCCCGCTGGCGGCGCTGGCGATGATTCGCTGCCCGCGCTGTCAGACGGACAACGGCAAGTTCGAGACCGTCTGCCTGGGCTGCCGCGAGCGCCTGGACGACGAGGAGACGCGCACCTTCAACGAGCTGCTGCTCGAGCTGTGGCGCGAAGCCCAGGCGACGGAGCGAGAAGCGGAGGCGCAGAAACGCGACGAACACTTGGCGCAGCTCGCGCAGGTCAAAGCCGAGCACCGCGCACAGTACGAGGCCATGGCGCGGACGGTGGCGGCGAAGATCCATGAGCGGCTGCCCGCGGACTCGTTCGATGAGCGCGTGCGCCGCTGGGTCGAAGCGGGGCGCGAGTGGCTCGTGAAGCGGCTGGAGAAGCCTGGGGACAAGGACTGAGCAGCCCCGCCTCGACGACCGCAAGGGCGGCGCTGGTCCGAGGCCGCGAGCGACTGGCTGGCGAAGCGACTCGAAGCGTGTGACGACAGCGACCGACGCGCAGGGCGGTGCGCTGACGTTTCACTCCAGCCGGTGCCAGCACCGCGCCTCGACGACCGCGAGCGTCGCTGGGTCGAGTCCGCGCTCGCGTGGCTGGTGAAGCGGCTCGTGCGCCCGGGGACAAGGCCTGAGCGTCTCGCCTCGCTGACGCTCACTCAAACCGGAGC
>JALHOS010000295.1 GCA_022842905.1 Myxococcaceae bacterium | reverse complement strand
TCCACGAGCCCTCCGTCGTCCACCCCGCCACCATCTGGGCCAGCGTCCAATGGCCCAGCGTCGCCGGCGCCAGCGTCCGACGCACCGCCGTCCGCGTCACCGGCATCACCTGCGCCACCGTCCACGCCGGCGTCGAAGGGCCCGGCGTCGAAGGACCCGGCGTCGAAGGACCCGGCGTCGGCGCGCCCCCCGTCCCGCGTGCTCGCGTTTCCGCGGTACGTCATGAGGGCGGCGTCGAAGTCGCAGCCCAGAGCGCTCAGGCACACAACGGCCGCCAGGCCTGTACGCACGCTCACGGCCACCTCCAGGCGACGACCGCAGACGCGCGCGCAGCGTCGACCTCCACCCCGAGCCACGCAGTGGCCTTCGGCTGGAGCGCCGCCCAGATGGCGCCCGCGATCCCAGCCGCCACTCCCGCCGCCAGCAGCGACAGCGCACCGACTTGGAGCGCCTTGGCCCCAGCCGCCCGGCGCGCCGCCTCAGCGTCGTCGAACTGGCTCGGCGCTCGCGGATCGACGAGCTGGCCGTAGGTGCCACCGGCGATCGCCCAGAGCACCGCGCCGGTGAGGGCGAGGCCTCCGCCGATCGCCGCCAGCACGACGGGAGCAGGCGACGGAGCGCCCCGTGCGCTCGACGCCACGCCCCCCTCGGACCGCAGCCCGCCGAGCAACCCGCGGCGCAGCGCGGCCGAAGCGCGCATGAGCATGTCCGGGAGCTGAGCTTCGACGCCGTCGTCCGTCAACGCGACGACCGGCCGACCCGAGGCGTCGGTGCTCCGCAGCGTGAGCTGGTAGCGGTCCCCGAGCTTGGCCAGGCTCCCGGCGGCGATCGCCGACACGCCGAGCGCGCCCGCGAGCTCCGCCATGCACGCCCCGCCTTCCGGGCTGCAGCCCAGCAGTTGCCGCTGACGCTCCAAGCCGAGCGCGTTGCTCAGGTCCGCCGACGTCGTCACGAGCAGCGCGTCCCCCTCGGCCAGGCGGGTGGCGAACGTCGTCGTGCAGAAGCTCAGCAGCTCCTTGTCGACATTGACGCCCTGGAAATCGAGTACCGCGACGCGGGGCGCGGCAGCCAACACGACCACGGCAACGAGTGTGTTCATCCTGGCAGGCCGCTCTAGCGCAGTCCTCGGCCGATGGGCGCGGCGCGAGCGACGGTCTGGGGGGCGGCTACCGGGCTCGCTCTGGAACGCCGAGGCCGAAGAAGCGCAGCGCCTCCGCCGTCGCGTCGAGCTCGCGTGACTGCCGCCCGACCATGCGTTCACTCGCGTACTGCCAGCCGCCGGGCCAGGTGTGTCCGCCGCCCTGCACCGAGTACAGGCGGACCGGCGCGCGGCACCCCTCCCAGCGCGTGACGCTCACCCGAGTTCCGTCCGCGGGGTCGGCGTCGGGCCACTGCTCCACCACGCCCCCGCCCACGCAGCCGTTCTTCTGGGCCAGAAAGAGCGCGCTCGCCTCGGCAGACAGCACCTTCGCAGCGCTCCCCGCGACGACGCCGCCGTCGTACGGCACGAGTGGATCCGCCTCACCCAGGAACAGCGCCACCGGCAGCGCGCGGGGCCAGGCGCAGTCGTCGGCCAGCGCCTGCGACACACTGCCGGTCACCGACGCCACGCCAGCCAGCCGCTCGCCGAGCCGACAGGCGAGCGTCAACGCCATGAAGCCGCCGTTCGACATGCCCACGACGAAGACGCGGCTCGGGTCGATCCCGTGGCTCGCGCCGAGCGAGTCGATCAACGCCGAAACGAACGCGACGTCATCGACACCTCGTGCCGCCGCGGGCGTCACACCGCGCGCGTCGGCCCACGAGCGCTCGAGCCCTTCCGGAAACGCCACCACCAGCCCGCCCCGCTCGGCGTAGGCCCCGAGCCCGCTGAGCTTGGCCATGCCCTCCGGTGTCCCGAGCCGCCCGTGCAGCGCGAGCACCAAGGGCGCCCCAGGCTTGGGCGCAGAGACCAGCACCCGTCGCGCTCGCCCGTCGACCTGGACCGTGCGGGTCGAAAAGCCGGCCGGGGCGGCCAGGTGCGCGCAGCCCGCGGTGTGAAAGACGGCCGTGTGAAGGAGGACGGTGGCGAGGACCGCGCGCCTCACGCCCGCATCAGCGCCGCGCCCCAGTGGAAGCCAGCGCCCAGCGCCGTGAAGCACACCAAGTTGCCCGGCTTGATGCGCCCGGCCTTCATGCACTCGTCGTAGGCGATGGGGATCGTCGCGGCCGTCGTGTTCCCGTACCGCTGAATGTTGTTGTAGACCTTCTCGTCCGGCAGCTTGAGCGACTTCTGCACCCCGGCGCTGATTCGCAGGTTCGCCTGGTGCGGCACCAACAGGTCGAGCTCGCTGACCTGCACGCCGACCTTCTCGCAGACCTCGCGGACGCTCTCCGGCATCTTGGTGACGGCCATCTTGAAGACGGTCTTGCCTTCCATCTGCGGCACGAACAGCTGCTCGTCGATGTGCGCCTGGTTGTTGTACGGCCGGTACGCGAAGCCCGGCGCCGCGGCGTACAGCGTCTTCATGTCCTGGCCATCGGTGTGGAGCGAGTAGCCCAAGAACCCGCGCTGGGGATCTTCCGTGGGCCCCATGACGAGCGCGCCGGCAGCGTCGCCGAAGAGCACGAGCACGCCGCGGTGGTTGTTGTTTCGCTCGAGCTCGGCGGGGTCGATCTTCGCGTCGGACCGCCCCATGACGATGTCCCAGCCGACCTTCGAGAGCGGGAAGAAGTTGCTGTGGATCTCGCAGCCGACGAAGAGCAGCCGCTTGGCCGCGCCCGAGCGGATCAGCGCGTCACACACCTGCATGCCGTACACGAAGCCGCTGCACTGCTGCCGAATGTCGAGCGTGGGGATCGTCCCCATGCCGAGCTTGGCCTGCAGCTGCGGGCCGACGCCGGGGAAGTAGTGATCCGGCGTCATCGTCGCGACGACGATGTAGTCGATCTCCTCCGGCTTCACCTTCGCGTCCTCGAGCGCCTTCTTGGCCGCGCCCACGCCCAGATCGCTCGTGGCCGTTCCTTCTTTGACGAAATAGCGCTGCTCAATGCCCGAGCGCTCACGGATCCACTCGTCGGACGTGTCGAAGACCCGCGCGAGCCGGTGGTTGTCGATGACAACTTCCCCCGTGACGAACCCCGACCCGAGGATGCGGCTGTAAGCCTGAGTGTTCATGTCGTTCGCTCCGCAAAGAAATGCTTCTGAAGTGCGGGGCCCTGTACCTGCCGCCTTGAGACCGAGCAAGGGCAAGCGGCCGACACGTCGCGTCAGGATCCTCGGGGTGCGAAGCCGCGGTGGCACCAGCGCGAACGGCGATTCCCGCCTAGCGTTGCGGGCCTTTCATGCGCGAGCACTTCACGCTGGAGCCTGGAGTCACGTTCCTCAACCACGGCAGCTTCGGGGCCTGCCCGCGGGTCGTGCTGGACGAGCAGACGGCGCTGCGAGCGCGGCTTGAGCGGGAGCCGGTGCGCTTCTTCCTGCGCGAGCTCGAGCCACTGCTGGACCGCGCCCGAGAGGCGCTGAGCCACTTCCTCGGCGCGCCGGCCAGCGAGCTCGCCTTCGTCCCCAACACGACCCACGCGGTCAGCGAGGTGCTGCGCTCGCTCCCGCTGAAGCCCGGGGACGAGCTGGTCACCACCAGCCACGCCTACAACGCCTGCGCCAACGCGCTGCGCTTCGTGGCCGACCGGTCGCAGGCGACGCTGGTCGTCGCCCAGGTCCCCTTCCCCATCGACTCCAGCGCGGCGCACCACGAGGCCGTCCTTCAGGCCGTGACGAAGCGCACGCGGCTGGTGCTGGTGGATCATGTGACCAGCCCCAGCGGCCTGCTGTTCGATCTGGGGCCCCTGGTGCAGGAACTCGAGCGGCGCGGCGTGCCCGTCTTCGTCGACGGCGCCCACGCCCCGGGCATGGTGCCCCTCGAGCTGTCGCGGCTGGGCGCGAGCTTCTACGCGGGCAACCTGCACAAGTGGGTCTGCGCGCCGAAGGGCGCGGCGTTTCTCCACGTACGCGCGGAACACCACCCCTGGGTCCGGCCGCTGGCGATCAGCCACGGCTTCAACGCGACGCGGACCGATCGATCCCGCTTTCACCTGGAGCACGACTGGGTGGGCACCGTCGACCCGACGGCGTTCCTCTGCGTCCCCACGGCGCTCGAGTGTCTGGCCGGTTTGGTCGAAGGCGGCTGGCCAGCGGTGCGGCGACGCAACCACGCGCTGGCCGTCGAAGGGCGCGCCCTGTTGCTCGACGTGCTGGGCACCGACGTGCCGGCGCCGCCCGACCTGCTCGGCTCACTCGCCTCGGTCCTGCTTCGCATCTCACCAGCGGCCGTGGCGACGAAGCCCGGCGTGGTCGCCTTGGACCCGCTCCAGGACTGGCTGTGGGAGCAACGCCGAATCGAGGTGCCGGTGTTCTCCTTCGGCGGGCGCCGCGTCCTGCGAATCTCGGCGCAGCTCTACAACCAGAAGGCCGACTACGAGCGGCTGGCCCTGGCCTTGTCCGAAGCGCCGCGCGAGCTGACGTGAGCGGGCAACCCTCGTATACGGCCCGCGACATGAAGCGCTTCGCCACCATCGACGTCGGGACCAACTCGGTGTTGTTGCTGGTCGCTGAACGAGCCGCGCCGCGGCGCTTCACCGCCGTCGTCGAGCGCGCGGCGATCACGCGGCTCGGTCGTGGCGTGGACGCCACCAAGCGGCTGTCCGACGACGGCGTGGCCGAGACCTTGGCCGCCATCGAGCGGTTCGCCAAAGAAGCGGAGGCGCTGGGCGCGGGAGGCTTGGTGATCTCCGCCACGAGCGCGGCCCGAGACGCCACCAACGGCGCCCAGTTCCTCGAAGCCGTCCGCGCGAAGGCCGGCGTGCTGCCAGTCATTCTGTCCGGCGACGAGGAAGCGCGGCTGTCCTACGAGTCCGCCCGCGCTGACTTCGGCAGCGGCACCGACGCGCTGGTGGTGCTCGACATCGGCGGAGGGTCCACCGAGTTCATCTTCGGGTCGGGCGACGTCGTGAGCTTCCGGCGCAGCTTCGACGTCGGGGCCGTGCGCCTGACCGAGCGCCACGTGCGGGGTGATCCGCCGACCGACACTTCACTCGCGGAGCTGCGCGGAGCGCTCGAGCGCACCTTCGCCGAGCTTCCGCCGCCCCCGCCACGCTTCCGCTTCGTCGGCGTGGCGGGCACCGTGACGACCGTCTGCGCGATCGCCCGGCGCGTCGAGCCGTACGACGCCGCGAAGGTCCACGGCGCGGTGCTGACCCGCGCGGACGTCGCGGCCGTCTTCAAGCAGCTCGCCGCGCTTCCGCTGGAGGAACGCCGCGCCGTGCCAGGATTGCAGCCCAAACGGGCCGACGTCATCGTCGCGGGCGCGGCGATCCTCGAGGCGGCGATGGACGCGACCGGCGCCACGGAAGTGCTCGTCAGTGACCGCGGGCTGCGCTGGGGCCTGCTCGTCGATCGCTTCGGAGGCGCATGAGCGTCCCTTCCCCAGCACCACGTCCAGCCCAGCCCGGAGCGATCTTCGCGCTGCTCGTGCTGACGTTGATGAACCTGCTCAACTACGTCGACCGTTGGGTGCCCTCGGCGGTGAAGGGGTTGCTCAAGCAGGACCTGGGCCTCACCGATGCGCAGACGAGCCTCCCGCTGTCGGCCTTCATCGTCGTCTACATGGTGGCGAGCCCGCTGTTCGGCGCCATGGCCGAGAAGGGAAACCGGCGGGTGCTCATCGCGCTCGGCGTGGCGTCGTGGTCGCTGGCGACCGCGGCGGCGGCCTTGGCACAGGGCTTCGCGTCGCTGCTGGTGGCCCGGGCGCTCGTCGGCGTCGGCGAAGCGGCGTACGCCACGCTGGCGCCGGCGATCCTGGCCGACTTCTTTCCCCCGGAGCGCCGCAACCGCGTCTTCACGCTCTTCTACGTCGCCACGCCGGTCGGCTCGGCGCTCGGCTTCGTGCTGGGCGGCTTGTTGGGTGAGCACTTTGGCTGGCGCGCGGCCTTCCTCGCGGTGGGCCTGCCGGGCCTGCTCGTCGCGGCGCTGGCGTTGCTCATGAAAGATCCGCCCCGCGGCGCCTTCGACGACGCGCCGCCCAAGCCCGTGTCCTGGGGCGAGGCGCTCCGGTCGCTCGCGAAGAACCGCGTCTACGTGACGACGGTCGCCGGCTACACGCTGGTCACCTTCGCCACCGGCGGCATCGCCGACTGGTTCGCCGAGTTCCTGGCCCGCGTGCGCGGCATGCCGCTGTCACAGGCGGACCTGGCGATCGGCGCGTCGGCCGTCGTCGGAGGGCTGCTCGGCACCATGGGCGGTGGCGCCGCCGCGGACGCGCTGGCCAAGCACACCCGTCAGCCCTACCTGGCGCTGTCGGGCTTGGCGATGTTGCCCGCCGTCGTCCTCACCGTCGCGAGCCTGTACGTGTTCGAGGCGCCCAGCGCGATCGTCGTGGGCGTGATCGCGGCGCAGATCTTCCTGTGGGCCTACAACGCCCCGGTCAACGCGTTGCTGGTCAACTCGGTGGAGCCGGGCCTGCGTGCGCGCGCCTTCGGCCTGTCGATTCTGTGCATTCACGTACTGGGCGACGTGCTGTCGCCGCCGCTCATCGGCGCGGTGTCGGACGCCACCGGGAATCTGTCGCTGGCCCTCGTCGTCGTCCCCGTGGCGATCCTCCTCGGCGGCCTGGTCTGGCTGTGGGGCTGGCGCAGGCTGCCCGACCCGCGGACAGCGCCGACGAGCTGAACGCCCTTCAGCTGGCCCTGGACTGGCCCAGCTTCGGCAGCACCTCACCTTCGAGGCGCTGGAGCTCGTCCTGGAGTCGCTCCCCCTGGAAGAGCAGCTGCTGCTTGACGGCCTTGCGGTTCCCCAGGCTCAGGAACACGCGCACGTCCACCAGCACGTTGCGCAGCCGCTCGACGAAGTAGCGCGTGTACAGCGCCAGCGGGAGCGCGCCGACGACCGCGATCGCCAGCCCGGCGCTGCCCTGCCAGAGCCACCCCAGCACGCCGAGCAGCGTCCACCACGCGGCGCCTACCACCATCATCGTCACCAGCTTGAAGGTGCCGACGCGGTCTTCGCTGACCGGCGCAAGCGCCCCCAGCGTGCGCACCAGGAAATAGGGAGCCGCGAACAGGAGCATGCCGACGGCGAAGAGCGGCAGGCCGAGCAGCAGCGCCGCGAAGCCCTGGAGGACGAAGAGCGCCACCGGCAGCGGGCGGTAGTGCAGCATCAGGTCGCTGGCCTCGGCGTTCACCAACTTCAGCCGCGCGCGGAACGACATGACGTCTTCCTTGAAGTCGTCGAACCAGTCCGGGCGCTCGTTGCGCAGGAGCGCCGCGGCCTTGGCCATGATCCGCAGGCGCTGGGGGTCCTTCTCCCGCACGCCGTTGCGCAAGGCGTACAGCTGATCCGCGGTGTCGATGAGCTCGAGGTCCTCCCAGCTCTCGAGGCTCAGCGTCACGCCGCGCAGCGCGTCGCCCACCTTGGTCGTCAGCGCACGCACCCACTCCTGCTCGGCCTCGGGGCCGAGCTGCTCCGCCGACTGAACCAAGATCGGCTCCCCCAGCTCGACCCGCACCTGGCTGCGAAAGCGGTGCTTCTGGGCGTAGGTCAGCCCGACCGGGACGATCCGCAGCGCCGTGCCCGCCTTGGCCGTGCGCAGGGCGATGCGCGCGCAGCCAGTCTTGATGTCCGAGAGCTGCGGCTCGGAGTGCGACTTGCCTTCGGGGAAGATCGTGATCGCCTGGCCTTCGGACAGCGCGCGCGCGGCGGCCTCGAGCGTGCCTTCGTTCTTCTCCATGAGACCCGGGTGGTCCTGCTTGCGGTACACCGGCAGCGCCCCCAGCCCGCGCAGCAGCCAGCCGAACAACGGCACCCTGAACAGCGGCTCACGCGCGAGGAACGTCACGCGGCGATCGACGCTGGCGAACACCAGCGCTGGATCCACCAGGCTGTTGGGGTGATTGCCGACGAGCACGAGCGGGCCGCCGAGGTCTGCCGACTGACCTACGACGCTCACTCGGTAGAACGAGCGCACCGCCAGCCGAATCAGGGCGCGCACGAAGAAGTAGAGCACGCGCGTTCCTGTGCGCCCCGTTACGCCGGGTTCGAAAACGGATCATGCGGTACGTCGATGTTGGGCACCGGGACCGGCGCCGGCGCGTCGAGCCGCTGCCCGGGCCGCCCACCCCAGCTCGACAGGATCACGCGCCCGTTTTCCTTCTTCTCCATCAACAGCTTGGTGGCGTCGTAGCGGCGCGGCGCCAGGTACTCCGGCTCGCTCGACCAGGTGACGCGGGACTTCGTGATTCGCCCGTCTGGCCCGAAGTCGACGGTCACCTCTTCCGCGTAGTTGTTCACCTCGTGGGTGCCTCGGGGGGCCGTGGCGCCGTCGGCGTCCTTCATGTCATCGAAGGAGCCGGTCGCGAAAACGGCCCGAGTGACGTTGCCGTCAGGCCCGCGCTCGACCTTCACCACGTTCACCGCGTGGTCCCACTTGCCCTTGCCGTGGTCGATGAAGATGAGATCGCCCGGCCGCATCTCGTTGATGGGAATTTCCGGCTTCGTCAGATCGCCCTTGTTGTCCAGGGACGGATCCCACTGTTGTACGGGCACCGTGGCCCGCGCGACCTGGTTGGCGTCGAAGTTGCCCGGCCGCAGGTTGACCCCCTGAAGCATGGACGACGACGGATCGAGCTGCTGGATCTGCTGCGCAGGCCCGTAGCCGTCGCGGATCTGATCGAGCTTTTCGAACCGCGAGAAGTTCCCGCGGACCTTGTCCTGCGTGGACGCGCTCCATTCGGGCTGCGGCGCGGTGAACTTCTGATTCCCCGGCAGCGGCAGGCTGATACCGGTGTCCTGCTTGAGCTTGTCGCGGAACGCGTCCATGAACACGACGCTCATGCCCTTGCAGTCCGCTTCGACGCGGTTGCTCTTGAGCTTGTCCCAGTACTCACCGACGAACTTGCCGTAGGCCTCGCCGATCCGCGGGTCGGACCAGGACGCCGCGGGAGGCGGCGCGTCGAACTTCATCGGCTCCATGCCCAGCGCCTTGAAGTCGCGCAGGTAGGCCAGCGGGTTCTCGGCCTTCGATGCGGGGGGACGCAGCTCGGTCGCAGACAGCTTCGCGTCCAGCGCCTGGAACGTGGCCGCGTCGACGACGCCCGAGTCGGGCAGCCCGCTGTCCTTCTGGAACTGCTTGACGGCTGCCTCCGTGTCCTTGCCGAACTTGCCGTCGGCCAGCCCCTTGCCTTCCAAGTAACCCAGGCGTCCGAGCGAGTACTGAATTGCCGTGACCGGCCCGCCTTGTAGGTTCCGCGACAACGGAAGCTGCGTCACGCCGTTCTTCAGCGCCGCGTCGGTGGCCGCCGGAGCCGGGTCCGTCGGCATCACCACGGGCAGGAACGCGCCCGGCTGCTTGCGGTCAGGCATGGCCGAGAGGGGTGCGAGCGTCACGAAGCCCTTCTTCGTCCCCGGCGGCAGCACGCCCTGCCCGACGGTGCCCGGCGCCGAAGCGGCTGGCGCACGCGGAGGCGCGGGGGCTACCGCTCCTGGGTTGAGCTGCGGCAGCGCGGTCGACGGCGAGGCAGGGCGCGGGCGTTGCTGCGTTGCGTTCTGGGCCCACCCACCGGG
>JALHOS010000294.1 GCA_022842905.1 Myxococcaceae bacterium | reverse complement strand
CCGATGCGGTTGGGCGCCTCGCCCGGCAGCCGCGGAGCGTCGCGCAGCTCCGGCGACTGCTGACGCGGCTTGGCCGTCACGGCGCGCAGCACCCGGCCGCCCCCACGACGGCGCGCACGAAGTCGAACAGCAGCACACCGCCCGCGCCCCACGCCGCCAGCTCCGCCGCCGCTCGAACCTTCGAGCGCGGCTGCGGCGCTGCCTCTGCCTCCGCCGTCACCGCCGCCCGCCCGGCCAGCGCGCGCTCCAGCTTGCGGAGCGCGTACCAGCCAACCGTGGAAGGACTCGTGCCCTGTCGTCTCGCCACGTCACGCCCCCTTGGGCGCCGCCGCCGCGAGCCACGGGCCCGCGTAGACGAGCGCCACGCCCACCACCACCGCGCCCACCACCCACGGCACCCATTGCGCCGTCTTCTTCACCTTGTCGCCGACGTCCGCCGCCGTCTTCACCGCGGCTTGCTCGACGCTCTCCTGCGCCGTCGACTGGACCGCCTCGCGCTGCGCAGGCGTCAGCGGCTGCCCCTGCTCGGCGCGCTGGCTCTCGTAGACGAGCGCCGCCACGGACGTCTCGCCCCAGTTGAAGAGGTCGACCAGCCCGGCCGCCCCCAGCTTGAAGTCATCCCACCAGGTGCTGCTCATGGCTCCTCCAGCGCCTGCGCAGCTCGCCAGGCCTTGAGCGCCTTCGCCTGCGTCCAGGGCGCGAGCAGGCGCACGGCTTCACACCCTCGCAGCACTTGCGCCGGGTCTTCCGTGCTCACGACTTCCGCGCAGACTCGAACCAGCGCCGCCCCGGCCCCATCGACGTCGCCCGGAAACACCGTGAAGGACACCACCGACACGTTCCGCCCGTCGTACGTCACCGACTTCGTGCGCGTCTGCGCGCTCGCCACCGCGCCGACCACCACCGCCGCCACCACTGCCGCCACCCTCAGCACTTGCACGTGTCTCTCCCTCAGTAGCAAACCGCGTTGACCTGGACCTGCGGGTCGCCGCTGCCGCCGTTCCTCCGAAGCGTCAACGTGCTCCCGCCGCTCACCGTGAGACTGGCGCACTCGGTGGTGTGCACCGTCGCGACGGTGGCAGGCAGCGCAATCGACAGCGTGCACAAGTCCACGGAGCCGGTCGCGTTGCGCAGAATCATCGTGTACGTGCCCGACGTGCCGGCTGCGCGCGGGACTGCGGTGATGCGGCAGCGCTTCGACGTGAAAGACGACGGGAGCACCTGCGCCGCGTTGACCACGTTATCCGCACAGGTTGAACCCCCGACACAGGCGAGCGCGAGGCTCACCAGCGGCAGCTGCGTCGACGCCTGCCAGAAGGTCGACAGCGCGTAGGCCTCGGTCGCGAGGTTTTGGCGCGTGGTCCCGTCGCACCACGTGAGCTTGGTGGTCGTCGTGTCTTGCGCCACGTCGCCCGTGAAGGTGGAGCTACACGACAACGTGCCGGTGGCCCCGCCCGCGACTGCCACGGACTTCGCCTTGAGCGAGTACAGCGTCGACGAAGCCCAGCCGCCGCCCACCACCACCGGGAAGCTCCCGGCCGTGGTGATGACCAGCCGCGGCGTGATGCTGGACGCTGCCGAGGTCGCTTCACCCAGCGCCAAGTCATATCCACCCGTCAACGGCGCGATGGCCATCGCGGTCCCGGTGGCATGGCGGAACCAAAGGGCCGGCCGGTTGGTGCCAAAGGGGCTCCAGAAGCTGAGCGGCCCCGTCATCGTGTCGCCTCGCCGCTTGACGAACAGCGTCGAAGCCGAGGGAACCGCCTGCCCGGCCTGCGCCTGCGCCTCGCCTGGCCACCCTGCCGCCAGCCCCGCCACCACCGCCAACGCGAGCGCCCGGCCTGCGCTGAGGGTTTTGCCGCGCCGCTGCATCACCCCACCTCGCTTTCGCCGTCCACTGCCAGCGACAGCCCGCCGCCCGACGCCTTGAACCACACGCGGTCTGCCGGCTGCCTCACCTCGCGCATCTGCACCGGGAAGCCGCCCGCCGCCGTGTCGAAAGACAGGACGTCGCCCGAGTCCCGCCAGGTGCCGTCCAGCCCGCGCACCCACAGCGCCGCCGTCACCGTCAAGGTGCCGCTGGCGTACACCGTGAAGCTCCGCAGCCCCGGCCGCACGCGGAAGCCCACCTCGCCGGCCGGGTCCGACGTGCTGACGACGGTGGCCGCCAGCAGCCGGTGCGCAGCTCGCGACGACGGGCCCGGCACCACGCCCTCTTCGCGCGAGTCAAACACCAGCACCTGCCAGCACTCGCCGGCCTGCCCCAGCACGTCGAAGCCGTCGAACTCTTCGCCGAAGTAGTGCGCGTGCCGCCCCAGGACGGTCAGCTCCTTCGCCGCGGTGGGCTGCCTGCTGCCACGGAAGCGCAGCCGTACCGGATAGCTCCCCGGCCGCGCGTCTGCCGAGTAGCCCTGCGCCCCTGCCTCCAGCATCGCCGGCAGCAGCTGGAATCCACACCCGCGGCTGCCTGCTTTGAGCGCCGCGCCGTCCGCAGGCAGCGTCACCAGCTCGTGCTGCATGGCTTACGCCCCCACGTTGAGGCCGGCGAAGAACTGGCCGATGGAGTTGAAGGTGCTCACGACGCCGTTCACTGTGTTCACCACCGAGTTAACGCCCGCCGTCACATCCTCGAAGACGTCCATGAAGCTGTCTGGCGCACCAGCAGGAGCCGGCGCAGCCGACTGCGGACGCGGCGCCTGGGCGCTCCCTCCGCCACCGCCAGCACCGCCGCCGCTGTAGCCAGCCATCGGCGCCGGAGCCACCTGCACCGGAGGCGGAGGGAGCGCCGCGTCTCGCCCGCCCTCGCCGGCCGGCCGACTGCGGAGCATGTACACCACCCCGCCCACCACCACCGCCACCGCCACGCCCGCCACCACCACCACGCCCGTGTTCATCGCCGCCACCCTTTCGATTGCGCTGCTGCGCCTACCGCAAGCCGCCCTCTCGCCAATCCGTCTGCGCAGGAGGCAGCGGCGGCACCATCTGAGGCCGCCGCCAACCTTCCGCGCCCGTCACCTTCAAGCCGACGTTGACCAGCGCGTCCTTCACGTCGTCTCCGTCGCGAATGAGGAAGTGCGCGCCGCTGAAGCGCAGCGCCGTCCCTTCGAGCGAGACGCCACCCAGCCCCGCCTGCCCGCCCAGGAAGACGCGGCGCGAAAAGTCGATGGCGCCTGAGGCGTAGTCGCGCCCCTGGACGTAGTCCGTGGGGTCGAACTGGAACAGCGCCAGCGCATCAAAGTGCGCCTGAAGCTGCGCCCGCCGCACCGTCGCCAGCGGCAGCGTCGGCAGCTCCGCGACGGTGGCAAACTGGCCGCCCACCATCGGAATGCGCATCGCCTCTTCGCGGTCTTCGTCCGTCATGCCCGACGACCACCCCGGCCCGGTACCCGCCCACTCGCGTTCCATGGCGGCGCCGATGCGCTCCAGGTGCGAGAGGTACGCGAGCGCTTCGGCGCGCGCGGTGAGCTGCACCCGGCGCCAGGCGTCGGCGTCCAGCTGCTTCGGGTGCGTCACGCGCGCCACCAAGTCCGGCTCCAGCACGTCCAGCTCCGGCCGCGTCTGCCAGCTGTGCCCGGAGCCCGTCCAGCGCACTTCCATGTGTCTGTCGTAGACGACGCGCCCGCGGAAGTTGATGCGGTTGGCGCGCAGCACCTGCTGCACCAGGTGGTTCTCGTACGCCACCAGACTCCGCGCCGCCATGGTGCCCGGCTCCATGATGCCGCCGCCCAGCGAAATGCGGTCCCGCGCCACGCCGCCGCGCAAGTCCTCCGTCACCATGCGCAGCCAGCCTTTGGCCGCTTCCTGCGCACGAGTGATGGCTCCCGCAATGGCGATGAGCACCACCGGCGCCACCACCACCACCACCGTCGCCACCGCGCTCGCCACCGTCGCCCCTGGCGCCAGCACGAAGAGCCCACCGCCGCCCGCTCCGCCTCCCGCCCCCGCGCCGCCGCCTGCACCGACCAGCCCAGCTGCTTCCTTGACCCCCTGCCCGAGCTTCGCTGCGCCCTGCCCGAGCTGGAGCAGCTGCCCCACCACCTGCGCAGGTTGCGCGGGCTGCTCCTTCGTCTGCTCCTTTGCCTTCGCCTTCGACTTCGACTGCTCTTCCTTCGTCGGCTCTCGCCGCTTCTGCTGCGCGTCTTCCTTCACGCGCTCTTCCTGCACCGCATCCTTCACCACCGGCTGCGTTGCAGCCGGCCCACGCTGAGGCTCGGGCGACGGGGCCGCGGGCCGCTTGGACGCAGCCCACGCCACCCCCGCGCCCACCACCGCCAACCCCACCACCACGAGCCCCAGCATGGTCCGCCCCTCCGGCGCTAGTAGCGCGCCTTCACCTTGGCCAGAATGTCCGAGCCGCCGCGGGCGAAGCCGCGCGCCGACTGCACCGCGCCCGGAATGAGCGCCGCCACCTGCTCCGTGACGTTCTCCGCCGCCGCACCCAGGCCGCGCGCCGAGAAGTCAGCACGCGCCCGAGCCATCGAGGTCGCCAGCTCGGGCGGCACGAACTCTTCGATGGAGTTGGCGTCACCCGGCTTCGTGCACAGCAAGCCCGGCAGCCGACCGAACTCGGCGTCGTCCTTGTCGAAGAGGACGAAGGGGACGAACGGCATGAGCCGCTTCGGCACCTTGATTCCCTCCACTGCCGCGAGCGACACCGCCAGCACCGGCTTCTTCCGCTGCGCCGCGCACTCGGCGATGAGCGCCTTGACGGCCGACGTCTCCAGAATCGGGACGTAGGTGAAGCCTGCCTTGAACGTGGCCAGGTCCTTCGCGTTCTGGAAGACGATGACCCGCCCCGTCGGGAGCTTGTCGAAGGGCGTCTCGCGGTTGGTGGCCAGGTACAGCACCGTTTCGCGGTCCGTCGGGAGCGCGATGGAGGGCAGGTCCGGCGAGTCCAACAACTCGCGCACCGTCTCGCTCGGGCGCATCTGCTCGAACATCGTCTCACCGTCGATGGAGAGCGTGAGCGACGTCGACGCGCTGGAGGCGTGCACCGCCGTCCGCTCGCACACGTCCAAGTGCAGCCCTTCGGGCCCCACCGTCGTCTTGTCGGCTTCGTCCTTCTCTTCGTAGACGGGCAGGACGCTCACGCGGTCGCCCTTGACGGAGCGCTCGACAGGCACCACGTCGATATTGACGTTGCCGCTGATGACGAGCCCCGACACGCCGAAGCTGTCAGCACTCTTGCGCACCAGCAGCTCGATAAGCTTTGCCTGACTCCGGCCCACGCCCCAGAAGGCCTTCGGTACGCCCACCAGCCCGGCCTGCGCGCCGAGCGGAATCAACAGGTCGAACTGCACCGCAGTGGTGGCGCTGTTCGGCAGCGCCCTGGCGAGCCCCGTGGACGAATCGGTGTAGCCCTCCAGCTCCGTCCAGAAGGCCTTGCGCGCCTGTCGGTGGAGCCTGCTGCCCAGCACCGAAATGAAGGGCTTCTGGTACTTCCCCGAGTCGCCCACGTTGAGGTCGAAGCTCAGCAGGTCAAACAGCGCCTGCCGCTGCGCGTCGCTCAGCGTGATGGAGCCGCCCGAGCTGTTGGCCAGGCTCAGCGACACCATGAGGCGCAGCCCCACCAGCAGCTTGCCCTTGTCGATTTCCAGGTCCCCGCGCTCCAGCTTCTGGTTCGTCGCCCCCGCCGTCAGCGTGAGCACCTTCGTCTTCCGCATCGCCATGTTCCGCCCTCTCCCTCGCCTTACTGCGCGGGCCGCGCGTCGCTGCCCAGCAGCTTCCGCCCCGCCGTCATTCGGTTGGCCACCGCCACGGCGCCCACCGCCGCAGCCACAGCCACCACCGTCACCGCCACCCCAAACATGATGGGCCTCACGTCGCCCTTCCTTTCTTCAGCTGCGCTTCCAGCTCGGCCACCGTCCAGTGGGCGAGCCCGCCTTCCTGCCCGAGCGCGGCGACACGCCGCGCGAAGTCCTTGCCGCAGCGGTCCGCGAGCGCGTCCAAGTCGCTCGGCTCCGTCTGCCACCCGCTCCACAGCTCCGAAATCTGCGTCCGCGCGTCCTTCGGCACGTGCACGGCGCGCTGCGAAATGAAGATGCATGGCACGCCGATGTGCCGCCACTCGCAGGCCACTTCGTCCAGCAGGTCCGCGCAGCGCTCTCCGTACCGCCCCAGCTCGTCCGCTCCGAGCACCACGTCTCCGACGTGCCGCACGAGGTCGCACAGCGTCGCGAAGTCCTCCGCTCGCGTCTCCGCAAGCTGCCCGGCGCGCGCGCTGCGCGGCACCACGGCGAGGCTCACCCCGTCGGCGCCTAGCCAGCGCTCCGGGTCCTCCACCACCTGCTCGATGCCGGCCCGCTGCTTGAGCGGCCCCAGCTTCACCTCTGCCGTTTCGCGGCCCTCGCGACTCCATTCGTCGTGCGGGTCGAAGAAGACGACGCGGCTGTTGGCCAACTCACCCACGAAGCGCTTGGACTCCCGGCCCTTGCCGCTGCCGGTCATCCCGAAGAACGCCACGCGCTCACGCGCCTGAAGCAGCCGCGTCACCTCTGGCTACCCTCCCGTCACCTTGGCGTACAGCAGCCGGCCGCCCAGCACCGCGCCCTGCAACGCCACGGGCCCGAAGACGATGGCCGTGCAGATGATGGCCGACTGCCCTGGCGTGGGCTGCGCGTTGCCCAGCGAGGCCAGGAGCGGCGCCCAGCCGCTGCCCAGGAAGCCCACCGTGTCCACTTCGATGGTACGCGAGCCGATGAGCTGCCCTTGCGCGTCCAGCTGCGGCACCACCACGGAGCGCTTGGCGTTGAGCGTCTCGCCCAACAGCGGCACGTCCTTGCAGGCATCGGCCACCGACGACCACGCCGCGCAGGCGTGCGGAAGCGCAGCCGCGATGGCCTCCGGCGTCGGGTAGCCGTTCGGCGCCGGCACCTGGGCCGGCGCTGCCTGCGGCTGCTGCTGCTGCTGCTCCGCGAGCTGAGCCTTGGCGGCAGCGCCCTTGGGCTTCTTGCCGCCGTTCGCCTTGAGCACGTCCAGCTGTTCCCACAGCTCCGGGAGCGACTTCGCGCCTTCGGCCGCGCGCAGCGCTCGCTTGACGGCCTGTCGTTCGGCCGCCAGCCTCAGCGCTTCCGGGTCCCTCACTCGGGACGGCTTGGGGGCCGCGGGGGCTTCCGCCACCTCCGCCACCTGCGGCGCGACCTCAGCGCCGCCGCCTTGGCTCAGCTCGGGAGGCATCTGTTACGCGCCTCGCGCCTTCTTGGTGCGCTCTTTCGCCGCCGCCGTCTCCGCCTTGGCCGCCGCGGTCGCCTTCCGCAGCTCCTCCAGCTCGGCGCGGTCCGCCTCTTCCTTGGCCGCCTTCGCCGCCGCCGCCTCGCGAGCCGCCTCCGCCTTCGCCTCTTCCAGCGCCGCCGCCGCCTTGAACGCCTCTTCCTTCTGCCGCGCGTAGCCTTCCTTCGCCGTCTCCATCGCTTTACTCCTCCGACAGCCAGCGCCACACGCCGGCCAGAAAGCCCTCAGGCTCGGCGCGCCCACCGCGCTCCGCCGTCGGGGTGCTCTTCGGGTCGGCCTTCGCCGGCTCCACAGGTTGCGACTCGGGCGCCTTCGCAGCGCCGCTCGCTTCGTGACTCTCCGGGGCGGCTGCCGGTGTGACTTCGCCGCTCTTCTGGTCGTCGGGCTTTGCGCTCTTCGTCGCCGTCATCGCAGGACGCACCCTGCCAAGACTTGACTGGCTGTCGTAGTCTGCAAAACACAGCACGCACCCACGGAACCCCTCAATGCCCAACCTCACGCAGTGGGCGAGCCTCAAAGAGGCCGCCGCCGTCGTCGCCGTGCACGTCGAGTCACTGCGCCGGTGGGTCCTCGCCGGCCGCGTCCGCGCCGTGCGTCTTGCTGGCTCCGGCCCCTGGCGCGTGGCGCTGGTGGACGGCCTCACCGTCAACACGCCGCGGGCACCGCGGCACACCACCGAAAGGAAGCACCGTGCGAAAAGCAGCCGTCTACGTCCGCGTCAGCACCGACGGCCAGACCGTCGAGAACCAGCGCCACGACCTCGCGCAGCTGTGCCGCGCAAGAGACGTTGAGCCCGTCTGGTTCGAGGAAACCGCCTCCGCGGTGGCAAAGCGCCGCCCAGTCTTCGCCGCGATGATGGAGCGCGCGCGGCGCGGCGAGTTCTCGTGCGTCGTCGTTTGGGCGCTCGACAGGGCGCACCGCAGCATGAGCGCCTTGGTGGCCGACCTGCGCGAGCTGAAGCGCGTCGGCGTCACCGTCGTGTCGTACCGGGAGCCTTGGCTGGACACCGGTGGCCCGGCCGCTGACCTCCTGGTGGCAATCTTCGGCTGGGTCGCCGAGCAAGAGCGCACTCGCCTGGTGGAGCGCACGAAGGCCGGCCTGGAGCGTGCGAGGCGCGAGGGGAAGCGCATCGGCCGGCCGCGCGCGTCGCCTGTCCTTCTGGGTGCCGCTGCGAAGCTGGTGGACGCCGGGAAGAGCGTTCGCCAGGCCGCCGCGACAGCCGGAGTCAATGACCGCAGCCTGCGCCGCTACCTGCGCGCCCGCACGCCTGTCGCCGCCAGCTGAGCAGCCCGCGGCAAAAGGGGCGCCCGATTTCGCACCGGGCGCCCCTCGCACTTCTCAGCACTTCCGCGACCGCTCAGCCGTGCGGCCTAATCGGTCGTTTTTGCCGCGTCGCTCCTGCAGGAGCGACCGCCCGTCTTGAGTACTTCAACGACAGGCGCCGCCGCGTCGTTGAGCTCCCAGCGACTCCGACTGCCGGCCGACAGCGACGCCCACGCCTGGCCGACGACTCCAGACCCCGGAAACAGGTCTTCCAACTCATCACCCGGCACCATGCCCAGCAGATCGAACAGCCACCCACAGAACGCCAGCGGCTTGCGCCCTACGAGGTCCGACCCTGCGAGCTTGGCCGGCTGCGCACTCAGCCAGTCGCGCACCGGATGCAGCGCGCGGCCTCCCGAAACCAGCACCGGTTCCCAGCGCGAGCACACGCCCGCGCCGAAGACGCCGATAGGCTTCACCCACGCGCAGACCTTGACGGTCGGCGCGAGCGGCAGCACGACAGCCAGCGCCGCCGCCGACGTGGACAGGGCCCAGCCCGCAAGCTCTCCTCTGCGTTGTCGGTCGACCAGCGACGCCACCAGCGCGGCATGGTCCACCTCGCCCGCGTAGCTCGCCTGGTCCGCGTAGCGCCACGCGTGCCCAGGATAGGGCGGGTCCGCATAGGCGAAGCGCAGACCCGGCCCCGCCCCCGGCCCGACCACCGAACCGCCTCGCCGGCGTCGAAGACGAAAGGCCGTCTGGCGACAGCGTTTCGAACAGAAGCGCTGTCGCGGCTCGAGGAGCGACACTCCGCACCAGCGACACCTGGTGTCTACGACAGCGCTCACGACCCAAACCCTGCTTCCTGCGCGTAGAAGCCGCACACGTGGGGCGCGCCGTCCTCCGGCAACAGCTGCCGGCACTCGGTGCACACCTGCCGGCCGGCGCAGTCCACCAGCCGCCTGGGGTCGCGCGAGTCCAGCCGCAGCCCATGGACGCCCGGCCCGTCTCGCCTCAGCAGGCCGCACCCGTCGCACTTCACCAGGCCGCCCGCGTGCTGCCGCTCGTGCACCGTGCCTGACTGCTGCTGCGGCCCAGCGCCGCGCGCGCTCCCCTTGCTCCAG
>JALHOS010000293.1 GCA_022842905.1 Myxococcaceae bacterium | reverse complement strand
CAGCGCAGGCTCCGGCGGCAGCGCAGGCTCCGGCGGCAGCGCAGGCTCCGGCGGCAGCGCAGGCTCCGGCGGCGCACCGACGGCGTGCCCCGCACGAGACGCCGGCACCGTCTTCACACACGCCGACACCATCGACTTCCTCGTCCAAGACGTGTGCCTGTCGTCGTCGGGCCAAGTCACCGCGGACGACCCGGCCAGCTGCGCGTGCCACCGCGACCTGCTCCTCGACGAGGCGCTGCCGTACCACAAGGTCGATCAAGGCGACCCCGGCAACCCGTTCGGCTTTCAGATCAGCGACTCCTTCCCCTTCCGCCTGCGCAGCGGCGTCGGCGTGCTCCAGACGTTCGACTTCGCGTTCGCGGAGACCCCGGCCCAGCACCCGCGCGCCTTCTTCGAGTTCGACCGCGCCGGTGGCTTCACGTCCTCCGCGCCGAATGACGGCGCGCCCATCGACGGCTACGACGTGGCCGAGCACGACGGTCCCCGCGCCTCGTACATCGGCACGTGTGACGGCTCGGGGCGAGTGCAGCCGATGTGGTCGTGGCTCAACGGGCAGGCGAGCCAATGTCAGCTGGCCGACGCGTGGCTGCTCTTCAACGAACAGACCGTCAGCAGCACCGTCGCCGCCGAGACCGCGCGCCTGCGCATCAACCCGCCGACGCACACCTGCCCGTCCGACTTTCTCTCGCCCGCGTACACCGAGTTCCGGCTCCAGCCCTACACCTTCACCACGGGGAAGACGCTGACGACGCTCGTGTCCACGCACTTCGGCGGCGCCAGCCCGGCGACGTCGGATCACCTCGAGCGCTTCTACTTCACGCGCGAGTACGGCAAGGCGCGGTGGGAGCGCTGGAACGAAGCGGGCACGCCGAAGACCAGCGGCTGCTCGGGGCCGACGAGTGAAGTCCTCGGCGGCAAGACGTTCATCCGCGTGGACTGCCGCGACTGGACGAGCGTGCTGGTGGACCCACGCGGCGGCTTCGAACCGCGCAGCTGGCCCGTCGACCTGCGGCTCGGCTGGGGCAACCTCCTCGTCAACGGCGACTTCGGCGCGGGCCTGACCTACCTGGGTCCGTGGGACCGCGTGGGGACGCAGCCAGACCGCAGCCTCATCGAGCGCAACACGCCCACCGACGTGCAGCACCGCGCGCGGCACCTGGCCCTCAGCTGGACCGGCGCGGGCTCGAGCGTGCTCTTTCAGAACGTCGACAACCCGGGCCTGCCCGCTGGCGCCGTCGTGGGCTTCGGCGCGCGGGTCGGCGGAGCCTCCAACGCCGCGCCGCTCACCCTGCGCCTGGTGCAGCTGTCTTCGCAGGGCGCCACGTTGGCGACGCAGCCGCTGACGGTGACGAGCGCCGGGCGAGTGGCGAGCAGCGCGGCGCTGGTCGCGGGTGTCCTCCGGCTGCGGCTCGAGGTGGTGTTGGGCCAGGCAGGCACCGCGTACACGCTGGACGACGCGTGGGTGACGCCGCTGCCGTGAGCGGTCGGTCGTGCGGCTCGGGAGCCCTCAGCGCGACGCGCCCACCGGCGGACTCGCGGCATGCCGCCTTACGAAGACGCCGACGGCCCGGTAGAACGACTCCTCTCGGTCCGCCAGGCCCCACGGCAAGACCACGACGTTGGCGTCAGCGGCCTTCGCCATGGCGCGCACCAGGCCAATGCCCTCCGCGCGGCTCAGCCAGCGGGACCAGCACGGGTAGTTGAGCGGCACCGCCATCCACACGCCCAAGGTCACCCACGTGAGCGGTGTCTGCCAGTAGCAGTAGGCCTTCCGGCCGACGCTCGTGTAGTCGTTGAAGAGCATGGGGAAGCCGTGCGCGGCCGACACGGTAAACGAGCCGAGCACCTCGAAGCCGCCGCCGGGCGTGGCGGCGACCTCACCGAAGTCGCTCAGCGTGAGACCCGGCGGCACGTTGCGCTCGTAGAGCTCGACCTCCGGCGAGAGCCCGACGAGTTGCTCGGACTCATCGAGGGCGTGGAGCTGCTGCGCGATGGCCTGCTGGAAGTCGGCGCGCGCGGCGTCGGCGCGACCGAGCTCGCCAACCGGCGAGTACCGCATGCCGTTCAGGTGAGCACGGGGGGCGATCGTCGCGCAGCCGAGCGAAGCGCCACACGCGAGAGCCAGGA
Organism: Myxococcaceae bacterium; assembly: GCA_022842905.1. Lineage (GTDB taxonomy): Bacteria > Myxococcota > Myxococcia > Myxococcales > Myxococcaceae > JALHOS01. The sequence goes on along the minus strand of JALHOS010000293.1, from coordinate 7,590 downwards.
CGAGCCGGAGGAACATGCGCGGGCTCTCGTCCGGAAGGCGGCGGGTTGTCAAGGCACCCGGCGCCAGCGCTCGAGGAGGCGCAGCTGGTGCGGCCAAGCTGGCCCGGCGCTGCGCCGAGGCTGACGTCTCCGGGGCACCAAGAAACGCGCGCCCGACTCGCACCCGTTCGTCATGCCAGCGCCGCTCCGCTCAAGGGCTGACGCCGAGCCAACTTCGCTCGGACGGCCGGCCCAGCGCGAAGCCGCGCGTGACGGACACGTCGAGCACCGTCGCGCCGCTCGCTGGCGTTGGAATCGCGCGGGTCGACGTGAGGCTGACGGCGAACTCGCTGACGCGCGTGCCGCACTTCTCGACGCTGTCCAACGTCTGCCCTGGCTGAAGCACGACGCCGGCATCTGCCGAACCACCGTCCGACGGCCCCGCTCTGAAGGCCCGGCGTCCAGCCCCACCCCGGCATCACTCGGAGCCGGTGCGCTCCAGGTCGCCGTGACGCAGAACTGCGGCGGCGCCTCGCCGGACCTCGTGTCGTCCCAGGGAATGTGGCCGTTGCTGATGAGCGTGGCCACGACGGTGACGCGGTCGTCCGCGCCGCGGGTGGCCGTGACGTTCGACAGGCTGACGGACTTGGTCATGCCACACGCGCCGAAGGAGAGTGCGAGGGCGGTGAGCAGCAGGGTTCGGCAGGTCGGTCGTTTCATGGCGGCTCCTTTTGAGTGGTGTCGCGACGTCGAGCAAGTGCTGGGCCAGGGGGACGGCCCCAGGTGGCGAGCCGTGCGAGCAAACCTCGCGGCCGGACACGACGGTCGCGGTCAGTGGAGCGCCTGCGCGCTGACGAAGATGTCGTGGCTCGGCGGTTGACAGTTCGGGCGCGAGCAGGTGACGGCGCCGGCCGTCGACTCCGCTCACTCTCCCAGGTGGTTTCGCACGAAGCGGAGCGGCAGCGGCGGCATGTCGCCCAACTTGGGCGACACCTGCGGGCTCCGAAGGCCACGGGCCTCGACCGCCGACCACGGCACCGTCGACGCGCGCAGCGCCGCGGACCTCACGCGCTACGGGCGTCGGTAGGAGACCTGGACCCACGCGTCAACGACGGACACCTCGGCGTCTGCACCGCTCACCGGCGCGATGACGACCGACAGTTCCTGGGTTGGTCCGGCGAGGAGCGCCGCCGGCTCCCCGGGTGCAGTGGCGAGCCAGTCCAAGCTTGCTGGCGTCGCCGAGGGAGCGACGTTCTGGCGGCGAACCGCGAAGCCTCCCCCGGCCGAGCGCGACCAGAGCGCCGCGCCGCTGAGCCTCGAGCCCCCGTCCTCCGCGGTGCTGCTCGCGCCGGCATGCACGTGGACCTGCACGGTAAACAGCGCGCTGCCGACCGGCGCTTCGGCGTACGAGAAGGGAAAGCGGAGCACCACGGCCGGACGCTCGCCGTTGTCTTGTCGCCAGCGCCACGCGTCGGCCACCACCGACGGGCCGCCAACCCCACCCACCAGCAGCCCCTCTTGGCGAATCGAATCGTAGGTGGCGCCGTGCTCGGACAGCCCTCCCGGCCCGCCCACGTACGTGCGGTTCGCCCACGCGACACCGTCCCACTCCCACGTCTGGGCGTTCCTCGCGCCCGCAGTCTGGCCACCCTGCAGCACCACCGTTCGCCGCGCCGAGTCGGCGAACAGGCTGTGGCCATAGACACCAGGAGGCCCCCCGCTGGCCGGCGTGCGGTCGACCCAGGTGGCGCCGTCCCACTCCCACGTCTCGGCTGAGGCGCCCGTGTTGGTGAAACCACCCACGAGGACGACGCGGGCGCGCGCGGCGTCATAGGCCATGGCGTGCCGAATCCGCGCGGAAGGGCCCCCGCTGCTCGGCGTCCGGTTGGCCCAGCCCGCGTCGGCCCATTCCCACGTCTCACGGTTCGAAGTGCTCCCGGCGGCACCTCCGAAGAGCACCAGCCGACCCCGCGCGGCGTCGTACGCCATGGCGCCATCGGCGCGCGCGCTCGGCCCCGCAGCGGTGCGGTTCGTCCACCCCGTGCCGTTCCAGCCCCAGAGCTGGTTCGACGCCGTCGCTGAGAAGTCGGTATTCCCACCGAACACGAGGACCTCGCCGAGCTGCGAGTCGAAAGCCGCCGCGTGGCGAGTACGTGGAGAGGGCGCCCCAGCCGGCACGCCCGCGTCCACCCACCGCTGCCCGTCCCACTCCCACACTTCGTTGGTCAGGCCGGCTGTCGTCTGGCCCGCGACGAGCACCGCTCGACCGCGCGCCGCGTCGAAGGTGAGGGACGCGCCACGAAAGGCGGGCGGCGGCGTCCGTGGCGAACGGTCCACCCAGCCCGTCGCGCCAAATTCCCACACGCTGCCCGCGAGTGCGGTCGGCTGGCCACCGGACAGCACCACCACGCGCCGGGCGGCGTCGTAGGCGAGCGCGTGGTCCGCGCGAGCGGCAGGCCCGCCGCTGCTGGGCGTCAAGTTGGTCCAACTCGCCCCGTTCCACTCCCACAGCTCGTTCGTCGCCGTTGCGCTCGCCGTGAAGCCCCCGAAGAGCAAGCAGCTGCGCCTCGTCCCGTCGTAGACGAGCGCCGCGCCTCGGCGGGCGGACGGGCCCCCGGCCGACGGGGTCCGGTTGGTCCAGCTCGCCCCGTCCCATTCCCAGACCTCGTTGGTCGCGAGCGTGCCCGGGCCGCCGCCGAACAGCACCGTGACCCCGCGGCTCTCGTCGAAGGCCATGGCGTGCTGTGTTCGATCCCCGGGCCCACCGCTCGCGGGCGTGCGGTTGGACCAAGCTGCGCCGTCCCACTCCCAATGGGTGGAGTTCGCCGGAACGGTCACGCCGCCATAGACCACCAGTCGGGCGCGCGCCGTGTCGAACACCATGCGCATGTCCGCGCGTGGGCTTGGGCCGACGGACGACGTGCGGTCAGTCCAGGCGACGCCGTCCCATTCCCAGAGCGCGTTCGAGAGCCCCGCCGCGTCCCCACCGAAGACGAGCGTCGTCCCTCGAATGGAATCGAAGGCCATGGCATGCCGACTGCGCGCTGGCGGGCCGCCGGCCACCGTCGTGAAGCTGGCCCAGCGCTCGCCGTCCCACTCCCAGAGCTCCGCGCCCGCGCCAATGGCGCCCTGGCCGCCGTACAACACCGTCTTCCGACGCCGGGCGTCGAAAGCCAGGCCGTGCCAGATGCGGCTCGTCGGCGCGCCGCCGAACCACCGCGGGGCGGTCGCCGCCGTGGCAGGAAAGAGCACCTCGGTGGCGCCTGGCGCGTCGAGCGCCTGGGTGAAGCGCGGGCGCACCTGCGCCGAGTGTGGGTTCTCCGTGAGCCGGCCGAGCACCTTCCCACCCAGCGACGCCGTCCAGGTGACTTCCTTCACGTCCACCCGCGCGCTGGCGTTGCCGGCGCCGTCGACGGCGGACAGCCACACCGCCGGCCGATCCGCTGCGGACAGCTCGACGTTGAAGGCGCCGGCGTCGCTGGCCACCCCTCGCCCTGCTTCGAACCCCCGCGAGTCGAAGGCCACCACCAGGGCGTCGGGCTCCACGGAGCCTGGTGCGCCGACGACGGTGAAGTGCGGGCCTGCGTCGGCCGCCCCCCACGGCGTGCGCACGTAGATGACCCCGGCGTCCACCAGGACGCGCGGCGCCGCCGGCGCGACGTCATCGACCCGAAGGAGCTGGGCGAGCGCTGCGCTGGACTCGTTGCCGACGGCGTCGACGAGCGTCACCAGCAGCGTGCGGGGGCCCTCGGCGGCGGACGCACCCACCAGAGCGCCAGCGAAGACGAAGCTGGTGGGCGTCGACGACGAGAGCGCAAACGACACGTCGGGCTCGGGTGACGCCAGCGACGCCATCGCTGGCTCCGTCACCGAGAAGAGCACCTGGGCCACGCCGCCGGAGCTCAGCGCGCGCACCGCCGGCACGAGGCTGGCCGCCGGTGGGCGAAGCAACAGCTGCACCGTGCTGTCGATGACTCGCGGCGCCGTGAAGTCCAGCTGCAACGCGGCGGAGGCCGTCGCGACGTTCCCCACCTCATCGGTCGCGACGATCGCCACGCTGTGCGCGCCCTCGCCGTCGCCGAGTTGGACTTGGCGCGTGCACGCGCAGCTGCGGCCACCGTCCACGGCTTGGGCGCAGCTCGTCCCGCACCCGGGCCACGGCGCGCCGTCGAAAGTCGCTGCCAGCGCCACCGTGGTCGGGTCGACGGTGAAGTGGAGCCGCACCTCGTCGAAGGCGTGCGTGCGGCTGAACACCGACGCGCGCTGCCAACCACCGTCGACCAGACGCCCGAGCTCCAGGCCTTCGATGCGCGGGGCTTCGTCGTCGAGCGTGAGCGTGAGCCCCGTCTCGGTGGACGACAGGCCGTTGCCGGCGACGTCGCGCACGCCGCTCATGCGCAGCGCGTAGGTGCACCCCGCCACCCCGACCGGGGCGGCGGCGGTGAAGTCGAGGACGTCGCCGCCAGTCTCCGGGCGACGGAACGTGAGGTCTGCGCAGCCAGGGGCGCTGCCCCGGAGCTCGGAGCCCACGAGCACCGGCTCGCTCAGGAGAACGCGCACGACGGCGGGCTCGGCGCTGCGGAGCCGGAGGACGCCACCGTCGGAGGTGCGAGGCGCCACGAATTCAGCGCGGGCGACGCGTGGGGCGGTGAAGTCCAGCGTCACGACGCCGACCGACTGGGCGAGCGCCTCGGTGCCCGACGCGTCGATCAGATCGGCGGCGAGACGCGCGGGCCCTTCGGGCTCCTCCCCCGTCGCGGTGTACGCGAACACCGACCGGCCTTCGGCAAGGGTCTCGGAGATGAGCGCCAGCGGCACCGTCAGGCCCCCCGTCACCAGCCCCACCCGGGGCGACTCGAGGAGCGGCTCGCTCGCCACCAGCTCGACCCGGAGTTCTTGCCCTGCGCGAAGCGTCGACGTGGACAGCTGGCTGGACAGCAGGCGCGGGGCCGCAGAGTCCGAGGCCACTGCGGCGACACAGCGGCGCAAGCGCGCACGACAGACCATGCCCGCAGGGCACGCCGGGTCGTCCGCCGAGCATGAGACGATCGTCCCGCTGGGCACGTCGACCTCGAAGCGACAGGCCGAAGCGCAGACGGCGACAACGACACACACGAGGGAGCGCATGGTCGTCGCACCGTACCCAAAGCGCGCTCCGACGGCCTCGGAGTCCTCGACGGGGCAGGTGCGGTGGCGCCCCAGATGGGAGTCGCCGCCTGAGGCCACGCGCGGCTCGAGAGGCTGTCTCACCTGCACGCGCCCCTCGAGTCGGCGGGGAAGCGTCAGCGGCGCACCGCTCCGAGCGGGCAGTCGACGGTGCGAAGGCCTGACACGGCCGAAGGCCCAGGCCACTGCAACGTCAGCCCTTCACCGCTCCACGACGCCGACACCTGGCGGCAGCGACGAGCTGGGCCGCAGCGACGCCTCGAGCGCGAGCAGCGTGCGCGCCAGCGCCGTGGTGTCCTCCGCCGAAGACACCGCCGGCAGGCTCGCCAGGTTGAAGCGCAGCACGTGCACGGCCCCCTTCTCTCCGTCAACCACCACGAGCCGACATGGCGCGCCGTCCTTCACTGCGGGGCCTGGCGGCAGCACCGTGCCCGCGCGCGCTTCCACCAGGCGCAGCAGCCGCGCCCGCTCCGTCTCGGTCAGCGGCCGGGCGGCCTTGAGCAGCTTCGCCCGCGTCAGCTCCGCCAGTGAGCCCCCGACGCCGCGGGCTTCGACCGTCGACCACGGCACCGTCGACGCGCGCAGCGCCGCGCTCACCAAGAACCGCCCGCCGCGCGGCAGCGCGTCCCACTGGAGCAGCACCGTCCACGACGGCCGCTCCGACGGCGGCTGCGCGAGCACCTGGCGCACGTAGTACTCGACGGGCGCCGCGCCGAAGCGCCGCACGAGCTCCAGCCGCTCTGGCACGAGCCCACCGAGCGCCGTGAAGGCCAAGGTTCCGAGCACGGCCAAGGCCATCGCCAGCGCGACCGCGGCGCACGCCCCCACTCGGCCGAAGCGCTGCGCCGCCACGTCCGCCACCACGAAGGCCCCGACGAGCCACGGCCACGGCAGCACCCACCCCACCAGCCGCTCCCAGCGCGTCGTCCCGCACCGCGCCTGAAGCGCGGCGTCGCTCAGCTGCTGCAGCGAAGGCTCTGGCGCGCCGCGCTTCATCGACGACGAAAACGACTACTTCCTCGCTTGCTTCGCGGCCCTCGACAGCTTGCGGCCCAGCTCCACGGGGTCCGGCGGCGCGTCCACCGCGGTGAAGATGCCGGCGTCGAGCACCGCCTCGAGCGCGCCCGGCTCTCCGAGCGGCACCACCGCCACCACCTTCACGTCCGGGCTCAGCTGGGCCAGCCGCTTGGCTCCCGCCACCGCGTCGGCGGCGCTTGGTGCCAGCAGCAACGCCGCGCCGGCCTCCAGCGGCTTCGTCCCGTCCACCACCGTCGGCGCGAAGCCCTGCGCGAAGAGCGCCTGCAGCAGCGCCTCGCGCTCGGCCTCCGAAGACCCCGGCGCGTACAGCGCCACCGGCGTGCCCTGCGCCGCGGCCGCGCGCTGCACGCCCGGTCCGTCCGCCCGCCCCTTCTTCGCCGGCGTCGACACCGCCTGTTTCCACGCCTGCGCCATCACCTCGGCGGTGGCGAAGCGGTCTTCCACCTTCTTGGCGAGCGCCTGCTGCAGCACCGCCTCGAGCGCCGGAGGAGCGCCTAAGTCCGGAGCGACGTCGCTCAAGCGCGGAGGCGGCCGAAACAGGTGCGCCGAGAACAGGTCCGCCACGTTCGTCTGGGTGAAGGGAGGCCGGCCGGTGAGCAGCTCGAAGAGCAGACAGCCGGCGCTGTAGAGGTCGCTGCGGCCGTCCACCGGCTCCGCGCGGCACTGCTCCGGCGAGACGTACGCGGGCGTGCCGGCGAACTGCCCTGTCGCCGTCGCCTTGAGGTCCGCCCCGGCCCCCTTGAGCGCGGCGATGCCGAAGTCAGCCACCTTCAGCTCCGGCTGGCCGCTGGACATCACCAACAACAGGTTCGCCGGCTTCAAGTCACGGTGGACGATGCCCTGCGCGTGCGCCACGGCCAGCACGTCGAGCAGCTGCAGGGCGATGGCCGTCACCAGCTCCAAGGGCAGGCGCTTCTCCTGCTCGAGCACCTTGTCGACGTCGCGCCCTTCGATGAACTCCATCACCAAGAAGAGCTGGCCCGCGTCTTCCCCTGAGTCGAGCACGCGCACCGCGCGGTGGTGGTTGAGCTTGGCCATGACCGCCGCTTCCCGCCGAAAGCGCGCAAGCAGCGTGGCCTCGGTCGCGAGCTGCGCGTGCATCACCTTGAGCGCCACCTTGGCGCGCAGGCCTTCGTGGAACGCTTCGTAGACGGTGCCCATGGCCCCGGCGGCCAACCTGCGGGTGATGGTGTAGCGCCCCGCGACGCGCTGCCCCGGCAGCAAGCCCTGGCCCGGCTGCCCCGCGGGCGTCGTGTGCTGGCTGCTGGCCGTCTGCGCTTGGGTGTGGCCCCCGCCGCTCGTCCCGGCGGAACTCAGGATGAACCCGGTGGCCTGACCGACCCCCGCCGCGGTCAATGTGTCGCGATGGCTGGCGTCACCATACACGGCGGACCAGCCTTCATCACG